>NZ_JAMYSJ010000020.1:0-106770 GCF_040321855.1 Mesorhizobium sp. M0227 | reverse complement strand
GGGGCGATCATGCCCCCGTGTCGTCAAAAAGCTACCAGCCAAATATCCTGTCAGAACACTGAAGGTGCCTAAGTGAACTGCATTACCGCCAAGCGAGAGGCTTCTTTGCATGGCCGAAAGGCTCACAGGCCGATGTTGCGTACGATGCTGTCGGCCGCGTGAGTAGGAGTTTCCCTCACGTCGATAGCCATGATGACCGAAAGCTCCTGAGCCTCGAATTCGTAGACGGCTTGACTGAAACCGACTTGGCTTGAACACCGCAACCCTCGAAAATTCGTCGAGACGCTCCCCGTAGCACACGATGGCCGAAAAAAATTGTAACAATACCTTCAAGTAAAATTACAGACTCTTTGCGTCCGCAGATCGCTGACGATGGTACCTTCACCGCAAGGTCTGAGGAAAGGCACTGCTGAAAAAGCTAGTGCCCGATGTTCGCTCACACCGCCGCACCGCATGCATCCGAGGGTCAATAGCAATGGCAAGAAGAGCGCTTGTTCTGGTTGAAGGACACAGGAGTATCGGTCTGCTTTATGTGAAAGCGGCCCAGGGTCTTGGGCTTCATCCAATCACACTGTCGGCTGATCCAGCTCAGTATCACTATCTCGCGGCCGAAAAGCTTGAGGCAATCCGTGTCGATACAGACAATCTCGATACCTTGATCCGTGAATGTTCACGGCTGCGTGCTACCTATGACATTGCTGGCATTACTGGCTTCTCGGGGCTCGATGAGTCGATCTATGCGACAGTTGCTAAGCTCTGCCGGCATTTCGATCTACCGGGACCGAACCCCGCATCGATTGAACGATGCGGCGACAAATTCGTTCAACGTCACTTCCTCGCGGAGGCCGGCGTTCCAATGCCTGCTTATCGTCTGGCAGCGGATACGACGGAGGTGGAAAGCTCTGCCGCGGAGATCGGCCTGCCGGTGATTGTTAAGCCAGCTGTAGGCAGCGGCAGCAACGGTGTCCGATTGTGCTGCAACGTCGATGAGTTAGCCGAACATACGACCTACCTCTTGGGTGAGAAGCACATTTGGCGATCTGCGCCGAGGATACTGGTCGAAGAATTCGCACGGGGCCGCCAGTATAGCGCTTACACAATGGGAAATGAGGTCATTGGGATCTGCGCCGCAAACTTCGGCGCCCTACCGCATTTCGTCTATCATAATTTTAGCTTTCCTGCTCTGCTGACAGAGGACGAGCAGGAACGTATCGCGGATGCTTCGATGAGCTGTCTGCGGGCTCTCGGCCTTGGCTGGGGGCCAGCGCACATTGAATTCCGGTGGACGAAGCGTGGCCCAGTCGTCATTGAAGTCAATCCACGTATTCCAGGTGGGACCACTCCTCGCCTGGTCCAGTTGGCTTGCGGTATTGACCTCATTACCGAGCACATCAAACTTGTCATCGGCGAGGAATGGGATTTGCGCAGAAGGCATTCTTGCACTGCAGGCGCGCGGTTCCTAGTTCCTGATCGCGATGGCATCCTCGATTGGATAGGTGGCGACGATCGCGCGGCTGCTGTACCAGGTGTCGCCGAGGTCAAGTTGTATGTTGAACCCAAGACGCCGATCGTCAGGAATGACGATTACCGAGACATTATCGGACATGTCATTGCCATTTCCCCCAGCCTTGCTGAGACCGAGGCGATAGCTCAGCGTGCCGTCGACCTAATCAGTTGGTCGATAACACCATTTTCGGATCTTGGCGAACAGGACCAATCAGCGGCCCGCCTCCCCGTCCGCGCAGGTGGTGCCAGCGAAGAGGTGATCGTCGCCGTACATCAGTGCAATTGAGAGCAGGGGGCAGCGATTTAGGCGACCGTGAGCACCTTTTTCGAAGGTGGAGGGCGCTCTGCCGACAATTCAGCCAGTCTGCAGGATACCTCGTTCACGAGGGAAGCCTGATGCCAACCCGGAGATTGCCGCTGCCTGAAGGGGGATGGAGGACGAATGAAGGCCTTGAACTGCTGCTCTTCGCGGCGGCCGAAGGCGGCATCGCAAAGCCCCCGCCGGCCGGTGTCCGCTGCCGCAGCGTAACGCCAGGACACAGCGCTGGAAAATTTGCACGGCGACCTCGCAGCCTCGCCGCGATTACTGTGGTGCCGTAAGGGCTCGCCATCTTGGCCTAAGTCCGGTTGAGACCTGGATCGTAGCGATCGGGGTTGGTGACGCTGCCCTGAGATTGTCGGGCACTAGGATCTTCGGCACAGTGAAGAGGTTCGTGTGCACGCCGGATCCAGTCGGACAGGCTCTCGCTCAAGCACGCCTCGGCATAGGTGGAGTTCGAGGCGCCCATCGCCGCGACGAACAGCTTCATGGGATGCGCTTCGCCATTGATAGGGTCGATTTGACAACTCGCAGCGCCAGGGGCCAGCCATCCATGGGCACCATGTCGCGCTCGGCCGCATTGCACGCTCGCTGGCCCCATACATTTTTCACCTTCTCACATGATCGCAGCGCTGCCGTACCATGCGAAGTCACACCGGATTGCCGGCCACGGGAGGTGGATCGAATTCCACGAGTCGTCGCACTTTTCTGGTCTGTGGCTGTTGCTCGCTAAAGGGAGATCGACATCAAGTCACCTCGGAGTCAGAGGAAAGGCGCCTGTCTCATCATGCACCTCGCGGCCGGTCAACGGAGGGTCGAAGACGCAGACAAGGACCAATTCGGTCTCGGCAACAGCGCTTCCCCAGCTCGGCGTTTCGACACTTCGGGCTGCCAGTTTCTCCTCATGAGATCATCCCTGACGATCATATCACCTCTCAAGCTGGCTTGTTCACTGCGCTGCCGATCACGCTTTCGATAGCGTCCTCGAGGATGTCGAGCCCTTGCTTAAGCTGATCCTCCCCAATGACGAGGGGCGGCAGGCATTTCACGACCTCGTCTTTGGGACCGGCGGTCTCGACGATGAGGCCCCTCTGGAAGGCGGTCCTAACGACCTGACCGGCAATCTCGCCGGACTTCAGATCGATGCCCCGTATCATACCACGACCTTTGGCTGACACTCGGCTTGGGTCGTATTTCTGCGCGATCTGATCAAGGCGGCTTTTCAGCAGGTTGCCTTTCTCCCTGACAGACGCTGCCAAGCTGTCCGTTCGCCAGAAGTGCTCCAAGGCTGCCCGGGCGGTGACGAAAGCATGACAATTGCCGCGGAACGTGCCGTTGTGTTCTCCCGGCTCCCACTTGTCGAGTTGTCGATCAATTAGGACGAGGGCCATTGGCAAGCCATAGCCCGATATCGATTTCGCCATCGTGACAATGTCCGGACGGAGTCCCGCTGCTTCGAAGCTAAAGAACGCATCAGTCCTGCCAACCCCGGCCTGAATGTCATCGACTATCAGCAGAGCTCCGTGCCTTCGCGCAATGGCCGCCACCTTGCGCAGCCACTCCGTGCCGGCGACATTAAGGCCGCCTTCGCCCTGAACTGTCTCGACGATCACCGCCGCCGGCGCGTCTACGCCGCTTGAGGGGTCCGAGAGCAGGCGATCAAGGTAATCGGCGGTGTCTACAGCGGATCCAAGATAGCCGTCATAGGGTAGTCGCGTGACGCCGCCGAGCAGCTGGCCGGCGGCAGCGCGCTGATATCGGTTGCCGGTGCAAGAGAGTGCGCCAAGGCTCACGCCATGGAAGCCGTTGGTGAAGGCTATGATGTTGGGTCGACCAGTGATCTTGCGCGCTAGCTTGAGGGCAGCCTCGACCGCGTTGGCGCCGGTCGGACCGGGAAACTGTACGACGTAGTCTAATTGTCGCGGCCTAAGGATCGTCTCGCGGAATTCCCGCAGAAAAGACTCCTTGGCTTCGTTAAATAGATCGAGGCCATGGGTGATGCCGTCGCCCGCAATGTAGTCTGCGAGCGCGGCCTTCAGCTCAGGGGGGTTGTGCCCATAATTTAAACTCGAGCAGCCCATGAGAAAGTCGAGATAGGCTGTCCCATCGCGCGCAAACAGCTGGGTCCCTCGTGCCGTCGCGAAAACGACGGGAAAGCTGCGGGCGTAGCTGCGCACTTCAGACTCGAGATGGTTGAAGATCGCAAATTCCTTCCCGCCATCTGGTGTGCATCGGTCAGTCATCGTTGCCTCCTTATGTGGGTATTGGCTAGGCAGGCGGGCATGCCTGCAGGGCTTCAGAGCGTACGACGGGGTCGATGGCTATCAAGCGCGTTGATGGGTCGCTCGGCGCCGGTAGGCCGACAATCAGCCAACCACCGCCCCGGCACGCTCAGCGAGCACGCAGGTGTCGGCGACGATCTTGAACAACACCACATCTCCCTGATCACCGTGCGATAGCCAGGAAGCGTTGTCGGTGGCAGGTAGTGCGGTAGTGCGCCTTACGATCTTCGATAGGATCGTGGTGCCCAGAAACGAAGATAAGAATCCTCGTCGTCCTGCGTTCTCTAGTTCTCTCAATTGCACCAACCTTCGAAGAGAATTACCTTCTACCTGGCGCTACGTGCTCTGGTTCGGCGAGGTAAGGCCACCAGATTGTTCTATTCGCCAATTGACGGAAAGGGCCTCATCGACCAGCCGATTAGGTCGACGGCACGCTGGAGTATTGCCTCAGTCTCAGTAAGACTGGATGAAACGGCGATGACATATCCCATTCGGTCTCGGTAATCGAGTTTCCTGACGATCGGCATCTTGGGTTCAACATACAACTTGACCTCGGCGACACCTGGTACAGCAGCCGCCCGATCGTCGCCACCTATCCAATCGAGGATGCCATCGCTATCAGGAATCAGGAACCGCACGGCCGCAGTCTGCGAATGCCTTGTGCGCAAATTCCGTTCGTCCCCGATGACAAGCTTGATGTGTTCGGTGACGAGATCGACACCATAAGCCAGCTGAACCAGTTGAGGAATGCCCCCACCCGTAAGACGCGGATTGACTTCAATGACGACTGGGCCACGCTTCGTCCACCGGAGTTCAATTTCCGAGGGCCCCCAGCCAAGTCCGAGAGCTCGCAAACAGCGCAGCGAAACATCGGCGATCCGCTTATAATCGTCATCAGGCAGCGGGGCCGGACAGATGTGCTCACGACAGACGAAATGCGGTGGTCCGTAGTCAGCGGTGGCAATCCCAATGAACTCATTTCCCATTACTTCAGCGTTATACTGTGGGCCTTGTGCGAATTCTTCGACCAGTATCCTCGGCGCAGACTGCCATGTGTGCTTCCCGCCGAACAGATAGGTTGTATGTTCGGCCACCTCATCGACGTTGCGGCACAATCGAACTCCCATGCTACCGGAGCCTACGGCTGGCTTAACAACCACCGGCAGGCCGATGTCCGCAGCAGCGCTTTCAACCTCCGTCGCATTCGCTGCCACGCGATAAGCAGGTATTGGAACACCGGCCTCCGCCAGGAGTTGACGTTGAATGAACTTGTCGCAGCATCGTTCAATCGATGCGGGGTTCGGCCCCGGCATTTCGAAATTGCGGCAGAGCTTTGCAACTGTCGCATAAACCAGCTCCGAGGCGCTCGTAATTCCAGCAATGTCATAGGTCGCACGCAGCCGTGAACATTCACGGATTAGCGCATCGAGATTGCCTGTATCGACACGGACTGCCTCGATACCTTCCGCCGCAACATAGTCGTACCGAGTTGGATCAGTCGCCAAGGTAATTGTATGAAGGCCAAGACGCTGGGCAGCTTGGACGTATAGCAGACCATTAAGCGTTGTAGTGCCTTCGATCAGGATAAGCGCTTTTCTTGCCATTAGCCGTTGACCCTCCGTCGCATGCTTTACATCGGTCTGAGTGTAAATCGGCGCCAGCTTTTTCAGCCATGCCTCAGATGAGCGGCGAGAGTATCATTGGCAGTGATCTGCGTTTGCAAAGACTCTGCAAATTTATTTGAAGGTATTGTTGCAACTGTAGGAATTCGGGCGCAAACAGGATTGGCGAGCTTCTCGTCATGCGGCGCGACTGGGAACTGCTTGCCAGGAGGGGATCTGGGCAGGGCGCCAAAGATATCGGTCAAGGCGGCGGGGCGGCGGCTGGAACGGTCGATCGGCGAAATCTGCAAAGGTGGAGATGGCCAACGGATCGCCGACGATCGGCGAGCTGATTTCGCGCCTGCTGCGCGCCCCCATCATTGCGAGCGTCTCATTTGGGGAAGACGCTGACCAACCTATCAACATCCTCGCGCATCCGCTGCTTCGAATGGCTCGCCGACAAGCATGTCAGCTGGTTGATGGCAGATGAGGACGATGCCGTTGCCCGGCGGCGTCGGCTCGTCCTGGCTGCAGCGGCAATGACCGGTTGATCACCCACCTTGCGGATTTCATGGACAAGCATCAAGGATCGCCGAGGGCTGTGCGGTCACTCCGGACCGGCGCTGACCTTGCGGCTCTGATCGAGGCCTATTCGCGCCCAGTGACGGTCGGATCAGCCCGAAGTGCCACCATCGTCTTTCTATCCGGCACCGATAGAACCCCGCCGACCGCCCGCCAGCAGCGTGCTATTCATCATAGGAGATGCCCGCATCCCCGTCGGCATCGTTAGAAAACCCGGCAAAATATCACCAGCCAGCAGCTTCTCCTTCGACAGCAGTCCAGCATCCTCGAGCGCCTCGAAGTCGGGCAGATCGCGCAGCGTATCGAGGTAGAACTCCAGCAGGAATTCTTTCGTCGTGACATAGGTGTAGGGCGCGCCGGGGTCGGGCTGCGCGGGCCGGAGGCGATCAGGCCGAAGGAGCGCAAATGGCCGATCAGGTCGCGGCTGATCTCCTTGCCAAAGAAGGACGATAGTTCGGCGCGCGTGATCGGCTGGAAGAAGGCGATGCACATCAGCACCAGCACTTCAGATTGTGTCAGATCCACGGCTCGCTCGTTGCCGCCGACCGCGGCACGGATGGCGTCGGCATAGGCCGGCCGAGTCAGGTGCCGAAAACCGCCGGCGACGGCGACCAGGTCGTAGGGCCGGCCACGCAGTTCCTCGCGAATGTCATCGATCAAAAGCTCGATGCTGCAGCTTTTCCCGACGATCCGCGACAGAGTCTCGCGGCTGACCGGTTCGCTGGCCGCAAATATCGTTGCCTCGACACGGTTCATCCATTCGCGCCACCTCGCCTCCGCCGGCAGATGATCCAACTCACGGTCGAATAGATGGTCATCTGATCGACCTTTCCCCCTTCTTGCGCGCGCCGCCTCAACCATTATCGTCACAGCCCATAGATGCGGAAGGTGGGGCGGCCGGACAGCTCGCGCACGGCGCCGAGTTCGAGCAGACGGTCGAACAGGCGGCGCAGACCGCGGTCACTCATTTCCAGCGATCTGTTCTGATGCCACGATCGCGTCGTCGGACAAGAGCCTGTCGACGACGGCGTCCGCGGCCTTGGCCCGAAGTTTCGGGGCAACCGCGAGCAGCCGGTCCGCGCGGCGCCCGAGCTCCGCGGACAGATCGATGGCGCGCAATGCGGCGCGCGCCTGGGCGGCGAGCAGACTCTTCGCACGTTCGGCTTCATCCTCGGTGCTCGCCGCAATGGCGGTTATCGAGCGGCGGGAGCGGCCGGGGCTTGAGCCCATGGCCACCTCCGCACCCAGCAACGGCATCGCATGGGCCCAGCCCAACCGCTGCCCCAGCAGCAGGTCGGCGAGCCAGCATCCGAAGGTGCGTCCAAGACCATGTCGTTCGGCGGCCATGAACGCGCCTGTCGCTATGCCGACCATTCCGATGTCGGCGGAAAGCTGACGAAGCTCGTCTGCCAGATCGCTGACCGCCTCATCGTCCGGGGCGTAGCCGAACTCTTCCAACACCGCAGCGAGGCTTTTTTCCGTCAGGAGATCATCCGAAGGACGCGCCGCGAGCCGGCGCCAGGCGAGCAGCAAAAGACCGGCGGGCCCGACGGACAAAAAATCGCCCGGTCGCGTGAGCAGAACGGCGTCGCGCAGTGCCGCTTCATCCTCAACGCGACCAGCCTGCTTTGCCGTTACCGCCGCCGACGAAAGCGCCAGGCGCTGCCGCCAGGCGCCGGCCCATTGTCGTCGCGGCGGACCACCGCATCGAGCGCGGCGATCGCCGCGTGATGGCAATGTCCTCGACCTCTTTCCCCGCAAGGCTTTGCGCATCGGGAACGGCGCGGCGCAGCCAGGCCGGCACCGTTGCGATCGGCGCGGTCGAAGGGGCACCGGCAAGCGTGGCGTAGTGGCGCGGAGAGGGTTTGGGACGCAGAATCATCCTTGATAGGGTGAATCACGGCGGCGCTGTTAGCAACAAAAATGGACAAAAACCGCCACGCTTGTCGACACACTTTTATGTCCGGTAAGCTTGCCTTATCGCACGTGGAATACAACAGTCCGACCCCATAGCAGCAATCGCCATATCGCTCATGAAAAGCTCATCGGCGGCCGTGCCGGCCTGAGCCATTACCACCAGAAGTCCCGGCGCGGGGCGACCCAAAGACGGGGAGCACGTCAGCTCTGACTTTGTCACGGCACTCAAGGCAGCAGCAGCGATATGGCTCGCATTTGATCGCGTTGGAGCAAATCTGGGGATTTATTTGTAACCTCATCAAGGTCTGGCGGCTCGGATCCAACTTCCTTGCAACTGTCGAAACGCTCAGCTCTTTGACCAGCTCGGCTAACGCAGCCAGACCGCCAGATCAGAAAGAGCACGCTTGCGAAATACGCCAGCTGAAGGAGCAGCGAACAAGCCAGCGTCGTGACTACTACTGTGCCGATGGAATGAGAAGCGAAGTAGACGGTCAGAGCGGTGCTGCAAAGGACCATTCCCAGGACGCGACAGAAGATTCTAAAGGGCAATGCCGTTCTCCTGGATTGTCCACCAGATCACGCAGCGACATTGTCGGCCGCAATATGGGTCTGGCAGTTCTTCGGGCAGACGCGGGCGCAGGCTCCGCAGCCAATGCAGCGGCCGGGATGGTTGACGACCATGATCATGCGATTGAGCTCGCCATCGAAATCGTCGTCTTCGCCGTCGCAGGCGCCGAGGATTTCACCCGCGTCATCGACGCCATAAAGATGCATAACCTCGCGCGAGCAGACTTTGAAACAGCGGCCGCAGCCGATGCAGGTCGCGCCGTCTATAGCGGTGAGATATTCCGGCACCCATCCGGAGCCGTCGCGGGTGGTGAATGTGCTCGTCATCGTAACTTCTTCATTGAAGCGAGCTCTCTCCTGGCACCATCCAACTCGGCAAAAACGGCCGACGTTTCTTCGGCAACTTCCTCTATCTCCGTCCATTTTCCCGGGAGATCCTCTGCAAGGTCGCGCGATTTCATCTTGGCAAGTGCCGCGCGCAGCTGAAGCTTTCGGACTTTCGTTCCCATCTCATCCAGCTTTGACATAGATCGTTCCTCGAAATCGGTGTCTTCACGCCCGCGCCACGTCGCGATAGGCTTCAATGGCTGCGGGCGCATCGTCGACCAGTTTCGTACCGACCTCCGGGAGTTTCCTGAACGTCTCGAAGCCGAACCGGTGGATGTCACGACAAAGAGACCAACCGCTCGCCGTGAAACAATCGTCCGAGGCCCCCATGGGTTTCATCTCCATCATTGGCGATGTCATCAGGCCGGAGCGCTCCTCGATCCTAAGCCCGACGGCCGTGTAGAACATATCGAGCCTCCACAGCACGTCCGGATCGGGGTATCCCATGCCACGGATCGCCTGGCGCTTTTTTCTGGTGGGAAGTCGGCCAGCAGCGTGGCGTTCGATTTGCCTTCCCATAATCAGTAGGACTCCTGAGCACGGAGAACCGCACCAGGCATTTGACGAACGGGGTGGCAAGGGCCGCCTCGTCCTCGTTGACAGCCGGGCTGACCGCGGCATCAGACATTTCGCCTTCTCCTCATTTCAGTCCTCTTCCTCGAAGGACGATATCTGTTTTCTGGGACGCCTACTTCGGGCACACTTGCTCAGCCGACGCCTAGCTCGGGCGCCGCTGATTCCACGCAATTGATGTCCCTCGGGCCGACCTTGAACACGTCCTCGACTGCGAAGTCTTCCACGCGAATTCGCATCGAACATCGCTTCAGCCGCAATGCGGGAGGCCATGAAGATTCGAGCCTCGATCCTGCTGCAAACGATCGACCAAGTGCTGCATGGACCTCCTTGCTGCGCTCACGCCAACCACGCGTCCAACTTGGTCCGGGCCTCGACGGCCGTTGGAGCGTCTTCATCAGCCGCGATCCCGACGACCTCAAGTCCGCTGTCCTTGTATTTCTCCTGTAGCTGCATCAGCTCGAGCATCTCCGCCGCACATAGTTCGCACCAAGTTGCCCAAAAATTCGACGATATAGGCTTTGCCGGGCTGGAAGTCCGCAAGGGGCTCGCCACGCAGCCAGTCCTCCACTTTGATCGAAGGAGCCGGTGACCCCATCCGCAACATCGTCTTGCCCTCCAAAGCTGTAGCCAAAGGTTGCGTGACCTCATGCGCAGGCTTGTTCCCCCTTGAGACGGGGACGAGGATCAAGGAAGGGAGAGCGTCGCTCGTCTTGCGCATCTGCGTGCAGTCAGCCTTCACTCAGTTTTGCTGAATCTCAATTCGCAAACGCCGTGCCGACGCGCTCAGCGTGCAGTAAACGCTTGATAATACTAAAAAAGCTTCCGGGGGCGCCGAGATAGGCGGTTGTATTAGTTGCGACATGTTTTCTGCCACTGTCAGGTCTTGGACACGCCCCGCTTCCCGTCGGCACAGAAGCGTGGCCACGGACGTCTCGACATAGGGACGAACAGATGCATGACCGTTGGCTACCGCCAGGCTCGTCATCATCGTCCGCCTCAAGCCTTGCTTGAGCTTCTTGCCGTTTCGGTCGCTCAGGTGGTAGCGGAACGCCATTGCGATTGCAGGGGCCGCTCCATCCGAGCATTGCCTCTGCCCTACCTCTTCCGCTTTGCGATTGAATTCCTGGCTCGCGACGCCGGAGTTCTTCACGACGAAGCCAGTCATGTCCGGCTGCGGGTCGCGAGTACCCTCATCACCAGATTGACGATGATGATCGTGGCGAAGAGGGCCAGGATGAGTACCGGCATGCGCCGGCCCGGTAAACCTGCTTTTGTCGTTCTGTGTCCCTGTGCACAAGCCCTACAGTGACCGCCCGGTGCGAATGTGAGCGTTGTCGGAATTGACCGGCCAAAGACCACTCGGTCGCCACGCGCGTTGGGCCGGACCGACTGAAAATGCTGAAGATGCGGCCGTCCTCACCGCTAACCCGCCTGCCATTCCAGATCATGGCAACGTGATTTATGCGATCGATGCCCGCCGACCGCGGCAGGAGCCCGACCGTTCCGACTCGAAGTTGAGGGCGTCGGCCACGGCAGGGTCGTTGCCTTGTTAAGCTCCCGGCTAGTAATGAGGAGATCGTGATAGCGCCCATACGATGCCGCTACGGGTCCGAACTCGGCCTGCCGCGCTGAACGACTCTCTTTGACCTGACGCCGACCTGCGCCGTGATCGTGGCTGCAGTGAGGACTGCCCATACTTTTGCCCGGCCGTTGGTCTCAGCATCACGGACGAACTCCGGCGAGCAGAACCACCCCCGCGCGCGCGTTAGAGGCGTGCGCGGATGTTCTCGGGCGGCGCGTGCAGATTGGCTCCGAGAAGCTTCGCGAAGCTTGCACGTTTGCCGCGATCTTTCTCCGACTTGGCATCAGGATAGTGACCCAGTGAGTAGAGTTTCGAACAGCGTCGGTGCTGCTTCGGAACCCGTCAGCGAGCCAAAAACAGCGGCAATGGCGGCTTCCCAACTATCCATCTCGTCACGCCACCGAAGAGCCGCTCGCGCAGCCGGCGGCTGCCATAAGCTCCCATGACTATCATATCGGCAGACGTGTCGATTGCGTGCTGCGCGAGCACCATAGCCACCGGTTTGCCGGCGCTCGCCAGCCGGTCAACCGACACCCGAGCACCGTGCCGAGTGAGATAGGCAGCGATGTCGGCTCCCGGCTCGGCGCCGTTTCCGGTGCAGGTCGCCTCCGGATCGACTAGTGCGACACGAACTTCCTCAGCACCGGCTAGCAGATCCAGCGCTTCCCGAACCGAACGGGACGCCTCGACTCGCGAATCCCAGCCGACCAGCACGCGCCGTGGCGACAGAGTCGCCTCAGCGCCCTCCGGCACGACAAGCACCGGCTTTCCGGTATCAAACAAGCTGCCGTTGATAACAAGGGGTCCGAGGTTAATGTCGTTGAGAAGTGCGGGGCCGACGATTGTCAGGTCGTTGCAGAGCGCCCGCTGTCGCACCGCATCACCGACGCTGGCCTGATCGCAGTTGGCAATATCGGCATCATAGCACCGCCACGTGGCTCTCAGCAGTTTGTGAATTTCCCTGGATGTTTTTTCCAGACTGGCTATGTCCTGTGAAAATCTCTCGATTTGCCTGTATCGTTTTTCCAGTGCGGCGATGGCGTGCGCGTTCTCCAGGCCACTCGGGGATGCCATCGCCGAGCAGCGGAGACGCATAATGAGCGGCGGAGGCGACATCACCAGTACGGAAAGATACGCGCCGACTTCGGCACACAAGCTGGCAGCTGTTCTGACATCCTGATCGGAGTGGTCAGCTCCCGTCACACTGAGTACGCTTCTGAAAGCCATTTGACTGCTTCTTTCTGAATATCTCGTACCTGCCGGCGCGTTTCGAAGCCGCAAGACTTGCCCTCAGCACCGCGGAAATGCGGAGTGGCACCACATCGGTTATCTATTCAGCCGTCCGGCCACTCGAGCGAGTAGCCGGCCGACCTGACGGTACGAATGACGCTGGAGGGGGAGGCCGCCTTCAGCGCCTTTCTGAGCCGGCTGATATGGACATCCACGGTGCGTACACCGACATGGATATTGGGCGGCCAGGCCGCGCTGATCAGCTCGTCTCTGGTGAAGACCTTGCCGGGAGTCTCAAGCAAAAGCCGCAGCAGGTTAAACTCGATCGGCCCAAGGTGGACTTCGTGGCCATTACCCCGAACCCGGTGGGCATCGAGCCTTATCTCAAGGTCGCCACAGGAGATCCAGCCGCCGTTTTCAATCCCGTTCGAACCCGGCTTTGGCAGCGCCAGCTTCATCCGTAGACAGTCAAGCAGCTTGGCCGGCGCGAAGGGCCGCACAAAGCTCTCGTCAATGCCAGCCTTCCAGAGATCGAGGTGCTGGTTCTCGGCGCCGGGCGCGATCAGGGCAATAACGGGCAGGCCGCCGGTCCGGGGCTCCCCCTTGAGCCGGGCGCAGATTGTGGAGCCTGTCGCGCTTGTTGGCTGGCAGTCCAGCACCACGGCCTTCGGCTCCCGTTCACTGGCCAATGCAAGCGCCTCCTCCACGCCGCCGGCCAGTTGAATCGTGAAGCCATCCACCTCCAGAATGTGGCTGTGGACCAGATAGAACTCCGGATCCTGCGAACAGATCAGGACCAGTGGCTTCATCAGCGCTGCCCCAAGAACCACATCGGCCTCGACCGCCTCGATTGAGAGGGCTGGCCATCCCATGTCCTCAAGGCCTGACACGATCCCGTTGATCGAAAATCGGTTCCATCACGCCCGCGCCACCTCGGGATAAGCCTCAATGGCTGCGGTGGCATCGCCGGCCAGTTGGGTACCGGCCGCGGCGAGTTTCCAGAACGTCTCGAAGCCGAACCGATGGACGTCGCGCAGGGTCTTGGACAGAACGACCAGTCGCCCGGCCGTGAAGAGCACGCGCCCGAAGCCCTCGTGGCTCATCTCCATCATCGGCGAGGCCATCAGGCCGGAGCGTTCCTCAATCGCAAGCCCGACGGCGGTGTAGAACTTATCGAGCCTCCACAGCACGTCCGGATCGGGATCGCCGATGATTGGAATTGCACGGCGCTGTTGCCTGGTGATAATGAAGTCGCCCAGCAGCTCGGCGTCCGATTTGCCTTCCCAAGACCCGTGAGAATCATGAGCTCGGACCAGCCGCACGAGGCATTTGACGAACGGGGTGGCAAGGGCCGCCTCGTCTTCCGCGACAGCAGGGCTAACCACAGCGTCTGACATTTCGCCGCTCCTCGTTTCACTGCTCGTCCTCGAAGGACGGTTTCTGTTTGGCAACACCTGCCTGCGCCAGAACCTTGCGCAGCCAAGGGGGAGGACACGTCCTGAGCATCATCTGCGTGCGCAACAGCACCTCTTGGATGGTCTGGGGCTGCGGCACTTTGATCGGATGGATCTTTGCGGAAACGAGTTTGGCTGCCGAAGGTCCGCCGATCGCCAGACAAAACAGGAGATGACAGCCCTTCAGCGCCTCCACCTTGGGGGTGATGCGGTCATCGCCCTCAGTTCGGTGCTTCCCGCTCTCGTCGGAAACGTCATCGAAGGCCACGGCTTCGACGAGCTTCCACTCCTCGCGCATTACGTCGTAGACAGCAAAGCGCCTGGCCGAGCCGAAATGGGCGTTGATGTTCTTCATGTCCTGCGTGGCGATTGCCACGCGCAATGCGCCGGCTTGGCGTTCCGGCGTCGGTGCGTGAACCTCGTCAGTGACGAGCGAGAGGCGACGGACGGAGCTCATCTGGCATTTCTCGCTTACGGAGTGGATCAAGCGCCTCAGGCGTCGGCGCGTACCGGTTGGCTTCAAAGATGTTGGCAACCTCGAAAATCAGGTCGCGGGTCCCCTGATAGAGGATTGTGAGCTTGTGCTGGCTGCCGAGCCGGTCGAAGATCGGGAAGCCGACCCGCATGAGCGGAATGCCGAGGCGCTGCGCCGCCTGGCGGCCGTGGGAATGAGTAACGAAAAGATCAGCGTCGGCGCCAAGAGCTTCCAAATCGCCGAGATCGCCGATCTGAACCGACTGCGCCGGTACTTCCTCCAGAATTTTCGACATAGCGGCCGTTGTGACCGCCGCCGCGATTTCGGAGCCCATGCCGGTGAAGAAGCTCGCGAGTTGGTAGAGTTGGTCTGGTTCTGCAGCGATCGCAATTTTCTTGCCTCCAAAGTGGAAATGTCCGTCGAGCAACGCGTCCTGCAACTGCGCCCGGCGACGGCGCACCCCAGCCGGCGCTGCCGCGCCCGAAACCGCGGACAGCAGCGAGACGAACCGGTCGGCGTCCCTCAATCCAGTCAACGACCGGAACAGCACGTAAGAAACCCCGGTCAACCTCTGCAGCACCTCGGCCGGGCGGCGCATATGCTCACCGATGACAATGCATCGCTCGGCCGTGCCAAGCTCGCGAATATCCTCGACGCTGGTGCCGCCATAGGTGGTCGTGACCCAACGGTCGGGCACCGTACCGTCGAGCGAGCCGGAGAGGTCCGGCAAAATTACCGGCTTCAGTCCAAAGCTCTCAACCATCTCGCGCAAATGCTGAATGTCAGCCACAGTGAGGTTCCAGCCAGGCAGGATCACGATCTTCTTCGATTGCCGCGCCTGCTCGCCGGGCCGTGTAATCCCTTCGATCATCGCGGTGACAGCTTTGGCCCAGCCCTCTTCCATCGCGCCATCGAAATCCGGTGTGTTGGCTAGCACCACCTCCGTACCCGCGAGTTCTTTGGTGCGCTTCAGCCTGATATTGGCGATATCTCCTGCGCAGTCGTCCCCCCGGGTTTCCACAAGTGCGGTCGTGCAAACCCCGATCAGCGTTGGCTTTGTGCGGGCCTTGAGGTTGAGGATAGCCTCTTCCAGATGGTCTGGCCCGCCGAGGATCGTCGCCACCTCGTCCATCGCGGTTGTCTGCAAGGGAATGGCTTCCTTGAAATGTCGCACGAAGAGCACGAGCGCGAAGCTGGTGCACCCCTGGCTGCCGTGGAACAACGGCATCGCGCCGTCGACGCCAAGAAAGGCCAAGGCGGCACCCAGCGGCTGCGATGACTTCAGCGGATTGACCGCCGCCGCTTTGGTCTGGGGAAGGATGCGGACCATCGGCTTTCCTCAACACTCGCCGAAACCGTCGGCGGTCGTGCCGGCGAATTCCTGGACAGCATGAAAGGTCGCGGTCTCGCATTTCGTGCGCGGCCGTTCCTCCCTCACCGTAGGCTGGCAATCCCATGGTGCCGGCTCCCGCACCTGCGCCCAGATCGGATTGTGAATGGCGATGTCGATCTGGCGTACGAGTTCCACCATGCCGTCATAGCCGGCGTAAGGGTGTTGGCGCTCCTGGTTAATATCGAGCCAGGGTGTCTTGGCCTTCAGCGCGATGAATTGCGTGCGCCCGCCCGACAGCAGGATATCCGCCTTCCGTTCTGAGAGCATGGCGTAGAGCTCGCGCGGCGCCATCTGCTCAAATATGTGGTTGTCGTCCTTGAGGATCTGCTTGATGCGCGCCTTGTCTTCGACGGTCGACTTCTTGACAGAGGTTCCGACGATCTCGATCCCGATCTCCATCAGCGCATGGACGACCGACCAGGACTTCACGCCGCCGGTGTTGAGCAGCACGCGCTTGCCTGCGAGCCTCGGCTCGTACGCCGCTAGCCTCTTCCAAGCGATCGCCTCTTCCTCTGCAATCAATACCTCGGTACGGCCGAGGATCTCCGGATCGGCACCCTTCTTCACGAGCAGCTGAGATATTTGTCGGAGCGCTTCAGACGTGGCGCTGATGCCGTAGAAGGAGCCCTCGAAAAACGGGATGCCCCAGCGCTGCTCCATCTTGCGGGCGAGATTGATGAGCGCGGTCGAGCACACCACCATGGCCGCCCGGGCGCGGTGCGCGCCGGCAATGTCCAAGTAACGTGCGTCACCTGGAATGCAGGCGCGCACCCGGATCCCGAGCCGATCCAGCAGCGGCTTCACCAGCCAGAATTCGCCCGAGAGGTTGAATTCGCCAAGAATGTTGATGTCGTAAGGGCCGGCATCGTCGGGCTCGACCGTGCCGATGACATGCTCGAGCAACGCCTCGCCGGCAAGCTTGTTGCCGAGATTCTTGGAGCCGACGAAGCCCGGCGCATTGACCGGCACAACGGCCAAGCCGAACTTTTCCGCGGCGCGCT
This sequence comes from Mesorhizobium sp. M0227, assembly GCF_040321855.1. Lineage (NCBI taxonomy): Bacteria > Pseudomonadati > Pseudomonadota > Alphaproteobacteria > Hyphomicrobiales > Phyllobacteriaceae > Mesorhizobium > Mesorhizobium sp. M0227. The sequence continues at coordinate 89,898 of NZ_JAMYSJ010000020.1, read as the reverse complement.
TGCAGACAGCCTCGATGTCGTCGCCGATCAGCGCCGTCACGCAGGTCGGATAGACGAAGATCGCCGGCGGCCCATACGCTTCCTTGATCTCGCGGATCGCTTTGAAAAGCTTCCGCTCGCCCTGCCCCATCACAACATCGAGTTCGGTGAGGTCGGTCGTGAAGCTTGTGCGCCACAGCGTTGGCCCGGACGAAGCCGCACCGCGGTTGTCCCAGGAATTGCCCTCGCAGGCGAGCGGCCCATGGACCAGGTGTGCGACGTCGGTGATCGGCTGCAGTACGATCTTGGCGCCATCGAAGGCACAGCCACCGGCCGCCGCTCCGGGGGTCAGTGGCTTCGAACAGCCCTTTTTGCGCGCCTTGGCATCCTTGCCGCGGTTCTTTTCGCAGCCAGGCTCGTTGAAGACATCCTGGATTTTGGCTCTGAGCAAGGACATTGCGTCGGTCTCCAAAGTCCCTCGGGAAGACGACCGGCCAAAGCCGACCGTCACGCTTAGCGGGTGAGGTCATACGAATAGTCCGTCACGCCCGTCTCGCTTGTCTCGCGATCGAGCTTGTCGAAGATCTTGTCGAGGATCGTGGTCAGTACGCGCAGCCCGCCTTGGTAGCCCATCAGCGCAAAGCGATGGTGATGGTGGCGGTCGAAGATCGGAAAGGCCAGCCGGATCAGCGGCGTGCCGGTGTCGCGCTCCAGATACTTGCCATAGGAGTTGCCGATCAGCAGGTCCACCGGCTCGGTGAAGAGCAGCGAGCGCAACGCCCAGAGGTCCTTGCCCGCCCAGACTTGAGCACCCTTGCCGAAGGGCGATGATGCAAGCAGCTCCTTCAACTCCGCTTCCCACGCCGAGGTGCCGTTGGTGGCGAGGCAATGGGTCGGCTCGCCGCCCGTCTCCATGGTGAAGCGGGCCATGGCGTAGACAAAGTCCGGATCGCCGTAGATGGCGTATTTCTTACCGTGCAGCCAGGATTGGCTGTCGGCCATAGCGTCAACAAGTCGACCGCGCTCGAGGCGGATTGCCTCGGGGATTTGCTTGCCGGAAATCGCGGAGACCTCCATCAGGAAGTCGTCAGTCGCCTTGACACCGAGCGGGTAATGGAACGAGGCAGTCGCCTGCCCCACCCCCTCGCAATACTCCAGTGTTTTTCGGGTGTTGTAATGCTGCAGCGACAGCGTCGCCTCGGCGTTGAGTGCCTTCCTCACGTCTTCGATCTTCGTGCCGCCGTCATACATGCGGTATTCGCCGTCGGACGGCGTGTCGAACTGGTCAGAGGCGTCTTGAATGAAGGAATAAGAAACGCCCATCAGATCGAGCAGGCGCTTGAGTTCCCGGTTGTTGCCAACACAGAAGCCATCGAAACCCGGAATTACGTTGATGGTCCCCTCGGCTTCCGTTCGCTCCTCGCCTTTCCAGAAATGCTCCAAAATCCCCTTGACCGTTACGTCATAGCCGTCGACATGACTGCCGACGAAGGCCGGCGTGTGGGCGAAGGGCACGTCGAAGTCGCGCGGGACCGAGCCTTCGTCCTTGGCGTTCTCGATGAAGCTGTGCAGGTCATCGCCAATGACCTCGGCCATACAAGTGGTCGAGACGGCGATCATCTTCGGGTCGTAGAGTTGGTACGTATTGGCGAGCCCATCGACCAGGTTCTTCAGGCCGCCGAACACTGCCGCGTCCTCGGTCATCGAGGAGGAAACCGCCGAAGCAGGCTCCTTGAAATGGCGCGACAGGTGCGAGCGGTAATAGGCCACGCAGCCCTGGCTGCCGTGGACGAAGGACATGGTTCGCTCGAAGCCTGCGGCCGCGAACACCGCGCCGAGCGGCTGGCAGGCCTTGGCGGGGTTCACGACAAGCGCTTCGCGCGCGAGGTTCTTTTCGCGGTATTCCCACGTCTTGGTGAATTCGCGTTGGTCGGTGACGACCTGGTCCGGGTGAGGACATTCGAAATTCAGCCTCTTCTCGGCGAGCATCTGCCTGTATTCCGGCTCGCGGAACAGGGGCGCGTGGTCGAGAACTTTTTCAGCCGACTGCGGCATGGGTGGTTACCTCTTTTCCACCTGGCCCGCCATACGGCGGCACAGGGACGTCGAAACGTTTTCAGGTCTCCCGCGGACAAAGGCCACAGGCGTTCACGGCCTCCCGGCTTCCGGGAGGCCAGGTTTTCATTCGGCTGCGATCGCCGCCGACGGCTCGGCTTTTTTCTTCCAGGGGGCGTCGTAGAGGTTCCAGACCGGGTTGTTGATGGCCAGATCCATATCGCGGGCGAAGATGGCGAAGCCGTCGTAGCCGTGATACGGGCCGGAATAATCCCAGGAATGCATTTGACGGAACGGTATGCCCATCTTCTGGACCGGGTACTTTTCTTTGATGCCGGAGCCCACGAGATCAGGACGGATCCCTTCGATGAACTTCTCCAGCTCGTAACCAGTCACGTCGTCATAGATCAGGGTGCCCTTCTTCACGTAATGGCCGGTGCGCTGATAGTCGTCGTTATGGCCAAATTCGTAGCCAGTGCCGACGATCACCATGCCCAGGTCCTCATATGCCGTGACGACGTGACGGGGGCGCAGCCCGCCGACATAGAGCATCACCGTCCTGCCTTCGAGGCGCGGCCGGTACTTGGCGATTACGGCATCGACCAACGGCCGGTATTTGGCGATGACCACCTCGGCCTTGGCCTCGATTTCCGGCCCGAAGTGCTTGGCTATCTTGCGCAGAGAGGCTTCGGTCTGGGAGGGGCCGAAGAAATTGTACTCCATCCAGGCGATGCCATACTTTTCCTCCATGTGCCGGCAGATGTAGTTCATCGACCTGTAGCAATGGATGAGATTGAGCTTCGCCTTTGGCGCCCGCTCTATTTCGGCCAGCGTAGCGTCGCCCGACCAGTTGCCGACCACGCGCAGGCCCATCTCCTCAAGCAGGATGCGCGAAGCCCAAGCGTCGCCGCCGATATTGTAGTCGCCGACCACATTGACATCGTACGGGCCGGACTCGAACTCCACTTCCTTCTTCTCGAACACCCAGTCGCGGATCGCGTCGTTGGCGATGTGGTGGCCGAGGGATTGCGAGACGCCGCGGAAGCCCTCGCAGCGCACCGGCACGATTGTCTTTTCGTGCTCCTTGGCCTTGTTGCGGGACACAGCTTCGGTGTCGTCGCCAATCAGGCCGATCGGGCATTCGGATTGCACAGTCATGCCCTTGTTCAGCGGAAACAGTTCCTCGATCTCGTCGATGATCCGTTCGAGCTTCTTGTCGCCGCCGAAAACAATGTCCTTCTCCTGGAAATCGGAGGTGAACTGCATGGTGACGAACGTGTCGATGCCGGTCGTGCCGACGTAGTAGTTGCGGCGTTGAGACCAGGAATATTGCCCGCAGCCGACCGGCCCGTGCGAGATATGGACCATATCCTTGACTGGACCCCACACCACGCCTTTCGAGCCGGCATAGGCGCAGCCGCGAATCGTCATCACGCCGGGGATGGACTTGATGTTCGATTTGACATCGCATTCGGAAAGGACCTCGCTTTCCTCGCCAGCCTCGTCGCCGCTCTTTGCAACGCTGAGGTGCTTTCTGCGGCGCTTCGCCGACTTGTCAGGATATTGCGACAGCACCTCCTCGATAAGCTTCGCATGGAGGGCACCGTCATTCTCGTATTCCAGGCTCATGGGACCCCTTTCAAGGTTCAGGGTGACGCCTCACCGACGAGGCGCCGTTCTTTGAAAGGCGCACCAGGTCAGGGCGCGCCTCATGTCGGCAGCGGTCGCTACTGTGCGGCCGCCTTGGCCGCTTCCTTGACCTGAAGCTCGGCAAGCATCTGCTCGTCGGTCTTCATGATGCCGAAGTCGAGCAGCATGTCCTCGAGCTCCTCCATGGTGATCGGGGTCGGGATGGTGCCCTGGCCCGAATTCCCATGGATCTTCTCGGCCAGCGCCCTGTATTCCCCGGCCTGCTTCGAGTCCGGCGCATACTGAATCACAGACATCTTCCTGAGCTCGGCGTGCTGGACGATGTTGTCGCGCGGCACGAAGTGGATAAGCTTGGAATTGAGCCTGGAAGCCAGCGCTTCGGCGAGGTCGAGCTCGCGATCGGTTTGGCGCTCGTTGCAGATCAGGCCACCGAGCCGCACGCCGCCCGAATGGGCGTATTTCAGGATGCCCTTGGCGATGTTGTTGGCGGCATAGAGCGCCATCATCTCGCCGGACATGACGATATAGATTTCCTGGGCCTTGTTTTCGCGGATCGGCATCGCGAAACCGCCACACACCACATCCCCGAGCACGTCGTAGGAGACATAGTCGACATCGTCGTAGGCGCCGTTCTCCTCGAGGAAGTTGATCGAGGTGATCACGCCGCGGCCGGCGCAGCCGACACCTGGCTCAGGGCCGCCGGACTCCACGCATTTGATGCCTTTGTAGCCGACCTTGAGCACGTCCGCGAGTTCCAGGTCTTCCACCGAACCTTCCTCTGCCGCGAGATGCAGGACCGTATCCTGCGCCTTCGCGTTCAGGATCAGGCGGGTGGAGTCGGCTTTGGGGTCGCAGCCGACTATCAGGATTCTCTGCCCGAGGTCGACCAGGGCGGCGAGCGTATTTTGGGAGGTGGTGGACTTGCCGATGCCGCCCTTGCCGTAAAAGGCGATCTGACGCAAACCTGACATGTAGCTTTCCTTCCTTCGTTCCCATTCATCGCGGCTGCCGCGACTTGAATGCCGGTCGGGCAGCTCTAGCCGCCTCGCACCTAAGGATCTCAAGACTCATGCCAATTTGGCTGATCCAACCGAAGAATAATTTCAAGGTTTCTTTTCAGTGGTTTAGCTTGAGTTCCAAGAAAGGATCGTCGGAACAGCCCGTGTAGCGGACGCGACATTGGCGACACAAAGCGTCGGATCGCGATCCTCAGTCACCGCATTTTGAACCGCATCGTTATGTTGAAGTGGACGAACAGCATCTCAACCTACTTGCGGGAAGCTGCTAAACTTTCTGTGCCCGCGAGCTGACGTGCTTCGTCTCGCGTGTCCTCGTCGAGACTGCGTAGAATCCTGCGCGCGACGCTGGCATACCATCGTCCGCGGCCACTCATCCGGTGCCAGGGCGGATAGTCCGTTAGATCAGCAACTCGAGGGGTCTCGGCTCACTTGTCGGCACAGGAGTTCAGTATCGGCGTCATCGCCTTCACATGTTCGTCGATCCGCTCGAGCACTTTCGCTGCGACGACATCACGCTCAGGCAGATGCCACCAGTGTTCGTTGACGAGTTTGACCGTCTCGACCACTGCCTTCAGGACTGCTGCCTCCGGGAGCCGTGCACGGTTCGCAAATGCTTTCCATCGCGGTGCTGCTAGCGCCTTAAACGAGCGCTCTCCTCCAAGCGACAGCGCCATGGCGTCGGCGGGAATATATGGCACGGTGGACAGGAGCTCGTAGATTGGTGCAAGCGCCGGCTTGTCGCCCTTACCGGGATAGATCAAAGACCAGTTCTTCAGGTGCATGTCGCCATTGCCGGTGATGACGGTCAGTGCCAGGCGGCGGACGAACTCGAGAGCCGCCGTAGGCGAGACGGCAACGCCAAGAGCCAAGGCTATGTCGTGATAAGCAGCCCCCTCATATTTGCGCGAGGGGTAGACACCGAAGACCTGAGCGAAATCCTCGATGTGTATCCTCTCGCCACCGGCGCCGCGATCGAAGCGTTTGACGAGAAGGACCTTGCCGTCAGACAGCGTGTTGAATTCTTCGGGAACGCCCTCAAAATCGGACTTCTCGACCAGTTCGCATTCAGGAACGTCCATGCCGATTGCTGCTGCCAGCGCCAGGTTGGCGAATTCGTTCTCGGAAACGCCCGGAAACGCGGTCGAAGGGAACTTGGCAATGTACCGGCCCTGCTCGTCGTCCATCGGCAAGGTAAGGCCGCCGCCTTTTCCAATGTTCTTCATGACCGACAGCTTCATCTGCACGCCGGCAAGCGAGAACCGTGCCTTGGGCTGATCCTTTGAAGCATCCTGCGAAACCGTTACCGCGCCGTCACTGGGCAACGCCCGTACGGCTCCCGGCAGATCGGCGCCCAGCGCCGCTACAAGGTCGAAATCATTGCCTGGCCGCACATTGCCTTCGTGGTGCCTTTCCATCGCCTCGCGCAATTTCTCCTCCGGCAGGAGGTTCGCGAAAAAAGCGGGCAAGGCGCTTGCCACAGGCTTCGGATCTTTCCGCAATCCTCCCGTCGCTGCCCGAAACGACAGGCTGAGAACCGGAAAGCCGCCCGTCGCGCGGTAGGCCTCATCGAAGTTGAATGCATTGAAATCGCCCGGCGTCCTGACGATTGTGCCGATCTTCACTGCGTTCAAGAGCACGTCCAGCGACGGGATCGTCTTAGGTGCGCGAAATACTGGGGCCATGATCGTCATCGTCAGGTTGAGAAACAAAGGCGGGTCGATCGTCATCATCATGCGGACGCAATAGAGCCTGGACAGCTGGCACCATGACTTGCGGAACCAGCATCATTTCCAGGCCGAGCGCGCGAGCGATATTCATGAGCGTTGTTGCACGCGCGGCTGCGGCTCCCGTTTCGATGTCGCGATATCGGGGACGGGATATACCCGCCAAATCAGCGACCTGCTCCTGCGTCATCGCAGCGGCCAGCCTCGCCTGCCTGAAAAGCCCACCGATTTCCCGTAGAATTTCCGATTGAGAATCCATATGATATGTAAACGATCCATTCCAATGCTAGATGATATGGCAGAGTATCTTATCTAGCCTGTTCGGATCTGTTCGCGTATCATGCATCGGACAAATGATACGTAAAAAGATCAATCATCCTGCCTTTTGGCGCCCCCGACGGTGGACGCCGTCCGAAGCTGACGCCCGATCAGCGCTCCGAAATCACCGGAATGTTAAATCAAGGGGGTCCGGCGGCTGAAATCGCTCGTCTCTTCTCGTTCATACGGCCGGCCGCGCTGACTGGGGGTCAATGTGATCGCCACTCCTTGATCGCAATGGCTTTGTACCATCTGCTCCTGCCGGTCTCCCGCCGCACCTGGTGTTCCGACCCTTTTAGGGGCTTCTCGCTCTGCGTGACCGGTCACCCTGATCAAGCATCGACTTAGCCGTCAAACCGCTTTACTCTCGGCTGTCCGTTCGGGGCATGGCGGGTTGCCTCCCCGATCACGAAGCAGCACCCGAACACAGCGCGAATCCCCCGCTTCCGAGACTATCTGAAGACTAGGCTCCCGCCGCCACGGGCGCGCGACGGCGGCAATCAACCGGCGGGCAGATGCGCCGAGGGCAACAAGCGGGCCTGACGCAACGCCGCCAGATCAGCCGAGCCGGTGCAGAAGCAGGCGACGGCCAACTGGCGGATGACGATCTCGAAATGCGCGACAACCGCCTCGGTGGATACCGTAGCCGCGCGCAGCACGCCGGCTGCCTGCCCGGCGATGTCCGCGCCCAGGCGGATAGCCTTGGCCGCGTCGACGCCGTCGCTGATCCCGCCCGACGCGATCAGCTTCACCGCTGGCAGCGCCCGACGTACCGCCTGCACGCTGGCCGGGGTCGCAATCCCCCAATCCGCGAATGCCATTGCCACTGCGCGGTCGGCGGCATCGGGGGCGCGCTCGCCCTCCACCGCGGCCCAGTTGGTGCCGCCGGCGCCGGCGACATCGATCACCGCCACGCCCGCCTCGACGAGCGCACAGGCCACCGAGGCGGACAGGCCCGACCCCACTTCCTTGGCCACGATCGGCACGCCGACGCTGCGCGCGGCGCGAGCGATCTGCGCCAGGACGCCGCGCCAGTCGCGGTCGCCCTCCGGCTGTACTGCTTCCTGCAGCGGATTGAGATGGACGATGAGTCCATCGGCCTCCAGTGCATCCACCGCCCCGCGCGCGAGGTCCAGGCCGTCGGCCTCGCGCAGTTGCGCAGCGCCGATATTGGCCAGCAAGGGAACGTCTGGGGCCAGGCGGCGCAGCGCGCGCGTCAGCCCCTGGGAGTTGCGGGATTGCAGGCTTACGCGCTGCGAACCGACGCACATGGCGATCCCCAAGGCTTGCGCTGCCTCGCTCAGATGGCGGTTAATGGCCTCGGCGCGTGGCATGCCGCCGGTCATGGAGCTGATCAGCAGAGGCGCGCGCATGGTCTTGCCCAGCAGCGAGGCGCTGAGGTCGATCCGCGTCAGGTCCAACTCGGGCAATGCGCAGTGTTCGAAACGAATGTACTCCCAGCCAGCGGCCTTGGCCCGTGCCGTTCGCCGATCCAGCACGATGTCCAGGTGGTCGTCCTTGCGCCGGCTCAGGTTGGTGTCGCTGATGCTCGCTCCTTCCGCCGCATCGGGCGACGGCGTTGCGTCGGGCCGGACCGACGGCAGCGCGCTCACGCCGCCGTTTCCCCCGCGTTCAGGCCGGCGCACGCTGGCCTGCGCCCGCAGCGTCGCTGCGGTAGCGGCTGGTCGAGGTCTCGTAGTACTGCGCGCGGACTGCCGCCATGGCCTCGATCAACGGTCCCCACGGCGCGGGAAAACGTTCTTCCGCCATCACCCGGTGCAGCATGCGTGTGTGGCCGGCCAACTCGTCCTTGAGGAACTCCACCACAGGCATGGCGGGATAGCGCTGCAGCAGCAGGATCGCCGCGTTGTCGGCCTCGCCGGCCGATCTATCCTTTTCGCGTCCATGCAGATCGTTCTGCAAGCGCCCTATTGCGGATATGAGCCGCAGGGCCTGGCGAAACGCCGGATGCGCGCGCAAGGTCGCCATGTCCAGCCCCCACAGCAAGGACAGGCAACAGAACACGTTCGTGTAGGCGATCGAATCCACGCCGTTCTGCAAGTACTCGGCGTAGGACCAGCGCTCCTCCCCTGCCGCCTGCGCGTGTCCGGCGCGCAGCGCCGCGCAGTAGCACTGGGTATCCTCGAGAAGCTGGGCATAGTCGCGACGATCGTAGGCGAGCGCGGCGAGCGAAGCGCGCAGCACAGCGCAGCCCTCGAATCCGGGAAGCGCGCACGGCACACCCTGCCCCAGCGCCTGCTCGACCGCGGCGAGCTGCTCCGGCGCGATCAGGCCAAGGTCGTTGCAATCGTCGAGCCAGAAGAGCAGCGCCAGTTCGCGATAGAACGCCACGATCAGCGTTTCGTCCAGCGGATCGCGGCCGGTGCGGGCGCTGGTGTCGCGCAGGCTCGGGTGGATGCGCTGCAGGATGTACTGGCCGCCCCGGACTGCTTCCACGCCATGCTCGTCGGCGAACCCGGTCAGGGAACGCCCCCACTCCAGCACGTGCTGCAGGGCGCGATCGGTCGGGATCATGGCCCCCCTCCTGCTCCCTCGGCCGAGACGCGCCGCCCCCAACGAAGCGCCAGCCACAACCCGGCGAGTTCGGCCACGCGCACCACCCGGGTGGGGCAATACAGTTCCTTGCCGATCCACAGCGGTATCTGGGGCAGTGCGTGCGCTGCGTGGCGGGCGAGCATCCACTTGAGCGCGCGCGCCACTGCCTGCGCAATGCTCCGGCGCCCTGCCGGCTCTTCGCTCCCGTCCATCACGTGCAACGCGAACAGCGCATAGGCGGTTTCCTCGAATGTAGACGCGCGACCGGCGCCCCAGCCGCCGTCGTCGCGCTGCGCCCGCAGCAGCCCGGTCAGCGCGCGCTCGTCGCGCCAATGGGGGTTGCCTTGCGCGAGCGCAGCGACCGCATGCGCGGTTGGATACAGCCACGAAACGTGCCATTTTTCGTTGTCCCATACACCGTGGGCGTTGCGATTGGCCTGGACGTAGGCGCTGGTGCCGGCCGCGGGTTTTCCCAAGATTCGCAACGCATTCAGGGCATGGATGTTGGTCGACACCGAGGCATTGCGCTCGCCCGGGAAGGTGACGAACAGCTCGCCGGTTTCGAACTGGCGCAACGCGTCGGCCGCCGGGTCGCGGCCTGCAAGGCGAAGGACGCACAACGCAACGGCGGTGTCGTCCGCATCGGCCGCGAAGTGCAAGGCAGGGCCCAGACCGCGGACTCCGAGGCGGGCGTCGAGTTGCGCGATGATCACTTGCACCGCCTCGGCGAGCGCGGGATGCGCGAACAGACCGGCCAGATGCAGGGTGTACAGCGACCAGCATGGCTCGAACACATTGATCGGCCAGACGTTGGGAACGACACCTTCAATGCCGGTGCGCGTTGCCCGCGATGCAGCCTGCAGATACCCGTCGGTGCGCCCGACGTGCGGCGTTCTTCCCTGTGTCACGGCGTGCGCACGCCACGCGGCGGTGGCCGCTGGACTGATGCCAATGCTGCCGTCGTCGTCCGGGCATGCGGTGGCCGGCGACGTCCCCCAGGCTTCCCAGGAGTGCAGCAATGGATGGCCGCTCGGCAACGTCGCAACTGCCCCCAGCTTGGCCAGGCGTGCTTGCCGCAACGGCAACAGCGCCGGGTGGCGCGAAAACGCCAAGCCGCCCAGCAAGGATGCGGCCTCGTCGCACAACTGCGGCAGGATCAGCTCCGCGCCGATGGGCGCGTCTTCCGGCACCGCATGCGCGTAGGGATCGGGCTGGCGCTCGAGGAACCGGGTTGCAGCGTGGACTGCGTCGGCAGCGCCAGGAAGAGGATCGGCACGCTGCAATACCAGCAACGCCGCCCAGGTAGGCGCATGGCGAAACAGCGGGAAGTCCGCACTTCCCCATCCGCCATCGGCCTGTTGCTGCGCGATGAGCCACGCGTATGCGTCCTGCCGACCGGTGAGGTTGCCGTGGAACTGCAGAGCTCGCGCCGTGTCGTAGACGGACGGACCGACACTGCCGCCGTCGCTCATATCGCTCAGCAGGTGGCGCATTTCGGAAAGGATCTGTTCGGACAAGTTCACGCGGGATGTTCCTTCTGCAGAAGGCTAGCGAGAACAGAAACGGGCAGACGCCGCGCACGTCGCCCGACACGGACACAGTGCAGCATGCAGCGCCCGCCGGCCGATCGCAGCAGCACAGGGGCGAGTCCTTACGGATGCGCACGCTCATGCGTATGGCGCGGACAGATAGAGGTTGGCCCGCTGCAGCATCTGCGCCAACCCTTCCGCACGCGGCCCCAGAGGGGCGATGGCCTCCCCGGCGTCGTGCAACAAGTACAGGGCGAACTGGCGCGCAGCCTGCAGCCCCATGATCGACGCGCAGGTCGGCTTCTGCGCCGCCGCGTCCTTGCCGGGGGTCTTGCCAAGAGTCGCGGTATCCGCCGTCGCGTCGAGAATGTCGTCGGCCACCTGCAAAGCCAGGCCAAAACAGGCGGTGTAGCGATCGAGCGCAGCATACAGCGCAGCGTGCGCGGCATCCTCCGCGATGGAGTATAGCGCGCCCATGCGAACCGACGCGCGCACTAGCGCTCCGGTTTTCATCCCATGCATCGCCAGGATCCTGTCCAGCCCGGCATGCTTTCCGACCAACGACAGATCGATGGCCTGCCCGCCTGCGGCACCCTCGGCGGACACCGCCTGCGCCAGTTCGCGCACGAGCGCGATACGGTTGTCGCCCGGCGCATCCAGGCTCGCCAGGGTGAGGAAGGCGTGGGCCTGCAGCGCATCGCCGACCAGGATCGCAGTGGCTTCGCCAAACTTTACGTGCACGGTCGGAAGGCCGCGGCGAAGCACGTCGTCGTCCATCGCGGGCAGGTCGTCGTGGACCAGGGTACAGGCGTGCATCATCTCGATGGCGGCGCAGACGTCGTCGAGCATGTGCGCCGGCGTGCCCGCCAGTGCGCCGGCAGCCAGACAGAGCAAGGCGCGGGTGCGCTTCCCGCCATGCAAGGTGGCGTAGCGCATGGCCGCCATCAGCTCTGTCTTACCGTCGTCTTCGGCGCAGAGCAGACGCCCCAGAGCCTGTTCGACCCGCTTTGCGCCGTCCTGCATCCAGATCTCCGGGAGCAGCCCGCCAGAGGCGCCGCGCGCCTGCGCGCCCAATCCGCCGAATGCGGAAACGCCAATTCGGTCGCGTGGAGTGGAACCGGTCTGCATGTTGTTGATGTCCTTGTAGCTGAGACGGCCACGGCGAGCGCAAGTCGTCACGGTGTTGCCGGCGTCACACGAGTGCGTGCGCTGAGTGCAGCAATGCCGCGCCCCGCCGGCGCCGCTGCCTTGCCACACAGGGCATGCGATGCCAGCTCATGAAAAGCCTATTCGAATTTTCATTGACGGATGTGCGGTAGGGTAATAGCGCCGGCCTTTTTCGACGTCGCCCAGCAACTGCGGCCGCACCCCGGCCTTGTGCATGGTCAGCGCCAAGGCGATGCAGAACTGCACCATTTCCAGCCATACCAGGTGGTAGCCGATGCAGACGTGTGGGCCGGTACCGAACTGCAGCATGTCAACCGGCCGGATCGGCTCCGTGCGTTGCAGCCACCGCGCCAGGCGGAACTGATCAGGCGCCTCGTGCAGCAGCGCCGAGGTCGAGAAATGCAGCAGCGGGATGCATAGATGGGTGCCTGCGGGAATGCGCCGTTGGCCGAGTTGCAATTCCTGCAGCGCGCGACGCGGCAGGAGCGTGGTCGCCGGATGCAGGCGCAGTGTCTCGCGGAACAGCGCCTCGGCGACCGGACACTGCGCCAGGTCCGCGTGCCGGGTCGGCACCGCGCCCACACGTTGCGCCTCCTCAACCAGGGCGTCCCACAGCACAGGCTGCCGCGCCAGCTCGATTACAATCCAGGCCATCGTCGAGGCAGTGGTGTCGTGACCGGCAAGCAGCAGCAAGCGAATATTCGCGATCAGGACGTCATCGGAGAGCGGACCGTCGCTGCGGTCGAAGGCGCTCACCATGTCGTTGATCAACCCGGTGCGCGCGGCATGCGCGCGCGCATCGCGGACGAACCGGCGCAACTGCGCGTCGATCCAGTCGCGGGCGGCACGGCCGCGCCGCAAGGGCAGTCCGGGCAGGTCGACCGGGGGGGCTACGATCAATTGCAGCAATTGCCGGCACTTGCGATGCCATCCCGGCAGATCCTGCGCGGGGATTCCCATGAGGCTGAAGATGAGCTTCAGCATCAGGTCCCCGGTTTCGCGCAGGATGGTTACCTCGCCGCGGGCGCGCCACGCCTGCACCCGCGCCTGGATGACGGGCGCGAACAGGTCGCCGATCCCGGCCTGGGTCAGTCCCTTGGGCAAGAACGCTGCCTTGATGGCATCGCGCGCCTGCCGGTGCGCGCCGCCGTCCAGGGCAACCAACGTTCCGCCAAGCAATTCGGGCGCGATCTCTTCGATCAGCGCCGAGGACACGTCCTTGTGCTTGAGCAGTGAGAAAGCGTCCGGATCCACACAGGTCATCAGATGTCCGGCAGGGCCGAAATCCAGCCAGAAGTGGCTGCCCAGCGTCCGTTGCGCGCGCTCCAGCAGGCGCGGCAGGTCGCAGACAATGGCGGGAAGATGCCCGACCAGGGGGAAAGCGCCGGGCATGACCGGGATGTCGGATCGCAGCCGGTGCCGACGGTTGAGTGGGTTGAGCAGTATGTCCATCAGCAGCGCGCCGCCGTCGCCGATTCGGTGTCGCCGGCAGGGCGCGCGGCGCAGCTGTTGCCACCGTCGGCGTATGTCGGCACATGCGCCAGCATGCCGCCGTCGATGCACACGACCTGGCCGGTGATGAACGCAGCATCGTCGGAGAGCAGGAACGCCACGAGTGCGGCAACGTCCTCGGGACGGCCGACGCGCGGCAGGAGCTGGTGCCGGCGCAGATGCCGTTGCATGCACTCGTCCAGCTTGGCGAGGAGACGCTCGGTCATGATAAGACCCGGCGCAACCGCGTTGCAGCGGATCTGAGAGTGACCGTACTGGGTGGCGAGCGAGGCCGACAGCATGTTCATCGCCGCCTTCGACGCGGCGTAGGACGTCTGCGCCGTGTCACCGCTGAGCCCCTGGCACGACGACATGTTGACGATCGCGCCACCGCCGCGGGCGATCATCCGTGGGATGGCCTGCCGGCAGCAGAGCAGCGTGCCGCGCAGATTGGTCGCCATGGTCTGATCCCATACCGCCAGGTCCAGGTCGAGGATGGCGCGGTCGCGCGGGGTCAGATGCATGGCGCTCGCATTGTTCACCAGCAGGTCGACCCCCCCGAAGTGCCGCTCCGCCGTCTCGAACAGCGCTGCCACCGCCTGCTCATCAGCGATATCCATGGCTATGGGCAGCGCGTGGCCTGCTTCGGCCGCGATCTGCGCGGTGCAGGCGATGGCCGCCGAGCCATCAATGTCGGCCACCACCACTCTGCCGCCCCCGCGCGCGATGGCGAGAGCGCATGCCTTGCCGATGCCGGCGCCGGCGCCGGTCACCACGGCCACCTTGCCTTCAAACCTTGCCATCGTGTCTCCTGAATTGCATTGGTCTTTCGCAGCATGCCGCTCGGCCTGCGCCGGAGAAGGCGCAGGGTCGGCACTGGCGCTCTCGTCATGGCTAGCGTCGCTTTCGATGACCCGAATGGCGGCGACCGGGCACTGGTTGGCCGCAAGCCGCACGGCGGCGTGCAGCGCCTGCGGGACCGTCGCCACGCACACTTCGGCCACCCCGTCCGGTTCGCGCTGGCGAAAGGCGCCCGGCAGCGTCAGCACGCACTGCCCGGTAGTTCCGCACAGATCCTGATCGACCACGACCCGCATCTTAACCCTCCTGCCGATGCAGCCGCACCGGCAGCGCGCGGAACGTCCTAAGGAATGCGGAGGGCTCCCGGGTCGGCTGCTCGGCCAATGCCAGCGTGGGGAAGCGCGCCTGGATCCGCGGCAGGCTCTCGGCCAACTGCACCCGGGCCAGTTGCGCGCCAAGGCAGAAGTGGATGCCGTGGCCGAAGGCCAGCATGATCTTCCCGTCGATCGAAATGCCAGGACTAGTGCCGTAGAACCGCACGGGATCGAAGCGGTCCGGATCGGCGAAGGCGTCCGGGTCGCGATTGCCGGCCGCGATCAGAACGCGCACGTCCGCGTTCTTCGGGATCACCACGCCGCCCAGTTCGATGTCGCGCTGGGCGATACGCGGAATGGAGCTGAACATGGCGGGCGCGTCGTAGCGCAGGGCTTCTTCGACGAATGCCTTTACTCCCATGGCATCACCTTTCAGCCAGTGCCGCTGTCCGGGATACGCCAGCATCGCCAGGACAGCATGGCCGATGGCGGCGGCAGTGGTGGCGAAGCCGCCAAGCAACATGCCCCAGAGCATGCTGATCAATTCCGTATCCGACAGCATCTCGGCATCGCCGTCGTGTGCGCCGACCAGCATTGACACGATGTCGTGGCTGGAATCGGAGCGCTTGCGCTGTACGAGGTCGCCGAAGTAGGCCTGCACCCTGGCGCTGGCCGAGTCCGCCGCGGCGAGCTGGGTATCGCTGGCGTGCGGGCTCAGGCCTTCCAGAATGGCGCTGATGCCGGTGACGAGCCCGAGAATGTCGTCCGGGGGCATGCCGAACAGTTCGCCGAAAACCAGCATGGGCAAGGCCAGCGCGAATTCCTGATGCAGGTCCACTGCCTCCCCGCGCTCCAGTGCGGGCGCCATGCCGTCCAGGCGCGCTGCGACAATGCGAGCGATGGCCGGCCTCAGCTTGTCGATCTGGCCGATGGTGAAATCGCGCGAGATCAGCCGGCGCAGACGCGTATGCGTTGGAGGTTCCTTCATCGCTAAAGTAGACGCCAACAAACTTAGCGACAGGCTGGTCGCCGCACGCGGGAAATAGCGCGCCAGTTCGCCTGGTGCCGGCCCCCGAAAAGCATCGCCAGTGGCTTTAAACGCCCAGTAGATGTCGGCGTGGCGGCTCAACAGAAAGAGGCCCGACGCCGTGCGATGTACCGGATCGTGCTCGCGCAACCACCGCATGAATGGGTACGGGTCCTGAATGCACGCTGGCGACGCCAGTTCGGCGAAGGCGTCCCGGCATGCTGCCGTGGTTTCTTGCACGTCCATCTTGGTCACCTGTTGGTTGGCTGATCTGATCGGCGCGCGGCAGTCGCGCGGGCAATTCGAGGACATCGCGATTCCTCGTGGCGTCCGCGCATCACCAGAGCACTGGGAACTCCTCGAACCCGCCAGTGATGATCTCCTTGCGCAACTCCAGTTCTTCGGGCGCCACCGCCAGGCGCAGCGCGGGAAAGCGCTGGAAGATCGAACCGAACACCGCTTTGAGTTCCAGCCTGGCTAGCGCCAAGCCGATGCAGCTGTGCGGCCCGTAGGAGAACGCCAGGTGCGGGTTTTCGTCACGTCCTATGTCGAAGATTTCCGGGTCGTCGAAATGGCGCGGATCGAACGACGTCGCCGGCAGGCCGACCAGCACCTTGCTCTCCGCGGGAACATGCACGCCCGCGATGGTCACGTCGGTCCTCGGATAGCGCATGATGCCGTCCCAGCCGGCGCCCGGCGGGTACATGCGCAGGATTTCCTCTACCGCCTTGTCCACCAGGGATGGATCGCCGATCAGGCGTTCGCGCTGTTGCGGATGGCGGAACATGGCCAGCAGGCCGAATTCGATCTGCGCGACGGTGCTCTCGTGCCCCGCCACCAGCATGCCCGCCGCCAGGCCGATCGCCTCTTCCTCGGTCGCCTTGCCCTGGTCGACCGCCGCGAGCAGATCCGTCAGCACGTTGTCGCCCGGATCCTGGCGCTTGTCCCGCATCTTGCCGCGAATGTAGGCGCGGAGTTCTTCCCAGGCCAAGCGCGACGCGCTTCGCGGGCCGCTTTCATGCTGGTGCGTCATCACTTCGTCGGACAGCCCGGCGAAAAAGGCGTGGTCCTCGTAGAGCACGCCCATCAGCGCGCCAATGACCATGGCGGGAAGCGGAAAGGAGAGGTGGCGCCGCAGATCGGCGGGCTGGGGCTGGGCCGCCAGCGTCTCGAACAACTGCGCGGCGATCGCCTCGACCTGCTCCGCCAGCAGCTTCACCCTGCCGTTGCTGAAGGCCGGCGCCACGATCGTGCGTAACCGCGTATGCTCGCCCCCCTCGTGCGAGACCAGCCATCCTGGCGAACCGAGAATCACCGAATCCGGCGTGAATGCCGCCGGTGGCATTCCTGCAGGCCGGAACGCCGCGTCGGACAACACCGCCTTGGCCTCGTCATAGCCTGTCACCCACCAGCCTTCGTGCCCGGACGGGAAGCGCACGCGGTGGATCGGACCGTTGGCCCGTAGCGCCAACATCTCAGGCGAGGGCTCAATGTGATCGACGCGCCACATCGGTAGCGTCGGCAAAGGTTGTTCGGACATGGGTGGCACTTCACTCTATAGCGATGGAAGGGCGGAAGGTGACCGGCGGGCGCTGCGGTAGAGAAGACCTAAGACGGCATGTAGACGACGTCGTCCGGAGGCAGACCGATTATCAAGATCGGCTAACGCGTAACTGTCTAGGCACATCGCGCGGCGAGATGCAGAACATTATCCTGCACCTTCCAGGTCAGGATAAAGTCGGTGTGGTGGGCCTTTGACTCGCCGCCAGCCAAGATTTCCTGCGGAAGGGTCGACAAGGCCAACGCGCTGTTTGGTAGGGCGGTTTCGCCGAAGGCCCCCTGCTGTTAGACGCTATCCGACGCGGATTTGACATTTTGCTTTTCTTTCTTCGCTCCATTCGTGTCATCCACGAAATGAAAGTCGGTCGGCGGCTCCCGGCCCGCAACGAAGGTGCTTCAAATCTCGTGCCAATTTGGCCGCAGCAGAAAAAAATTGTGGCAGCTTCTCAGCGGCTTAGCCTGAGGCCAGAGAAGAGCTAGGCGAAATAAGCCGGTGTCGCGGGCCAACAAAGGCGACGGAACAGTGTCGGACAGAACGCCTCGGGCGACCTTTAGGTCGGGCCTGCGACATTCTGGTCCAGTTTCGGACATAAGAGGGCGGCAAACAGACACGATTGGGGAATTCGATCCTCACGGCGCCAAGGCGCTTGCCCAAGAGCGCGCGCTCATGTTGCTGCGAGAGGCGCGTGTTCGCGATAGCCGTGCTGCGCACCCATGAACGCTAGCGGCACACGCTACGACTGGAGTGCCCGCCAGCCTCAGGTGGTGCATCGGCTCGGCTTCCGGTTCTTCTTTGCCCAGCCGGGGCTGAAGCGCCGAATTCCGCACCATACAGCATCGTTGTTGCCTATGTGACGAGGCGGCATAGCGCGCTCCCGGTCTTCTAAGACACCGCCTCCGAGAAGAAGGGGGCGGTCCAACAGCACCTCTATTTGAAATGGCACGCCGCTTGCTGCTCCTGGTTAGAGCACCATCAAATTACGATGAAAGCGACTTGCACCATGCCCGACGCGCGAAGCTCTAGACAGTGGCCTGAGGAGACGGTGCCCGTTCCCGCTGAACATCGGGACATCGTCTCCTCCGGAAGGCCGTTCTCGGTGGCCGCTTTGCGCATGGCTGGTCCGATGCCGGCACGCCAACACGGGCCGCTCGCGCAAATGCCGTTTACCGGTTCTGTTCAGCATGGGAGTGCCCAAGGGCCCCGTCAAAGGGTCACCCAAGCCAAGGCCGGCGGGTCACTGCCACATATCGACAACACGCTGAACCAGTCCAGTGACCCGAGTCTGCGTGAAGTGACATTTCAGGTCGCCACATGCTTGCGATATTGGCTAATTCCGGCCGCTATCCCTTTTCCCCGGGCACGATCGCGGGTGACCGATCCCGCTTCCGGCGCCATAGCCGTGGAAAGCAAGCGGCTCGACGGTCTCCAGCTCGCTCAGATCGATTGCGTTCGCGTGGCCAAGACCAGCCGCCAAGACGTTCCCATACGTCGGGATGGAAAAGGAAGTTGCGAGCCGCCGAGGCCCTCATTCCGTGCCCGAGCATACGAGCCTTTGCTCGGAATTGCGCCAGCCTATGCCAGAATTCAACGGCAGTTTTCTTCTTTAGGAGCAACTTGATGACAGTTCAAAAGAACGTTCCCTTCGTCACCTTTCTCACGCGCGTTCACGATAAGTCAGTCCAGGGGCCAAATCCATATCGCTGGGAAGAAAAGACATCTGACGACTACTTTGCCGGCAAGCGGGTCATCCTGTTCTCGCTGCCTGGCGCCTTCACACCAACCTGCTCGACCTACCAATTGCCCCAGTTCGAAGAGCTCTATGATGAGTTTGAGAAGGAGGGAATTGACGCGATTTACTGCCTCTCAGTCAACGACGCCTTCGTCATGAATGCGTGGGGGAAGTCCTTGGGCCTGAAGCAGGTCGAGCTCATCCCCGATGGCTCAGGCGAGTTCACACGCAAAATGGGCATGCTGGTCGCCAAGGACAATCTCGGCTTCGGGATGCGCTCTTGGCGCTACGCCGCCCTGATCAACAATGGCGTGGTGGAGCACTGGTTCGAGGAGGAAGGTTTCTCCGACAACTGCGAGGCCGACCCCTATGGCGTCTCATCCCCGCAAAACGTTCTCGAAACGCTGAAAGCCGCCGCTTGACCTAGAAACGTCTCACTGGTGCCAGTGCCGGCCCCAAGAGGCTCCTCGACAGGATTATCGCGCTCACCATGCAATCCTCAGCAAGCCTGCTTCAACGCCAGAAGCAATCCATGGTGGCATCGCCTCAACTCATTGAGTCGATTCGCTTGCTGCAACTGGCGCATACTGAACTGCATCAGTTCGTGGAGCGGGAAATTGAGAAGAACCCGCTCTTGGAATCTGCATCAAGCGATGGCGGGCCTTTTGACGACGTTTCGATTTCGGGAGCGGATCAGCCTGTCGGCCCTGGGGCAAACGCCGTTGAAGGACCGACCGGGGGAGGTTCGCCTGAACGGCTCGGGCAATGGAAATCACTTCGCAACACGACCAACAACCCGCCCGGTAATGGCCCTTCCCTCGACGAGTATGCCACCCTCGCCGAAACATTGCACGACCATGTCGCTCGTCAGATCGCCCTCACTGCGTTCACACCACAGGAGCGGCTGATCGCTGGCCAGCTTGCCGCCGATCTGGAAGACACTGGCTACCTTCGGGCAAACCTTTTGGAGCTGGCCGAGAGCCTGAATGTCCATGAGGCTGTTGTGGAACGGGTTCTCGGAACCTTGCAGCAATTTGATCCACCGGGAGTTTTTGCGCGAAGTCTCAGAGAATGCCTCGAGATTCAGTTGCGCCAGCGAAATCGGCTCGACCCGGCAATGGCAGCTTTGGTTGCCCATCTTGAAAAGCTTGCGCGACGGGATTTTGAGGCACTGAAGCAGCATTGCGGCGTCGATGAAGAAGACCTTCTCGACATGATGCATGAGATTCGGGCGCTCGATCCCAAGCCTGGGAACAGATTCGAATCCGGTGCCTCTGAATCAATCATACCCGACGTCTGGGTCACGCCCTCGCCGCAAGGCGGGTGGCAGATCGAACTTGATCCCGCCACGCTGCCAAAGCTGCTGATCAACCAAACCTATTATGCCGAAGTCACGCGTCAAACTGCCCAGAATTCGAAAGATCAAGCATTTCTCGACGAATGCTTGCAAAACGCGAACTGGCTAATCCGCAGCCTCGATCAGCGCGCCAAGACGATTGTTAAGGTTGCGGCTGAAATCGTGCGTCAGCAGGATGCCTTTTTGGAACATGGCGTCGCCCACCTGCGGCCTCTCAATCTTAGAACCGTCGCTGACGCGATCGGCGTGCACGAGTCGACGGTAAGCCGGGTGACCTCGAACAAGTACATGCTTACCCCGCGCGGAGTCTTTGAACTCAAGTATTTTTTCACCGTCGCGATCGCGTCCTGCCAAGGCGGCGATGCGCACTCCGCCGAAGCTGTCCGGCATCGGATCAAAGCGATCATTGCCGCAGAATCTCCCGGCGACGTGCTTTCCGATGAGGACATCGCTGTCCGGCTGAAGGAAACCGGCATCGATGTTGCGCGCCGCACCGTCACAAAATATCGCGAAGCAATGAACATCCCCTCCTCCGTGCAACGCCGCCGGGAAATGCGCTTGTGTTTTTAGATTTGGGTCAAGGCAGCCAACATCACGTTGCATTGCATCAAAGTGGAGACTTCGTTCATGACCCAATCCGCAGCAGGCGTCATGGACGCTGTTCTGCACGACCCAGAAAAACCCGTCCCACCGTCTGGTCCCGCATGGGGTGCGGTCATTTCGCTTTCCTTGGGCACATTCGGGCTGGTCACGGCAGAGTTTCTGCCTGTCAGCCTGCTCACGCCCCTCGCGCATGATCTCGGTATTAGCGAGGGAGCGGCTGGACAGGCGATGACGGCGACAGCTATCGTCGGGGCGATCTCGGCGCCGATGGTGGCGATCATCACAAAGCGCCTGGACCGCAGGACCGTCATGTGGACCATGACGCTGCTGCTGATCCTGTCGGACGTTCTGGCGGCCGGCGCGTGGTCGCTGGCGGTTCTCCTGACTGCACGCGTCGTGCTCGGCATAGCGCTCGGAGGCTTCTGGTCGATGTCGGCAGCACTGGCGATGCGGCTCGTTCCAAGCCACCTCCTGCCGCGCGCTATGTCGATCATCCTTACCGGCGTTTCCGTAGCTACCGTCTGCGCAGCTCCAATCGGCGCTTATGTCGGCGATATCTGGGGATGGCGAAGCGCCTTCATGCTCGCCGCAGCCGCCGCCGCCGCTACACTGCTGGTGCAACTCATAACCATTCCGAGACTGCCTCCGATTGGAGTGGCTAGCTTCCGAAGCCTGCTGGATGTGGCCAAGATTCCGATGGTCAAAATTGCGCTTTTGGTCGTCCTGCTGGTCGCTTCCGGCCACTTCGCCGGAATCACCTATATCCGCGCCTTCCTCGAGAAGATTCCCGCGCTGGATGTCGAGACGATCTCGCTTGTGTTGCTGGCTTTTGGCATCAGCGGATTCTTCGGCAATCTGGCCGGCGGGCTTCTGGCCGAGTACAGTCTCAAGGCAGTCGCGGCCCTTGCACCGCTGCTCATAGCGATAGCCGCTGTTTCGCTGCTGACGGCGGGAGCATCGGCCTTGGCCTCGGCGATTGCTGTTGCCGCGTGGGGGTTTGCCTTCGGCGCCGTGCCAGTGGGATTGCAGACGTGGATGGTACGGAGGGCCGTTCCCGAGCAGGCCCAAAGCGCTGGTGTGCTGCTGGTCACAGTATTCCAAGTGGCAATCGCAGCCGGCGCGATTTTCGGCGGACTATTGGTGGAGAATGCGGGGATTACAAGCGCCATTGCCTACAGTGCTGTTGCCACGTTCGTCGCTGCCCTCATAGTGTTCCTGGTCGGCCCGAAGCGCGAAACCTAGACCGCCTGACAGAAAAGGCCTCGGCAGCGCAGCGGGACGAGAGATGCGATGCACGGCGCGGCGCGGTTCTCCACACGATTACGCATGGACCAGCGCAGCTGCCTCGCCGGCTTCACCTCCGGGCCATGGCGACCTTCGCCGCCAGACACGCGAACCTCGCCGGCACCGGTTTCCATTTGGCGACGGTGAGCGCTGCCGGCGCGATGGAACCCTTGCTGGCGGTCATACCTTTCACGACAAGCCGGCATTCTGGGCAAGCGACAGCTACGCGCCGGCCATGCCCGTCAGAACGCCGGTGACGATGCCGCTCGATAGCGCAGACAGGTCGCGAATTGCCAGTCGTGTCAACGGCGGCCGGATTATCGTCGATCGCGCGTACCTTGTTTCGGCCGCAGACTATCGTTCGGCAGCTTGTGATCTTGACCACATAGCCTAGGAGCTATATATGACTTGCGAAGCCGTTTTTGGCGATGAGTTCGACGGGGAGTCGAGGCGTTGCACCAGACAGTCCAAGATGAGCTATTGGCCTCGGCTAAGCTGCTCGGTGTGTTCGGGCCCCAGCTGGGGCGACCGCATGCGGACCTTGAATGACTCGTCGTTCGCGAACATGAAAGAACTTCGCTTCGACGCTGATGATGGTGTCTGGCGGGTTGCGTTCGCATTCGACCGGAAGCGGAAGGCGATCCTGCTCGTCGCCGGCGATAAGTCGGGCGTGAGTGAGTAGCGCTTCTATAAAAGTCTGATCGCCAAGGCGGACAAGCGCTATCAAGGGCATCTCGACCGTTTGGGGGGCGGCGAAGAAGGAGAAGAAGTGATGGGACGCAAGCTTGACGACCTAAACGCTGCGCTCCCCGAGGATCGTCGGGAGCGGGTCGACGCGCGTTTCGAAGAATTAAGGGGAGAAGTCGAGAGTCTCGGCGATTTGCGGCGTGCCGCTGGAAAGGCCCAGGCCGAAATCGCTTCGGTCCTCAAGATCAAGCAGCCTTCGGTCTCGAAGATCGAGAAACAAGCCGACATGTACTTGTCTACTCTTAAAAGCTACGTCGAGGCGATCGGGGGGCAACTCGAACTCGTCGTTCGCCTTCCCTCACGCGCGGCCCTCCGTATAGAGCGGCTCGGCGACGTGGTGGCTCCCAAAGCCGTCTCCGTGCATAGCGTCAAAAGAGCGGCAGGTGGACGTAATCGCACAAAAGCCGCACGCGCCGGCTGACCTCACTCTGTTTCGGCTAAAGACTACCGATGGGCGAGATGGTCTCGTCGATGCGAGGAGTAGGAGGTATGAGCAACGTCCTAGTTAAGCCAGCTCGCGGCAAGGTAACGGAGGCCGACATAGGTGTGAGCTGCGGATGCCGGCGACTTTGGCTGCCTCCTGGACCGCGCGGTGTAATTGCCTCGATGAGATCGGCGCGGTGAAGCTGCGCCCCGGGGAACAGTCAGCCATGGGGGAGCATCACCCCGCGCCACCTGCCTTCGCGCCACCACAGCCGGAGCAGTTCCAGAAGTTGCAGCGAGAGCATAGCGTTGCGGTCCCTGCGTCCCTTGCCCTGTTCGACGCGGATCAGCATGCGTGTCGAGTCGATTTCGTCGATCTTGAGATGCGCAACTTGAACACGCGCAGGCCCGCGCCATAGGCGACGCCGAGCGCGGCCTTGTACTTGATGCCGGGTGCGGCTTCGAGCAGCCGCGCCGCTTCCTCCACGCTCAGCACCTCGGGCAGCTTGCGCTGATACCTCATGATCACCAGCGCACGCGCCAGATCCCGACGCTTCAGCCTCACGAGGAACAGGAACCGCAGTGCCGAGACCGCGCCATTGATCGTCGCAGGGCCGACGCCGCTCTCATGCTGATGCAGCTGGAATCGACGGATGTCCGCAGCCGTCGCCGTGTCGGGCGAGCGGCCAAGGAACACAGCGAAGCGCCGGAGGTGACGAACGTAGTCCTGCTGGGTATGGGAGCCCAGGCCACGCATGAGCATGTCGTGCTGCATGCGCTGGCGAAGCGGAGAGATTGGTGCATCGGTCGACAGGGTAGCCATGGCGAGTTCCTCTCGTTGAACGGAACTCCATGGTCAGATCGACGCCTCTTCCCGCTTAAGTCAAATGGCAGTCGCGCCATCTCAGGCCGAGTGTTGATTGCCACTGAGAACTGACCCGGCAACCCAGGATATTTCCACCGAGAATTGACCCATGTTTGACCCTTACCCTGCGTTTTTTCAGCGGGGATTACGGAGTGATCGACATGGCATTATTGAGCGTGATCCGACGCTGGCATTATCGAGAACATCTATCGATCCGAGAGATTAGCCGTAGGACCGGCCTGTCTCGGAATACGGTGCGCAAATACCTGCGGGTGGACGAGGTGGAACCGAAGTTCAAGGTTCCAGAGCGGCCGAGCAGGCTTGACGCATTTGCCGACCGCTTGTCAGCCTGGCTGAGGACCGAGGCCAAAAAGAACCGCAAACAGAAACGCACGATCAAGCAGCTTCATGCCGATCTGCTGAGCCTTGGCTATGAGGGATCATACGGTCGTGTTGCGGCTTTCGCTCGGGAGTGGAAGCTGATCTGCAGAGGGAGTTACAGACGATAGGGCGCGGAACATTCGTGCCGCTTGCGTTCGATCCTGGTGAAGCGTTCCAGTTCGACTGGTCCGAGGACTGGGCGATCATCGGCAACGAACGAACCAAGCTGCAGGTGGCGCATAGCAAGCTCAGCTACTCCAGGGCCTTTATCGTCCGGGCCTATCTGTTGCAGACGCATGAGATGCTGTTCGACGCCCATAACCATGCTTTCCGTGTCTTTGGCGGCGTTCCCCGGCGCGGCATCTACGATAATATGCGGACAGCGATCGACAAGGTCGGCCGCGGCAAGGAGCGCGACGTCAACGTCCGCTTCATGGCCATGGCCAGCCACTATCTCTACGAGCCTGAGTTCTGCAATCCGGCCTCTGGCTGGGAGAAAGGACAGGTCGAGAAGAACGTCCAGGATGCGCGTCACCGGTTCTTTCAACCGATTCCACGCTTTCCATCCCTGGAAGCCCTGAACGACTGGCTGGAGCTTCGATGCCAAGAGTTTTGGCACAAGACCCCGCATGGAAAAATGCGCGGCTCCATTGCCGATATCTGGGCCGAGGAAGCCCAGGCTCTCATGCCGGCGCCCCGTCTCTTCGACGGCTTTGTCGAATACACCAAGCGGGTCTCCCCAACCTGCCTCGTGCATCTGGAGCGCAACCGCTACAGCGTGCCGGCGTCCTTTGCCAATCGGCCCGTGAGCCTTCGGGTCTATCCGGATCGTGTCGTTGTCGCTGCGGAGGGTCTGACTGTCTGTGAGCATCGCCGCATCATCGATCGCTCGCATGATCGACCAGGGCAAACGATCTATGACTGGCGGCACTACCTGGCTGTCGTTCAGCGCAAGCCAGGCGCCCTACGCAACGGAGCACCGTTTGCCGAACTTCCCGATGCATTCAGGTCGTTACAGCAGCATTTGCTCAAGAAGCCGGGCGGCGATCGCGAGATGGTCGAGATCCTGGCACTTGTGCTGCAACACGACGAGGAGGCCGTGCTCCTGGCCGTGGAGATGGCGTTAGAGGCCGGCGTTCCAACCAAAACCCATGTGCTGAACCTTCTCCATCGGCTCGTCGACGGCAAATCGCTCACGCCCCCGACCATCAGCGCTCCCCAGGCTTTGACGCTTACCAATGAGCCGAAAGCAAATGTCGAACGCTACGATGCCTTGAGGAAGGCCCTGGAGGCGCGCCATGCGTCATAACCCTGCCAGCGGCGCAATCGTCATCATGCTCCGGAGCCTGAAGATGCACGGCATGGCACAAGCTGTGGGCGAACTCACCGAACAGGGAGCGCCAGCGTTTGAAGCCGCCATTCCGATCCTGTCGCAACTGCTCAAGGCCGAGAGGGCAGAACGTGAGGTCAGGTCGACAGCCTATCAGCTCAAGATCGCACGCTTTCCAGCCTATCGCGATCTCAACGGCTTTGACTTCGCCAGCAGCGAGATCAGCGAGGCACTCGTGCGGCAGCTTCATCGCTGCGAATTCGTCGATGAGGCCCACAACATTGTGCTCGTCGGCGGCCCCGGCACAGGCAAAACCCATATTGCGACCGCCCTCGGCGTGCAGGCCATCGAGCATCATCACAAGCGGGTTCGGTTCTTCTCGACGGTCGAACTGGTCAATGCGCTGGAACAGGAGAAGGCACAGGGACGATCAGGCCAGATCGCCAATCGCCTCGTGCATTCCGATCTCGTCGTCCTGGACGAACTTGGCTATCTGCCGTTCAGTGCATCAGGTGGAGCATTGCTCTTCCATCTGCTGAGTAAGCTCTACGAACGCACCAGCGTCATCATCACCACAAACCTCAGCTTCAGCGAGTGGGCGAGTGTCTTCGGCGATGCCAAGATGACGACCGCGCTTCTCGACAGGCTGACCCACCATTGCCACATCCTCGAAACCGGAAACGACAGCTTCCGCTTCAAGAACAGCTCCGCCCACGAACCCAAAAAAGCGAAGGAGAAAACCAGAACCTTGACCCTCAACCCCGAACCGAAACATACATGAAAGGCGGGGCAAATCTCGGTGGAAATGCCGGGTCAGTTCTCAGTGAAAATCAACACGAAAGCCCTTAAGAAGTTCAAAGCAGCGATAGCGGCACGGCGCCTAGAAGGACCGTCAGATCCAAAATGTTAGAAGTCTGTACAGTTACCCTTTGCCGACAATTTCGACCAACAGGCGGTTCAAGCCGTGTGGTAGCTTGCGATCACCGATAGCGCACTGCGACGTTCGTTCGAAACCTTTTCTTTAGCTCGTGTTCTGACGGTGCGCCTAGCGGTCAGCAGAACCAATTTACGTTGAACAAAGCCAATGAGTGATCACCCTATTACAATTGCACAACTGAAGCGGGCAGTGTCGGACGGCTCGCTTTGGCCTACAGTGTCGGCAGTGAGTTTCGATTCCCTCAGGGGTGTCGGCACGGCCCTTGCGGACATTCACAATGATGACACCTTCGACGGAATTTCGTACTTTGAGGCACTTCCTGTAGCGGAATTCTCAAACCGAGACAGATCGCGAATAGCGCAGGTCATTGAGGGCTTTCTAAGCAAGATTCAAGATACAACGGAGCGCGTGGTTTCGCTTGTTCATACGTTGGGGGACAAGGCGTCTGACGACCTCGCCTACCATATAGGCCAAGGCTTCGAAGCATGGGGCGCGGCCAATCCAGCGCAAATTCACCAAGTGGCAAATATCATCACGGAAACAGACCGGGACAGCGACTTCCTGGGCACAGTCCTCCAAGCGTGGAGGGCGACAGCACCATCTGAAGCGCTGAATGCAGCCATTTCCTTCTCCAAAAGCAAATGGCCCTCCATTAGACGCCAAGCGACTTATGTGCTCGGCGCCTTTGACTCTTCTGACGGAGACGACACGCTTGCGACCGAGCGGCTCGCTGATTTGATGTCGTCGGATGATCCCCAAGACCAGCGCGCTGCTGCTTTTGCAATTATCCGCCTGCTTGAGAGGCAGACCGATAAGTCAGCTCTGCTTGTCGCGAAACTGGAAGAGGCAGCCGATCGATCAAACGAAAATGCCCGTAACGAGTTGATTGCTGGGCTTGCCTATCATCCCGCTGCCTTTCCTCCCTTACTCAAAGAAAAGGTACTCGCGTTGATGAAGTCCGTCCAAAGCGACGATGCCAGGACGCTCGACCTGACCGACGCTGCACTCTACAGCATGGATATTGATCGGGACCGCCATCTCGTTTTCGAGACATTGACTGCTATCTTAAGTCAGGAAAGGGCTGCTCCTCCTCTGAAGAAATTCGATTCGCTGGTGCACAAAATCCAAACGTCAGCTGGTGATGCACACGGCTGGTATGTCACACGTTGGCTGCTGGATGGTGATTATAAAATCTGCAGCCAACTCGACGCATTCTTTCCCCCTTTGGACAAGTCAATTTACGACTTTCAAATCCACGAATTCAAGCTCAGAGACGCTGAGGTCTTTTATCTTGCACATAAAATATATGCATATCTAATGTTCAACCATGGGCCAGCTGTGTCGCTTCTGTCAGCATGTCTGACGTCTTTGAAACCGCAGAAACGAAAGCTACTAGAGAAGGACATCACATCCTTCTGGCTTCGCAACTATCCAACCGACCTCGACCTCTTTGACGAAATTCACAATGCCTATCCGGGCAAGGGTCTCAAAGCCTCGATTGAACGAATGCAGCAACAGGTCGCTAGCTACCAAACGCCGCTACGTGCATTGCCACAAAATAGGGCGATGCAGCCGTCCATGTTGGAGCAGCGGGTCCAGGCTGAAATCGCGCACGAACGCAGCAAACAGATTGGCCGGATAGCCGAAGAAAGCTCTATCTTCGCAGGGTTGTTCCACAAGAGTACCCTTCTCTACGGGCGCTCATCTGTCGTCTACGTCTATCCCGACAGCTCCGGTGAGCCCATCCGGCATGTGATGCAGTTGCAAAGCTTTGAAACATCATCCGCATTGCCACATATGGATGTTCTCTATCCGGCGCGCCTGAACTATCTCATCTATCGGCTTCGCGTCGAGGAGCGCCCGAAGTGAAGCTTCTTCTGAAACAATATCTGGCGTCCCTCAATGAGAGGGACGAACTCGACGTGGTATTGCCAGACATCATGAGCGAAGTCGGCTACACGGTGGTCTCACGCCCTAAGCGCGGAACTCGCCAATATGGCGTAGATGTGGCAGCGATTGGCCCCCATCCTCAAACGGGCGACAAGTCGCTATTTCTCCTTTCGATCAAGTCTGGCGACCTGACCCGGGACAACTGGACAAGGGGAAATCAGGCACTGCGCCCCTCGCTTGAAGAGATCATCGAAGTCTACGTCCCCAAGCATGTTCCCCTTCGTTACATGGACTTGCCGGTCATAGTCGCGCTTTGTTTCGGTGGGGACATGCAAGAGGATGTGAGGCCGCAGGTCGAAGGCTTTATCGAAACGAAGACAAAACTCGGGAAGCTTGAGTTCGTGGAGTGGAATGGCGATCACATCGCTGACCTGATCGCCACAGGCCTGCTTCGCGAGAACATATTCCCGAAGACCATGCAGACATCATTTCGAAAGGCCGTCGCAATGGTCGATGAGCCAACCGTCTGTGTAGCGCATTTCGACGCCCTGCTGCGGCAACTGGCCGAAACACAGCCGAAAAACCTTCTCGATCGTCTGCGGCTAGTGCGTCAAATTTACCTTGCGAGTTGGACGGTCTTTGTCTGGTGCCGTGATGCGGAAAACCTCGAAGCAGCCTACTCGACAAGCGCCATCGCCACATTGCGAATGTGGCATCTATGTCGTGCTCATTTCGGCAAGTCCAAGCTCGCTAAACGTTTGGCGGAGGTGGTGCAAAAAATGATGCATCTAAACCGCGTTATAGCTGCATTGTTCATAGAGCGCCATGTCTTACCCTACTGTGCTATTGATGATGGTCTCGGCGTTTCCGTGCCATCTCCAGCTAGCGTAGACATCAATCTGAAATTGTTTCAGGCACTAGGGCGCCTGGCCATAAATGGCTTGTGGCTAATTCATACAAAATCTCTCACGTACAAAGGAATTGACCAAGCTTTTCAAACCGCGTTAGATTCCGAGTTGCGGAAATCGCTGAACATTATCTGTAAAACGATCCAAAATAACCCAGCTCTCTACACCCCGTTGCGAGACGATCACGCAATCGAGATTACGGTCGTTGGCCTGTTTCTAATGCAATGCAAGGCTTTTGATTTTCTACGCCGGTGGATTGAGCAAATCACGCTGTCTTCGATATTCAGTTATCGAGCCAACGGTAAATACCCCTGCGTCTTCCGCGAGTATGCCGACCTTGCAATGCACCCGAGAGCGGCCGAAGGTTATCGAGAGGAAGCGACGCTGGGCAGCATCCTTTATCCGACACTCGGCGTTTGGTTGGCGATCTTTCAAGACGCGAAGAGTTTCGCCATCTTGGCTGATTTCCACGCTAAAGACATGGCGCACAGTACCTGGCAGCTATGGATACCGGATACGACTTCAGAAGAGCACTTATATTTGAACTCGGAGGTACATGGTTCTTGTATTGCACACCTCGGGCCGACCAACGGTCCGGACGCTTTACTTGAACAGGTTCGCAAGGAGATCATCGCCTGTGAGGAATTCAATGGACTTTCAGCAATGAGGTACGGACTATGGCCGATCGTTCTAACGGCTTGCCTGACATATCGATTGCCGATTCCACCCCATTTTTGGACGATGGCACTGCTTCCGGATGAGAGCACCATTGACACTTCGGGCAACGATTCCGATTAGTCCAAACAAAAGTGAAGTTGTGCGCCGACTTTGGTCAATCTCCACCTCTCTACAACACTGCTAATATCACGTGCGCTGATATCGTTTTTGTCGGGGCCCCGAAGGGGGAAGCGGCATTATTTCGTTGCCACACAGTCGATTAGCGGGTTGAAGCGAGATGTTCAGTCATTCTCTGCGGTTCAGCAACGCGGCCCAGTCGATTGCGGCAGTTCCGCCAGCGAGTGTAGGAGGGGCATCAGCACGAAAGTAATTTTCGCCCTCTCGAAAATCCACCGCGAGCATTCTCTCATCCGCGAATATGCAATTCGAGAAATCACACTTCTCGAAAGCATATTTATAATTCGCATGATGGTTTAGTGAATCAACCGAGTCGACACGAGTGATAGCACAATTCTTGAACGTCGACCTATCAAATCGACCATCGATCGTTACGCGATTCCATCGCGCTATTGTTACGCCGTTAAATGATGCATTTTCCAGTCGATCAATTTCGTATTCGTCATCGAACGGAAATTCCCCTCCAAAATATTTTACCGAGGCAAATCCTGGAATGTAGTGCCAGTATACAGGATCGTCGTCGTAGTGGTAATCTTCTTCGGGTTCCACAACGCAGAAGGTGATGCTTCGACCGGTGTTAAAACCCGCCTCATCTCCGGACCGCATGACGCCGGAAATCTCTTCTCGATGACGGTTGCCATGATAGCTGCGCATGTGATCTTCGACAAAATCAGCGAGCAGGTTCATTGCACTCCAAGCGTAGTCCCCTTGCCCGCTATGAATGAGCACGCTTAGAGTAGCGACACCGGCAGACACATGAGATGGTTTGCTTGGCTCGCTCAAAAGTTTAGCTCCCTCCTGAAGGAGTCTTGCGCGCCCTTCGTTCTCAGCTTGATTGGCCTGCCTAACGCTAATGGAACCTCGCCAGCTAACAGTGCAAAAAGTTACCAGCGCGAACAATGCAACACCGAAAGGGGCAAGAGCTTGGGCCAAGCGGGTATCATGCTCGCCATCGAAACCGTCACCGAAAATGAACAGAAAAGCGGCTACGATAGCGACCGCCGTGAACATCGCACTGACGATAGACAACACATACCAATGCTTTTCGGTAATAGTTGGCCACTCGCCGGTCGTATCCCTACCCCTGCGTTCGGTCACATAATCCCCCAGGCTCGACGTTTATCCGCACGCACATGCCAGCATGGCGTCAGTCTTTTAGCGCTATAAATTCAATCGTCACGCTCGACCGCATCGGGGAAGATTGACGCAAAGTCTTCCTCCACGTCTATCTCGAATTCGGCGGCGAGCGCCGAAAGCTGCAATCCGAAGATTGCCCGCAACTCCCCCAACGCAACGAAATATCCAGGCGTCAACGGGCGCTCGCCATAGTCATGCAGCCGGATCGGGAATCCATGATCGACGTCGTTGCGCAGGCGATAGGCGATGTTTCGGTAGTCAGGCGGCGCATCCTCCAGAAAACGCCGGGACGCTGTGCGTAGATGCCGGACGCGCCGTGCAGCTGGCGAATTCTCGGGAAGGTCGTTCAAGATTTGCGTAAGTTCATTGCGAATCTGAATCACAGACTGATCCACTTGGTCCGGAACCTCGAAATGCATCGGAACGTAGAGCACACGGCGATTCTCCAAGAAATTGAACAGCCGCAAGATCACGGTCCGTTGTGCGATTGGCGGATTCCAGCTCGCGCTAATACTGAAGAACCCGATGCCGGTGAGCCTGCTGCGAATGGCGTCGAAGCTTCGCCGAACGATTGCCATCTACTGCCCCTCCACACAGATTCGCATCATTGGCGCGGCAGGACGTAAAATGAAAGTCCGGCGTTTGGTAGGGTGTAACTCGCCGCAACAATCTAGTGAGACCGTTGACGCGCCGACCAGGTTGCGTTGTTTCCCTTGATGGTCGACGAAAGAGAGCCGCGGCTTGCATCGCGGCCCGAGCAATGTCCAACCACGATGATTTGGAACATCTCAATCTGTTGCTGATATTCGCTCCTGAGGAGCTCTTGCCGACCGAGCGTATTGAACGTGGCCTTGACCAAATTGCTATCTGCTCGCTCGCGGATCTACCGCCCAGGTTTCTTTGCGCGGCTGTTTCCGGCGGGAAAATGGAAGCTGACCCTAGACCCGAAAAAAATCGGGACGTTTCCGGCTGGCTCAAGATAGCGAGGTAGAGCTTAGCTGCCTCGATATTGTGTCGATTTCCGTAAGCAAGGCCCTCTTGTGGCACACAGTGGAGATTCGCGCTCGTGGCAGAACAGATTCATTATCGGCATTGTCGGGTGACGCGGCCACACAACTGGCCGGAGACCTTCATTCCTTCATCAACACTCACCTCTTTGGGCTGATCGCCACCGAGAAGGATCGCCTGCACGAGGTCGACGAAAGGCTTCGTGAGCTTACCGAAGGCAACAGACAGTATCTTGCACAGGTCGATCTGGGCAGGGCTGTCGCCGAAGTCCCTGGCGCCGCAGCGGCGGCCCTATCTCACCCGCTTCTAAACCCGGACATGATCCCGGCAGGACTGAAGGCCTCCCTTCCGGCCTCGTTCGCGATGATAACCGACCCAGGCGTCCGCCATGCCTACAACGAGGCTTTCGTCCGCTCGGAATTTATCAAGTTCCAGTCGTTCTTCGACGATCTCGACCGGCGCTCGTTTTCCAACCAGCAGCGCGAGGCCTGTATTCGCCTAGAGGACAACAACCTGCTGGTGGCCTCGGCAGGGTCAGGCAAATCCGCGACGATGGTCGGCAAGGTCGCATACGTCCTGGACAAGCAACTCTATCGGCCCGACGAGATTCTGCTCCTGGCCTTCAACAGAAACGCAGCCGATGAACTCAGGACAAGGATCGCCGCCCAGTTACAGGTCGCGGAGGACGCCCTGGAGTGTCGGGTCACTACATTTCATGCGCTGGGACGCGGAATCATTGAGGAGGTCGAGGGTCGGCCACCGCAGCTCGCCAACTGGGTGGATCATCCCGCAGGCGAAACCAGGGTTATCGAGGCGATAATCCAGAACCTTGTCGAGAGCGATCCGGAATTTGCCCGGATGTGGGCCGAGCTTCTCGTCGTGCATCCCAAGGCCGACATCCCGATAGAGGTATTTGACGGGGAGGCCGACTACCGGCGCTACGTATCGGACACCCTTGGAAAGGGTAGCGCCACGATCGGTTCCTTGTCCGCGGTGATCGTAAAGTCGTTGCAGGAGAAGAAGATCGCCAACTGGCTTTGGCTGCATTCAGTCGCCTTCGAATACGAACGGCAAATTGACGATGGCAGCGTCCGCCATCTACATCCAGATTTCTACTATCCGCAGACCGAAACCGTGCATGAGCATTTCGCGCTCGATGCGGACGGATGCTCACCCCTTGCGGACTACGCCAACCACGCCGAGAACAAGCGGCAGGCATATCGCCGCAATGAGATCGATTTCTTCGAGACCACTTCGGCTCAAGCCAGCGACGAGACGCTGCTCAGCACGCTAGAATCCGAACTGGTGCGTCGCTCAATACCTGTCGAGCGCAAGAGCTATGCCGAAATCACCAAGGCGCTCGATCCGGTCGTTATCAAGCATTATCACCAGCTGATATCGACCTGCTTGAAGCACATACGTGCTAGCCACCTCACGCTCGACATACTGCTCGAACGCGCCAAGACCCTGCATGACAAGGAGCGCGCTAAGCTATTCGCTCGGTTGGTCTGGGCGATCACCCAGGGATATTCCCGAAAGCTCGAGGAAACCAGGCGGATCGATTTCGATTCGATGATCGCGGACGCGGTGCAGTTGGTTGAGAGCGGACGGTATCGAAGCCCCTATTCCCTCATTCTCGTGGACAAGTTTCAGGACATTTCCGAGCCTCGCGCTAACCTCGTCAAGGCGCTCAAACAGCAAAAGGCGTTCAGCAAGGTGTTCGCGGTCGGAGACGACTGGCAGTCAATTTATCGTTTTGCCGGATCGGACATCACCATCTTCACACGGTTCGAGGCGAACTTCGGGACCAGTTGGCAGGGGCGCCTGGAGCAGACGTATCGCTGTAACCAGCTCATTGCCGAGACAGCCGCCAAGTTCGTCCAGCGCAATCCCGAACAGATCAAGAAGTCCGTCCGCTCGACGCGTCCGGCCGTCTCGCGATCAATCCGTGTAATTCCCATCGATGATAAACGCGACAAGCCGGACTTTGCGGTGGCATGTCAGCGCCTGCTCGAACGGCTTGATGGCGCTCTGGGGGGTATTGCCAACCGGTGGCGCGACGAAAAGCGCGACAAGCTTAAGGTTCTGGTTTTGTGGCGCTACAACGTCCTCGATCCTTTTGAAGGAAGGCCGCCGTCCTTTGCCAACATTGAGGTGGCCGGGCTGTCGTTTCACCGGGCAAAGGGCCTTGAGGCCGACTACACGGTCCTGCTCGACGTCAGCGAGGGCAATTACGGCGTACCAAGCCGCATCGAAGACGATGAGCTGCTGAACTTGGTCATTCCCCGACCCGAGACCTTCGCCTACGCGGAAGAACGACGCCTGTTCTACGTAGCGCTCACGCGTGCCAGCCGAGGCGTCTACATGCTTACCAATCGCCGTCAGCCATCCCGCTATATTAAGGAGCTTTGCGAGATCGCCGGCGACGAAGTTCGCTTCGAGACGGTTGAGGGAGCGGAATTGAGCCAATGTCCAGCCTGCCTCGTCGGCCAATTGGTGGAGCGGCGCAACGAAGACGGATCGAAGTTTCGTGGGTGCAATCAATTCCCGGATTGCAAACACACTGAACCGAAAAGCGTAGTCCGTAGACGGTAACCGCCTGCACTCATTGTGACGGCGAACAGGGACCCTTTACGACTTCGCGCTCCTAACGAGCATTGAGCTGAGATGTGGCCGGACGGGGAAAGGAGGGGCTGGTAGATTTATCTCGGCATCGCTCAAAATTGCGATATACGAAAAGTGGGCGATGCGGATTTGACCCCATACCAGGAGCGGATACTTGAGTGATCAAAACGAAGCCGTAACGGCTGATCTGGTCGGGCTGACTGCAGACATTGTCTCTGCCTATGTCAGCCAAAACCCCCTGCCCGTCGCTGGGTTGCCGGACCTCATCGCGTCGATACATTCGTCGCTTACAGGCCTTGGTCAGCCGAATGTGCCCGAGCCGTCTCAGCATGAACCCGCCGTCAATCCGAAAAGGTCGGTGACGCCAGATCACATCATCTGCCTTGAAGACGGGAAGAAATTCAAATCGCCGAAACGCCATCTCGCGGTACACTACGGACTCACTCCAAACGAATACCGCGAAAAGTGGGGATTGAAGCCAGACTACCCGATGGTTGCGCCGAACTACGCGGCCCAAAGATCTACGCTAGCAAAGGCGGCGGGGCTTGGACGCAAACCGCAACCTACCCCGACCCGAAAGGCGCCTGCAAAACGAAAGCCAAGGGCTTCGTAAAGGCGGCGGGTCAAACCTCGGGCGCGCCGCGATGGGCATTAGCCTATCGAGAACGTGGGCCATGGCACCCAATTTCGAGCGATCTTCGGCGACGTTGCGAGCTATGCAGAGCGTCCCCGATAGCAGAAGAGTGCTTCCTCGATAGTGGGTCGCGCGACGTAGCGGTCTGACCGACTGGAACGCCGAGATAAGGGCTTCGATCAAAGTCGCAACACTGCGGATCGAGACCCGCCAATTTCCTTCATCAGCGCGCGCAATTCGGCTGGAGGCTCAAGGCAGAAAGTTCGAAAGCTTCCAACAACCCCAGTCGATTCGGATTCGCTTTCCTACCCTAAAACGGCAGAAGTTTTGCTATGGAACTCGTATTTATGCATTTAAGTCAATAGCTTAGACCGATATCGGGTATCCGCCACCTTCACGCAGATTGGAATCCGGCGCCGCTTGCGTCCGCAAGCCATGTAGCTGGCGCCTATTGAGCTAAATTTGATATCTAGAGCAGATTGCCCTGCCTTTCTGGTATATCCACGGCGTAGTGCTCCATCCCGGCTTCTCACATCAGAATCGAGTCCATGTACGTAGACGCACAAACACGACGGAAAGTCCTCGTCCTAAAAGATGTGGCGGTTGAACACTTCAAGCATGAAAATTGGCTGGAGCTTGGCACTCTCACGGGCTGCTACGACTTGATCAGCTCGCACTCCCGGCTCCTGCGCAGTCTCAGCTTCGGGGACGACGACTACGCTGGCTGTGCCTTGGAGGTGTTGATGCGCATTGTTGAACGTGAGGAAGCCAACTTTTCCGAAGTTGACAATTATATCGGCGGCAAATTTGGGGGCGGAGGCCAAACGATCTCGAGCGCCGCCAACACCGGGCCTCGCATCTATTTTCAGCCATCTGCCTTCACTTTGCCGGCAGAATTACCAGACCCCTATCTGGTTTCGGTGATGATGCCGTTCTCCGCCGGCTTGAATGGCGTATATAGTGCGATTCAGCAAGCCTGCAGCCAAAGCGGCATGAGCTGTGAACGGGCCGACAATATCTGGAAGGAGTCGGCCGTCATCCAGGACATTTTCGGTCTCATCTACCGATCGTTCGTTGTCGTTTGCGATTTCACCGGCAAAAATCCCAACGTCTTTTATGAAGCTGGGATTGCTCACACGCTGGGTAAGCACGTCATTCCGATCACCCAGTCTACCGACGATATCCCTTTCGACCTACGTCACCATCGGTTTCTTCCTTATCTCAACAATGGTGAAGGGCTAGCGGCTCTCACAAATGCTCTCGCAAGCAGGCTCAGAACGTTGCATGCCAACCGTGATTCAGCCACTTCGGCGGCCGCGAATGTGGGCGTTTTTGGCTGACGACCAGGCGCTGCCCGATAGTCCCGCAGACTGTTCAGCAAGCTCGGCGCCGCTCATGGCATCGTGACAGAGTACACCGCCGATCGAAAAGCTATAAATCGATCAAATACTTAACTCGCATAATATCCAATGTTAGATCACCGTGTCCCGGAGAGTCGGGGATGAGACTTCCCATGCCGTCAGCTAATCCCTGTTTGTCGCTCATCGTAGCCCGCAAGAGTTCGATGCCAGCCTTGCTGGGGACGCTATAACCTGCCGGTAGCCCTACTTGATGGATAGACCCCGCATCGTGCTCAAAAACCAAGGTTCTCCGCTCGGCCCGGAAATGTCCGCCAAGATGGTGTGCCGTCCCCCAATTGGCAATCAATTCAAGCTTCGCAGGTTGGAAGAAGGCAGGCAATTCGGCGAGGCGGTCGATCTGTTCCTCAATCCTCTCGAGCAGCACGGAAACTTGCTTGAGAAGCGTGGCCATGCCTTTGTTGCTGGTGTCGCCAAACCCAAATGCCAACCGCATGAAGCTGCCACGGGCGTCCTTCCTGGCATTGTAGCCGAAATAATGCAGCTTCTCGAATGCCGACATTGCACTGACCGGGTCAACGGCAAGGCTCTCGAACTGAGCGGCGATGTCCTCCAGGTCGCGACGCGGAGCGTTGGTAGACGAGAAGAAAGTACCGGCGCCGACTGACCCAATCGGGCGGGGTACTGTCTTATAGATTGGTGTCTGCGGTTTCCGCGGCGCCGCACCTTCCCGGCGCCAGCGCTTCCGCTCTGTTAATGTGGCTTGCTGCCAGTCTTCCATCTCCCTTTCATAACGGGCTTCATCCCGCGCTTCGGCTTCGAAGTCGCGCACCCGCTCTTCTATGTGGAGGATACCTCCGCTGCGCTCGGTCGCTGCCCGTAGGCCGCCCCATAGCCTCTGCATGCCGCTCCGCAGGGCTTGCCGGGTATCGCTATACTGCTGGAAGGCGGAATCCCGCTTCAGGTCTGCCAGATAGCGAACGAACCCAGGCAAGGCCTGTTTGAGTTTCGCTACTCTATGGAGAAGGGATGCACGATCTCTCGCCTGGGAATAATCCCGGTGCAACGCCTCAAAGTCTACACCATAGATCTTGGCCCCGCACCTATGGCCACATAGGAAGCGGCTGCCATCGTCAACGCGGATGACAAATCCCGCGAGATGATTGGGGTACTTGCAATGTGCACACCGGATCATTGACCGCTTTGAGCCTCGAAAATCGTATCCGAACTCCACGAAAGGCCGGCTATCGACGGGGGGAACACTTTGGATCAGCCCCTTCAGGCCTTCCGGGTCGTCGGTGGTGAACCTGATCCGGAGGAGTTCCTCGTCAGAAAGCCGACCCCAGCGGCCTGCCGGCTCGATAGGTTTGTTGAGTTGTGTCGCGGCACTCAATTCGATGCACCTCGCGAAAACTGATTCTCGCGACATCTGTACCATATAATGTGTCGTCAAGCCAATCGGTTGCCACATGTGGTGGGTGATGGGTATATTCACAGAAAGTGACCCATTTAGGTGTATCCGTAACGCAATGCGGCCTGTAGTTGCACAGCACAAAGACTGCCGCCGTCCCTTGGCCGAGGCCGTTCGATCACCTACAGCGTTATGGTCGGCAAGCCCCCTGGGGTCATTGAACCAAGTATGGCGTCAAACATCACTAGGCGCCACCTGGGGTTAGCAGAAATACGGCGTCATATTCTAACGCCGCCCCTTGTAGAACAGGAGGAGCCGGGGCCATCTTGATATAGTCGAGAATGACCGGAGGCATTTCTAACCTCTTGAGGTTGGCGCCTTCCGAGCAACACTTGTTATTTCTACCGAGGAGTTGAAATGACTACCGTTACTCTCGAAGAGACCCTCATCCCGGCCAATGCCAAGGCGCATTTTCCGCCGGATATGAGCGTCGCATCTAGCCCGGCAACGGCCGCGCCGCGCAAAACGCGCGGCCGGCTCATTGTCGCCGGCCCCACCACGCTGCTGGCAACCGGCAGCGTGGTACGGGAAGAATTTGGATGACGCCAGCAAGGGGGTTGGCTTGGTCGGCAAGGTGGTCGATTTCGTTAAGGGTCAGGACCAGACGGCTTCGGCCGAAGCTGCCTTCGACTCGAAAGTCGACGCTCTTTATGCAGACACCCTGAGTCCGGCCCTTGCCGGCGTGACGCCATCGATCCACATCATTGTCGCGGCTGCGTCAGATCCTAAACGTCAATTGGAGCTGGTCGACATGCGCCAGACGCGTGTCGACACCAGGTTGATGTCCAAGGTGGACTACAAGACCGCTGCGTTCGAACTTGTGAACGAGTTCGATGCCGATGGCGTTTGCCTCAATTCGGGCAAGCTGCAAGCCGGCAACCTGGCATGCGCAGTTCGACGACGCGTTTTGCCAGTTCCAGCGGTCGTACGGGCTGTTCGTTGTCAAGCAGCGCCAGCTCGTGTGGAGCTATGCGCAGGATTTCGAGAAGGCACTGGCTACAATCGACTGCAAAAAGGCTCTGACCCCGCCGGTCGCGTCTTCATGAGCCAAGCGCTCGCCACGCGTCGCTCATGCCGGCAATAAGAATGGCATCACTCTACGGATGTCCACTCCCGTGCCACAGAACTTTCACTCGACTGTCAAACGGCCCTTTAATTGCGGGTAGTTGTCAATCCGGATCTCGCACTGCCATCGCCGGGGTCATGGTCCTTTCCGAGGTCGAGTGCCTCATGATGATGTTCGGGTCGGACGCCTCAACGTTTCCAACGAGATGCAGATGAACTGCTGTCAGCCGTTTGACCGAGGTCGCCGCAACCACCGTCCCGGCGGGGACATCACGGGTTCCGGCAACGGGCCCGCGAATTGGGTCGAGCTCGGATCTGCTATGCCATCTTTTCGCAGCCCCACTCGAAGCTTGTGCCGTCAACCCAAATGCAATGAAGCAGAACCGCGATCTTCCTTGCGACCGCCACCTTTGCCTTCTTCAAGCCGATCCGCCTCGACAGACGCATACTGTCAAACGGCTTCCAAAACTGACCCCGGATCGGCGTCCAATTTTGACCCCCCTTATGTAATGCGCGGCGGTCAGCGTTCGCCCGGGCGGAGCTGGTCAGGGTTGCGCAGCCCTGGCGAGCGCGGATGGCGCTTGGCAGCTTGATGGGGTGATCAGGCGCGGTTCTTGAAGCGCCAGGATTCGTTTCCGGTCTCGATGATCTCGCAATGATGGGTGAGACGGTCGAGCAGCGCTGTCGTCATCTTGGCGTCGCCGAAGACGGCGGGCCATTCGCCAAACGCCAGGTTGGTGGTGACGATGATCGAGGTCCGTTCATAGAGCCTGCTGATCAGGTGGAAGAGCAATTGCCCGCCGGCTTGCGCGAAGGGCAGATAGCCGAGTTCATCGAGCACGACGAAGTCGAGCCGGGTGAGGTAGTCGGCGATACGGCCCTGCTTGCCGCCGCGGTGCTCGGTCTCGAGCCGGTTGACGAGATCGACGACGTTGAAGAAGCGACCGCGCGTTCCGTTGCGGATCAGGGCCCGGGCAAGGGCGATTGCCAGATGCGACTTGCCGGTTCCGGTGCCGCCGATGAGCACGGCGTTGCGCTGGTCGGCGACGAAGGTGCCGTTGGCAAGGTCCCGGACCAGCACCTCGTTGACCGGCGTGCCGTCGAAGTCGAACTCATCGATGTCCTTGGCGATCGGCAGCTTGGCGACGGTGAGCTGGTATTTGATGGAGCGGGCCTGCTTCTCGGCGATCTCGGCCGAGAGCAGATCGCCGACGATCTTCGGCGGCTCGTGCTGGCGCTTGATGCCTGTCGCCATGACCTCGTCATAGGCGCCCCGCATCCCGTAGAGCTTCAGCGTCCCCATTAGTTCCAGAACCTGCGTGCGTTCCATCAGCTTGCCCTCCTGAGGCTGTCGTAGCGGGCGCAGTCGGCCTGCGGCTCGTGTTGCAGGCGAAGAGCGTCCGGGGTGAGAATGGTGACGGCCGGCGCCGGATCGCGCCGCCGCGCCAGGATGTTGATGATGACGGCGGCGGAGCAGACATTCTGATCGAGCGCTTCCTGGCAGGCAGCCTCGACGGCATCGATGCCGTCGGTCAACACCGCGGCCAGGATCGACACCATCTGCCGATCGCCGTCATGCGCCGCCTTCAATCTGCGTCGGATACGCTCCATCGCCGGTGGCAGAGCCCAGTCCCGGAATGGCGCACCGTTGCGCAGTGCACCGGGCTTGCGGGCAAGGACTGGCATATAATGCCAAGGATCGTAGATTGTGTCGTTGCGGCCGAAGGAGCGGGCATGCTCGGCGACGACCACGCCGTCCTGGCGGATGACGATCTTGCCGGCATAGGCATGGATCTCGACCGGGCGGCCGATGGCGGTCGACAGCACCGAGTATTTGTTGTTGTCGAAGCGAACTGTGCAGGTCTTCGACACCGAGGCCGGCACCGTATGGAATCCGTCGAAGGGGCCGTGGTATTCGACCAGCTTGCCGCGCTCCTCCTCGAACACGTTCCAGATCGTTCGTTCCGGCTGTTCGATGTGACGGTGCGCCTTGGCGTAGGCGACGCACTTGTCATGCAGCCAGGCGTTCAGCTCCTCATAGGTCTTGAAGCGCAGCCTGGGCGTGAAGAAGCGCTCGCGCACCAGCCCGACCTGGTTCTCGACCTGACCCTTCTCCCAGCCCGATGCCGGTGTGCAGGCGACCGGCTGCACCAGATAATGGCTGCACATCTGCAGGAAGCGGCGGTTGTATTGGCGGTCCTTGCCAACGAAGATCGTTTCCACCGCCGTCTTCATGTTGTCGTAGATGCCGCGCGTGCAGGCGCCCCCGAAGAAGGCGAAGGCCCGGTCGTGGGCGTCGAACACCATCTCCTGCGTCTCCCGCGGATAGGCCCTGACGAACATCATGCGGCTGTGGCAGAGCCGGACATGGGCGACCTTCACGGTCACTGTCACGCCGTTGACCAGGACGATCTCGTGGCTCCAGTCGAACTGGTAGGCCTCGCCCGGCGCGAAGAACAGCGGCACATAGGCGTCCGCCATCGCCGACCCCTGCGCCTTCGCCCAGCTCTTCGCGTATCGGCGGACGGCGTCATAGCCTCCCTCGTAGCCGAGGCTGCAAAGCTCTTCGTAAATCCGGATCAGTGTCAGTTGCTCGCGCGCCGCCTTGCCACGGTTGCCATTCAAAAACCCGTCAAGCTGATCCTGCCACGGACCGATCTTCGGCTTGGGCTGCCGCTCGCGTTCGTAGGAGAACGATGTCTCATCGGATCTGAGAATCTTGCGGACGGTGTTCCGCGACACATGCAGTTCGCGGCAAATCCGCTTGAGCGACCATCCCTGCACATGGAAGGCGCGCCGAACCCGGGCAATCGTATCCACCGACTTCATCCCCACACCATCCGCTCGCTACGACGAGCTGATGGTCGCAAATCAAAGCATCAGGGGGGGTCAAAATTGGACGCCGATTCCCCGGCTTATGGGGTCAATTTTGCATGCCGATTCACAGGCTGACGTCGACTTCGAACTTCGTTGCACACGTTGAGGCGCCCAACCCGAACATCATCATGAGGCATTCGACCTCGGAAAGGACCATGACCCCGGCGATGACAGAGCGAAACTCGGATTGACAATCACCCGCAATTAAAGGGCCGATTCACATCCTGCTTCTTTACGCCACGCCTGGGTGTCTGGGGAGCGTCGCGACGCCGAGGCCAATGTCCTTGCGAAGACACGCAACGATCGATAGCTGCGTCGTATCGATGGATCCGCCAAGAGCTGTGTGCCGCTGTCAACGTCACCTAGACTTGCGCGCTCACAACATCTTGCACTCTTCCAGCAGGTTGATCGCGGTGTCGAGACGGTCCGGCGTCGCCTCTGGTG
Organism: Mesorhizobium sp. M0227; assembly: GCF_040321855.1. Classification (NCBI taxonomy): domain Bacteria; kingdom Pseudomonadati; phylum Pseudomonadota; class Alphaproteobacteria; order Hyphomicrobiales; family Phyllobacteriaceae; genus Mesorhizobium; species Mesorhizobium sp. M0227. Next base: position 46,779 of record NZ_JAMYSJ010000020.1, on the reverse strand, counting down.
GATTGCCGAGAGTCGTGCCGGGCGTTTGAGTCCACCCCCCTTCGTCCATGACGATGCGCAGCCGAAGTATCGTCTTGCCGCGGCCGCGTGCATCCGACAGCCCACGATTGACGCACCAATAGGTATGCTGCGCCATGACCCACGTCTCAAGGACGCGTACGAAGAAGTCCCGTGGAGAAAGACCACGCCAGCGTTCGGCTTCCTTGCGGGCGCGCGCGAGCGGTAGACGGTCGAAGGTCTCGAAGTCGAGCGCCTCGGCGGGGGCTTCGTGAAGGCTGTGGCGCAGCCCGTCGATAACTGCTGCCGCTAATCCAGTACGCGCGTGCAAGGCGCGTTTGATCGTGGCCAGAACGTTGACTGGATTTTCTTGGGCGGCATTGTCAAGCAGCCATGCGCCTGCCGTTCTTGGTAGGCGTTTCTTTCCCAACTCTCCGATAAACTCATCGGCGACGGCTGAGCTGTACATCGGCCCATCGCCCAGCCTCTCCACGAACCAGAAGAAGAGCGCTTCGAGTGCAAGACGGAAAACCTGTCGTACCTGGACCGCGCGCCAATCAGCAGCGATCGGTGGGCAGGCGCCGGGATCGTCCCAGGCATGTGGCGGATCGGACATGCGCGCTCGTACTTCGTCCAACTCCCACTCTTGGCTGGCGAGCTCGTTGAAAGCAGCGCGAGCGAGGGCGATCCCGTGCTGGCGGGTGAGAGCCGCTAGTGGCCCGCCCAAGCGCTCAAACAACGCTTTACGCTCGATCGCGAGAGGTTTCCACATCGACCATAGCTTACCCCATCGCTCGGCGTCCTCGCGCTTGACCCTCACCGATCCGAGACGGTTGAACGCCGGGTGATCGAGCTCCACTTTGATCTTCTGCTCGAATGCATCGAGGACAGAATCCAATTCCGGCGGCGTCCGGAAGATGCCAGTGCCTTCATCTGCCCGCACGAGCCATCCCATGGTCTGCAGGCTCGGACCGTAGTTCAGCGGCGAGATCAGGCCGGTCGAATACCGGCGCATGTCGCGCCGGCGTTCCCATTCCTCCCCTCCAAAAACATAGCTTTTGACTTCGAATAGCTTCCGCATCGCCACAGCGCCTGGCAGGTCAGCACCTGGATCAACGAGAAACTGTGACCATGCGTAGAGCGCTTCGATGCGGTCGACAAAGTCGCGTATTTCGGAATCAAGCGCGCCATCCTTCTTGCCACGTTCGAGTACGCGACGGACCCGGCGCCACGCCCACGCCATTACGACATAAGGCCGAATGTGCCGCGCGACGTTGTTGAGGTTGGGCAGCACTCTATCCATTAATCCGAAATTGATCTGACGGAGCCCAAGCGGGTCAACGCCGCCCTGGCGGATGCCTATCTCGTCCAGAATCTGTGGCTCTCGCGTGGACGAGGCACTCTCGAGGAGTTCGCTGAGCGTCGCCGGCATTAGAGGGCCTTGCTCAATATGAGGCGCCCGCAACATGTCGTAACACCGAGTTGACGGAGGTCACCGGCTCTAGCTCGCGGGAAAGTCATGTGGCAGCGCGGACAGGCCGGCGGCGGCGTTTCGAAAATATACAATTTTTCGAACAGCGCTCGGTCGGTGAGGGCCTTATGAAGCTGCGGCCAGTACTCCGACTTCGCTAAGAAGCGGGAATCGATCAAGGCTGCTCCCGCGGTGGCGGCCGTAAGATAGGCGCACACTTCTTCACCTGCGGTCTTGGCGCCGCAGATTGCCGCGATGAACTCCGTGACGCCGAACCCTTGCCCGAGCAGATCTATGAAGGCCGGAATCGTCTCAAAACTGAAGGGATCGAGCGTGATCGGATCAACTCCGTGCTTCAAGAGGGTGCGCCTTACCCGCGAGGCGCCGTTCGGCGCACCATCGGTGCCATAATAGACGAGGAGCGACGCCAATGCCTGGTTGGCCATCGGCCCGCTGTACGAGGAGATCGCGGGCATTACCTTTCCGAGCCACTGCCGCACCTTGGCGGGGGACGGTCGGATTCGATCGGCGATAAAATGCATCAGGGCAAGAGCCAGCAAGGGATCGGCGCTCGCGCTTGTAGGGTCGAGCATTTTCGGCAAGAGCGCTTCAAAGTTCTCAACCGATTTTGTATTCTGCTGATCTTGCTTACGCGCGCGTTTTTCGCGTGCGTCCTGGTCATCATCGTCATCATCGTCGGTTTCTCCGTCGGCATTCCAGGCTCCGCGAGGGGTCGAAAATGCCGAGCGCAGGAGTGCCATCGCATGTTTCCACGCGACCGAACCGCCCTCTCCTACCCCTTGGTGGGTATTGCTTAGAGCCGCGCCTTGAAGGGCGCCAAGGTGCACAAATGTGAAGGCTTCATCACCGTCCTCGCCCGCAGATGTTCCTGAAATCTTGGCAGCACGGGGCAGCCTGTCCGGATCCTCGCGAAACCATGCGAGGATGGCTGCGACGTCGGCTGGGGTCTCATTGCCGGCAAGAATGGCGAAAATGCGGATCGCCATTGAACCCACACGCCGGACAAGCTCCGAGGCGGCTGAAATGGCGATAAAGCCTTCGAGCACCTTTTCGCCTTGCTCAATCCGAAGAACGAGGCGTCCGCTCTCCCAAGCCTCCTGTTCAAGTCCGGGTGCACCTATGATGAGGCGACCCTCACCATTAATGTCCCCTTGTCCCAACTCACGGGTCGTTCGGACGCTCCGCACGTAGACTGTCACGCTGCCCCGAATCGCTGGGGTGATGGCGGTCGCCTTCACCATGCCGCCCTCGAGCGAAGCCCGAAGGACACCCACGCGGTCGTTTGTCTCCTCCTCTTCGTCAGTGGTATCCACCTCGGGCCGCTGGGGCGGTGATGCCGATAACGGTTTCCAGCCTAGTTGTGCATTGCGCTGGATCCGAAGCACTGACGCCTCGACATTCGCCCCGAACAGCCCAGCGTGCGTGCTGTTGGCACTGCCGGAGATCAGCAACCTACCCCGTCGGCAGACAACTTCGATCGCCTTTGCGTGAAGCGGGCGGTCGTCGGCCGCGAACGGCGTCGCGACGTTCACAGCCTTGCGCTTGCGCGTTCCGTCGAACGGCCAACAGGCTGCGCCTAACCCGCGCACGGTTCCATCTGGATGAGCGTGCAATCGCACATTGTCGCAGGACAAAGCGTCAGACAAAGCGTCGACCCCGCGCCCGTCGAGGTCGTGATAGGGCGATACGACCGTGATCTGCAGAGCGCCGCCGAGTTCGTCGGCGAAACGTTGAATCTCCGCGGCGATCGAACCACCCACACTGTGAACCAGCCGAACATCCCCTGTCCTTGTCGCGGTACGGTTTGCGGCGCGAAGAGACTCTGCCACCCGGATGCAAGCCGGGCCGGCCTCTGTGCGAATTTGATCGGAGATGCTGAGTAGCTCGAACAGATCCGCCGCATCGTTGACCGCATCAGCTGCGAAACTCGGGTGGAGGTGTTCGACCAGCTCGAGATTGCCACCCCAACCGCCGAATGTCAGATTTCCCGAGCCAACCAGCAGATGAGCATCCTCCGCGGTAGCAAAGACGCTTATCTTCGGATGGAAAACGCCGGTAGTACAGGCGATCGGCTCAATATCATAATCGCGGCCCGCACGGCGGGCACCTTCCTCGCTCAGACCTGATCGTACACCTTCAGGATCGGCGAGGATTAGGGCCGATTGACCGCCGCCTCGGATCAGACGATCGAGAACGACAGCTTCAAAAAAAGACAGGCTCAACGCATAGGTCGTGAACGTAACACTCCGCCATGGTGCTGCAGATACCAAATCTAGCGGATCCAATCCCTAATACTCCCCCGCCCAAAAACTCGACGCGTTTGGCATCCCCGGTAATCAGTTATAAACAGTTCGTCTTTAATCTCCAACCTAGACTGCTTTCTCTGGCAGGATATCTCCACCGTCAGCCATCGGTGCGCTCCGCAGAAGGATCTGGGCGCGATTCAACGCTGCGGAAAAGGACGCTCCGAACCGAAGAGGGGCCCTGCCGGGCCCGGCGCGCGACTTCGACTTTGTCGAAATACCAGACCAACTCGTCCGCAGTCCACAGCACGCCGTAGGTGTGGGAAGCCTGCGGTGCCCGAGCCATAGGGCGTCGTCGGCCTGAGCTTGTTTGGATTCTGGGCGGTCATCTCGATAACCCCCATTTCCGGCGGGCGGAGCCGTCTGCGGTAAGCAGCCAGAGCGCCCGGCCATGGACGGAATTGGTCAGCGCGTGGTTGGCGTCTAGATACCCCTGAAGCTGGATCGCCTGCGACCCTACGCAATTATTTCTAGTTGTTTTTCCTCGGCTCTAGCCACCGATTTATATCACAATAGGTATCACAACACGTAGCACATTCACTGGTGCTTCGTGGGCGCAACCAGAGGTACGCGGTCGAAGCCGCCGCTAAATAGTGACGGTCGAGACCTCGGCGATGGCGCGCACCTGGGTGGTAAGATTGGCGGCGAGCTAATTGACGTTGTCGGTCAGGTCGCGCCACAAGCCTGCCGCAACCGGCACACGCGCCTGTCCGCCAAGCTTGCCCTCGATACCACCTCGCGGGCGACATTTGTCACCTGATCGGCAAAGGTGGCAAGCGTCTCGATCATGCCGTTGATGGTGTCGGCGAGTGAGGCGATTTCGCCCTTCACGTCCACCGTCAGTTTGCGCTTGAGATTGCCTTGCGCGACCGCTGTCACGACGTCGGCGATGCCACGCACCTGATTGGTCAGGTTCGTCGCCATCAGGTTGCCGGGGCTTCGAGCTTTCGCGATACTAGCTTCGCGCCCCTATCACCGTCGGTTCGAAAAAGAGAAGCGCCGGGTCGTCCCCGCCGCTGAATTTCCAAAACGCTTTAAAAATGCCTGCTAGGGCGTAGACTCATTATCGCGTAACCAGAGGCGGACTGCGACGAGTTTGAGAGCGGCAAGATAGTTTTCAGCCAGCTTGTCGTAGCGGGTTGCGATGCGACGGAACTGCTTGGCCTTGTTAAAGAACCGCTCGACGAGGTTGCGCGCCTTGTAGAGGAAAGGGCTGAAGCAGATAGGGTCCTTGCGGTTGGCCTTGGCCGGGATGTTGGCCCATGCCTTTCGCTCGGTGACGACAGTGCGCAAGGCGTTGGCATCATAGCCCTTATCGGCGAGCAGCATGGCACCCTCGGGCAAATCCGTAATCAAGTCCACTGCGGAGGCGATATCACTCATCTGTCCTGCCGTGAGCATCAGCTTGATCGGCCTGCCTTTAGCGTCCACAAGAGCATGGATTTTGGTTGTCAGCCCGCCTCGGGATCGACCAAGACAATGATCTCGATCCCCCTTTTTGCCGTCGCGCCCTGCTGATGGACGCGAACAATGGAGGTATCGATCATTTGCACCTCGCCGTCATGGGCTTTGGTAATATTGGCCATGAGGCGGTCCCATACACCTGCTTTCCGCCATCGGACAAAGCGATTGTAGCAGGTGGTGCGTGGGCCGTATCGCTCTGGCAGATCGCGCCATGGCGCACCGGATCGCAGCACCCAGAAGATGCCGTTGAGCACCCGCCGATCATCGACGCGCGGCACCCCTCGCGGCTTGTTGGGCAACTGCGGCTCTATCACACGCCACTCGAAATCGGTGAGGTCGTATCGGTTCATGGGCAGTCTGAATCACAAACTTGCGCAACATGAAAGCCGCAGGGTTGCGCGAGCACGGTGGAGGCGGACATTATGCCAATCCGCAAATGGACCTGTGAAGAGGTGGCAGATGCAATACGCGACAGGGCAGACGATGAAAGTTGGCGACGAGATAATTGCCGATGGGATGAGAGGCTTGATTGTCTGCGATTTTGATAACCGCGAGTTTGCAGAAGGCTATGAGACTTGGGACATGCCTACGATCGAAATGATCGGCGGCGGCACTCTGTCATCCGGCGTCATGATCGAAACCGCCGAAGCAGGCATGATCCACTATGTCCAAGGAAGTGGCGTGATCGACCACATCTCATCCCGAAGCCGGTAAACCGCGGCTTATGAGTTCACGGCCTAGAAATCCAGTGCGATCCACTCGGCCGAAACGTGAGATAGTAACTGTGAAGAAGTTGCTGATAAATGGGTTGGCTGTAATTGGCCTTGTCATACAGTCTTTTGCTGCAGTTGCGAGCGAGAACCCCTTCGAGTTGGTGGTCCCGTATGGTCACACCGGCCAAATCCAAGCAGCGGCAGCTAGTGCTGATGGCAACTGGCTGTTCACTGCGGGAACGGATGGCACAGTGGTCTTTTGGCGGCTGGACGTCGGTAAACCTGTGGCACGGCTCAAAGTCGGCGATGGTAAGGTGGCCGGCCTCTCGACAAATCAAACGGGATCCGTCGTCGTTGTCAGGGCAGAGGTGAAGAACCGCGGCGAGTACCGGTCAGCGGCAATAGTCTTGAGTTCAGACACCTTTACGGAGATTGGAAGAATTGAACGCACCGACAAGACCATTTTGGAAGCGGCGATTTCATCCGATGGAACCAAGTTGGCGACGGCTGAAGACGCCTTCCGAGTAACCATCAATGACGTTCGCAGCGGCGATCTGTTGGCGGAGACTGAGCATCTGTCAGGCCGCCCAGGCGACCTTCGATTCACTGACGATGGCGAAGCGGTGGTTGAGTCCGAGGAGGGCGTGGGCGTCCTGGTCCGAAACGCAGGTGACCTGACAATCATTCGCAAGAAGTTGCTTGCGCAATGGCAGGCACCGGTTACGATTTATGACCGACGAGCGGGCCTCACCTATATCTTCGATTTCAACTCGAAACCTCCTTCGCTGCGGGCCTATGCCCCGGATGTTTCGAAGCCGGTTGCACAACCTATTCCAATACCGCGGCGGTCACCAACCAGCATTTCGTCGACCCAAAATGGAGAGCAGTTCGCTTTTGGAGACTTTTTTGGGCGGGTCGACATTACGAAAAATGCCTCTGCTATACCCAAACTGACTTTTAACGCCGGACTCGGCGTGTTCGGGACGAAGCAGGTGCTGCTCCTGTCCTATCAAGATCCAACCCATCTTCTAGCCGTCGTTGCCGATGGTACCATCGCGCTCTGGAATACGGAGGACGGCACATTATCGAGCCAGCTCAATCCGGTCGGAACCTTTGTCCGGCAACGGGAAGCATTTTTTCTGAGTGGGGGAAGCACGCTCGTGACATCGCCCGTCGTGGAATTCGACCCCGGCGGACCGCCACCGTCGATCAGTTCGACCGACCTCACGACGTGGCGCGTCACCAAGGTGCCAGGGTACCTAGCAATTCCCCTCCCCACGTCCGACACGTACTTGGCTGTGGCAGCAGTTGCCGGTGAGGAACAGACGCAGCGTGTAAGTGAATTTCATGCGGGCGCCGCCGATCCCGCGCGGACCTTTGACTTCAATGAGTATGCGGCGGCACGCGCGACGACCGATGCCCAGGGCCGGCTTCTGCTCTGGGTCGATAGGTATGGGAAACTAAGTCTCTACGACCGCACCACGATGCGACGGATACGTGAGTATCATAACGAGTCTGAAGACGTTGCATGCCTTCGATTCTCGCCGTCTGGGGATCGTTTCTTGGTATGTGGTGATCGAGGCGCAAGCGTCTACGACGTGAATAGTCCAACGCCCGTATGGACCACACTGCTTTCAACGCAATCTACCGCCAATGATGGCGTTTTCGCTCCCGAATGCGATTGCCTTGTCCTTGTCGGAACTGGTCGAATTGATCAGTTCGATGCCCGCACTGGAGCCTTCCAGAAAACTCTCGCTATCGTGGAAGACCCGTTGGTCCAGCCGGGCCAAGAGTCGGTGTACTCAATAGTTCGTTCTAACTCCGGGGCGCTGCTAGCGAGTGCAGAAGACGGCAAACTACTAGCATTTAGGCCAACCAACCGATCATTCGAAGAGTACAGCGTAGCGGGTGGCGACCCCGAAACGGTCCGGCGTCTAAGTCTCACCGGCGACGGGCATCTTATTGTGGGCCTTGGGCAGGGGCTGACCCTTTACTCTGCGGCCGATTTTTCACGCGTAGCACAGCTATTCCAGCTACCAGACGACAGATGGGTTTTGGTTGCAACTGATGGTCGATTTGACACCAACGACTTCTCCTTGGTCAACGATTTCGTTTGGTCGTTTCCTGGACAACGACGACAGCCCTTACCTGTTGAGTATCTTGCTCAACCGCTGTTTATTCCGCACCTCCTGTTTGACATCGTTACAGGCGCGAAATCAGACGTCCCATCGATCGGCACCCTAAGTTCCGCGCAACCAACTGTTCAGCTCAGCGTCAAGCTAGTCGATACGCAACGGGCTGAGGCGACCGTGACCGTAGTGGGCACCAAGGACCAGAGAACCGGCAAGCTCAGTAATGTTCAAGACGTAAAGCTTTTTATGGACAACGTGCTCATCGAAAGAGTGCGCAGTCTCGATCTGGGCGTCGATGGAACGGGATCTCTGACGTTCGACGTCGCACTCCCCACCAGGCATGGGGGGCAGTCTGTGGAGTTCACTGCGTACGGCTTCAGCAGTTCTGGTGTGAAGAGCCGAGACGCTACCATTTCGCTTAAACTGTCCGATGACGTGGGGCCCAAGCGACCTAGCAGAGTTTGGCTGGTGACCGTCGGAGTGGGCGACAACGGTCCCGTTGACTATCGGCTATCGTACCCCCCAACCATCGCTCGAGCGATCGCCTTGTTCTTTGGCGGGTTGCTGGTGCAAGACCAGCCAAGTCGAAAATTCGTTCCGATATCGCTCATTTCGGAGCGCGCTAAGTATGGTAGGAATGGCGCAGCGGCCGGGGCTACTCTTCCAAGCCGAGACAACATTTTGAATGTACTTAAGGCACTTGCCGGCAAAGCGAAGCCCCCGGCTTCGCTCACCGAATGGCCGCTCGACCCAACGGGACAGCCGTCGAGCGTCGGTCCCGATGACATCGTCATCCTGTACTACATGGGGCACGCCGATCGCGAGGACGGGCAATTTTCCTTAATACCCTATACGCCCAATAGCGCTCCGGACCGGATCTCCGAGTCAGAGTTGGGCAACGCGTTGGCCAAAATCGATTCTGGCCCGATGATGCTGATCCTAGATACCTGCTTCTCGGGCAGCGTTGCAGCAGACGAAGGATTTAAGCCTGGACCTTTTTCTGTCCCAGGGCTGTCGCAAGTACTCTATGACAAATCGATGATTGTGGTCGCGGCCGCCGATGCTAGGGGACGTGCGCAATCCGCTGGAGACACCCCGCTAGCGGCAGCAATCCTTCGCGGAAGATTCTTTGACGAGACGAAAGGCCCTCATACGCTAAACGAGTTTCTCAATGACGTCGAAGATGAGGGCGCGCAAGTAGCTGCCCGACGCAACGTACCATTGAGCCGCCCCAACTTTTTTCGCCTAAATCGTGCTATCGTCCGCACAGCGGAGGGAATTCTTGCCACGAAGCCATAGGAGATACTATGCGGGCCATCACTATTCTGGCGTTCTTGATGCTTGTGGTGCCGTTAGCGGCAGCGAACGGGGAGGATTTCAAACTTGAGGGCTTACCCTTCGACTTGGCAACCAAGGCCGGCCCCATTCATGGTAGCGACGCAGAAGTCGGCGTTTCGTTTCTAACTCCCAAAGACAGAACCCCGAAGGGCTGGCGGGACGGCCTAAAGGAAGCTCTAGAAGCACAGCACATCTTCTTTGACGGAGATGCCGTCGAGTTGGTCTTCCGGATTAATCACGTCAGTACCTTCGAGCAGTTTGCCGCTGCACCCCTTCGGCAGTCGATCGTCGTAAGACGCAAGAACGATTCAACCGATAGCATCAACGTCCTGCTAGACGCCGAGCTAAAGCAACGAGTCTTGGACAACCTCAATCGGGTTGACACCTCGTTTGCCAAACTGGATCCACACGTCAACCTCCGGGCCGATACACGCAAAGATTTTATCGACATCACCGAGGTCTATCGCGCCTATGTAGGCACAATCACCGAGGCGACCAAACCACTATCAAAAGCCCTGTTAGATCAGTTGGACAGCGAAGCCGAATTCCTACTCTCACTGCAAGATGGTATTAAGCAGGGACAGGGCCTGTCTGAATCTCAGGTCGCGATCGTCCGAACCATCTCTTTGGATAATCAGGTCCGTTTCACGTCGTTGCTTGAGCCTCTTGGCCCCGCCGCCGTAAATTTTAAAGGAGGCAACGGTTCGATAAACGTCGAGGTATCGCTGTGGTTATTTGACAAGGGAGCCAAGACCCAGCGGGATGGATTCCGGATACGGTTTAGGCCGCTCACCCGAACTCAGTTCGATGAGATGCCGAATTTCACCACCCCTGCGCGCGGATCTGTTCCAGAAGCCTCCTTATGCTTCGTGGCGATAGATCCTCAGACAGGCACTGCTGTCAGCGATACCTTTTTTGGAGCCATGGACGTGCTCGTCGGCCAGGACCCCGCAAAGATCGACCTTTCCTTTACGAAGAAACCGGGAGTCTCATCCAGATGCACCCAATAGTTGTTAGAGGAGCTCAGGTCGTCGTCGCAGCCTTTGGCTTGTTCGGAGGATTCATTGCAAATATTTCGCCTCCCGACCACATCGCATCGACAGGGCTCGCGAGCATCTTGACCCTAATCGCCTTCCTATTGATTGTCGCGACTGCTCGAGGTCAGGATCTCACGGCGGAGGTGCAGCGGGATTGGATAAGGATTTCTGCGAGATTTTTTGCCGGGGCGTTGATACTCTTTCTCATCTACTTTTTCGCGAAGGGAGCTCTCGTATTTGCCATGCCCTCAGGTCAGGAGGTCGTGGGCGGGCTTTGGTTTTCGGCGAGGGCACTCGAAGTAATGCATAGCCAACAAGTTTCGGACCCAGCGGAGGTATTGGGCATCTTCGGAGGCGTGACGGCGCTGCACGACGTATGGCCTTTTTGGTCGCACTCGCTGGCGCAGCTGCTTCTTTACGCCTTGTATGTGGCAAGCGTTCTGAGCACGCTCTCCGCATTATTCTGCGTTTCAGAAGGAATCTTTGGCGACGCGGGGGGTTCTGCTGATGCCAAACCAACGTCGGATGATCCACCGCTCCAGTGAATTTATTCGACGATGGTACCTTCGGACTTGGAGTACTCGATGAAGAACTCAAAGCTCTTGGTATTGTCACTCCAAGTTACACGATTGCATCCGACTTCGAGCAGATTTCCGTCTTGGTCAAGAAAACGGTATTTGGTAGTTTGCTGAATTTGTGGGAAGGGTTCATCGGGACTCTCCCCACAATCGCCACCGATTAGGGAGCACTTATCGGCAGTCAGGACACTGTTTTCGATTGGATTGTCATTTCCCGCAGGCTTGAACTTGGCTTGGAACAGTCGAACTATGTTGGCAAAGCTTCCGTTGTCACACCAATTTGTCGTGGTCCGTTTAAAATTTTGAATTTCGACCCGATTGAGTTTCTCACTTTTGTCAAACCCGAACAGTGCGGAGAAACCCAAGGCCTCGCCGTTTATGGTGAGGCCGAGGTAGCTTGGAAGATCGATGAAATTCCAGCTTTTGCCGTCGGGCCGTGTGTATGTGCCCAAGGCGAAGCCTGATGTTCTGGCGGCCTGCTCGAGACTCGGTCGGTCAACTCCGAATACGAACGGGAACGGTCCGGGGAGTGCAGGTTCGGAGGCTATGGCAGATGGCGAAGATCCGCAGCCAAGAGTGAGCGTGGTAGCGATTAGTGCAGAGTAACAGGTTAATTTCTGCGTTTGCTTGGAAAGCATGGTCCCACTCCAACACCAGATCCGATTTAGATATCAGCGTATCTCATGTTCCGACACACGGCGCTATTCGAAGTTGCTCGCTGATTTTTCGAGCGCTCTCGCTGCGAGAAGATTGTCAGGAGGCGCTGGATGAAAGCGTAGGTATGGGCGGTCGAAGGAATATCCCGATCGCTCCCCTGGCCTCGAAGGCTTTATTGCGTTGATTTTATTGCGTTTCCCTTGACCTGCCACTGAGAATTTCCTCCATCTGAGATTAGAGTCCGGGCCTTGATTGAAGGACGGACTGATGAAGAGAAAGCGGTTTACGGAAGAGATGGAGTGTTCGGTTCAGCTCGCTGAACGCCTGGCCCCTTTTCGGATCATGGCGTTTGTCTGATGCTCAGAGCCGACCTGGCAAGAGGAGATCGGCATGAGCGTTTATGCAGGACTGGATACTTCACTCGACGCTGTAGCTATTTGCGTTGTCGCCGAGACCGGCGAGATGCTGTGGCAGGGAAAGGTGCTCGGTGACCCGGATGCTGTGACGGCTGCACTTCAGCGATGGCGGGACGATCTCGTTCGCGTTGGCTTGGAAGCCGGTGCGACATCGGAGTGGATCGGCGGACACCTGGTCGACGAGGGCTTCCCTGTCGTGTGTCTCGAGAGTCGACATGTCAAAGCGGCTCTGGGTGCGATGACGGTGAAGACGGACCGGAATGACGCGCAGGGAATTGCACAGATTGTGCGCACAGGTTGGTTCAAGGCAGTTCATCTGAAGTCCGCTGCCGGCCAGAGGCTGCGCACGCTCACCGCCGCGCGCAAGGCTGCCGTCAGGGCTGTCACTGCCAACGAGCAGGTCATCCGAGGCTTGTTGCGTCCCCTTGGGCTAAAGATTGGCGCCGTCACGCGCGTTCGTTTCGACGCAAGGGTTCGACAGCTGGTCGGAGCGGATCGGCTGTTGCTGGGTATCTTTGAACCGCTCTTGCGGATGCACAGGTGTCTGCGCGAGAATCTGGCGGATCTGCACCGGTTCATCCTGAGAGCGGTTCGAGTCGATCCCATCTGCCGTCGCCTCATGACCATGCCTGGCATAGGACCCGTCACCGCGCTCACCTACAGGGCAACGATCGATGATCCCAAGCGCTTCCGCCGATCCAGATCGGTCGGTGCGTATCTCGGCCTCACACCGCGAAGATACCAGTCTGGAGAAGTCGACAGGGTCGGTCGCATCACCAAAGTGGGTGACAGTGAGACGCGAACGGCCTTGTTCGAGGCGGCAAACGTCATCCTGCGCCCGACGACCCGATGGTCGAGCATGAAGGCTTGGGCGATGAAGATTGCCAATCGACAGGGTGCCCGACGTGCGAAGGTCGCCCTGGCCAGACGAATGGCAGTCACCCTTCACCGCATGTGGGTTGACGAACAGGATTTCCGTTGGTCGGCAGCTTAGGCTGAGCTGTCCACGGAATAGCGAGCGCTCGATGCAGGGCGCGGTCCGGACGAGTTCGCATGATCTGTCGTTGCCGGTTCCCGAGCACGCTGAAGAGCTTTGAACCGATCGGACCCACGGACACCATCATGCCGGCGGCTGCGTGCCGACCGCGAACAGAAGCAAAGAACCTGCATCGAACGTCACATCTTGACTGGGGGACACCGAATACAGAAGCAGATCATCGCGGTTCTGCGCGAGCATGAGGCGGGTGTAAAGGCGGGCGATCTTGCCCGCAAGCACGGGGTCTCGGAGGCGACGCTGTATAACTGGAAGGCCAAGTATGGCGGGATGGACTTCTCTGACGCCAAGCGGCTGAAGGCTCTGGAAGACGAGAACGCCAAGCTGAAGAAGCTGCTCGCCGATCAGATGCTGGAAGCCTCGGCGCTGCGTGAGCTTCTGTCAAAAAAATGGTAGGGCCCGCCGCCAAGCGCGAAGCCGTCGCGCATCTGCAGGCCGTCATGGGTCTGTCGGAGCGTCGGGCCTGTTCCTTTGTGGGCGCCGATCGCAAGATGATCCGCTACCGGTCAAGGCGTCCGCCCGAGACGGAGCTGCGTGGCAGGTTGCGCGACCTCGCCAATGAGCGCCGACGCTTTGGCTACAGGCGGCTGTTCATCCTGCTCAGGCGCGAGGGCGAGGCATCTGGGGTCAACCGCATCTATCGTCTGTACCGCGAGGAGGGCCTGACGGTGCGCAAGCGCCGGGCAAGGCGGCGAGCGGTCGGCACGCGGGCGCCGATCCTGGTCGAGGCAAAGCCGAACGCGCGCTGGTCGCTGGATTTCGTGCATGACCAGTTCGCCTGCGGCCGCAGGTTTCGCGTGCTCAACGTCGTCGACGACGTGACGCGCGAATGCCTGGCGGCGATCCCGGACACCTCGATCTCCGGCCGTCGGGTTGCCCGTGAACTGACGGAACTGATCACCCAGCGCGGCAAGCCACGCATGATCGTCTCCCATCACGGCACCGAGTTCACCTCGAACGCCATCCTCGCCTGGTCGAAGGATTACAGGATCGAATGGCACTACATCGCGCCGGGCAAGCCGATGCAGAACGGCTATGTCGAGAGTTTCAACGGCCGGATGCGCGATGAGCTGTTGAACGAGAGCCTGTTCTTCGGTCTCGACCACGCCCGAAGCGCCATCGCCGAATGGAGGGAGGACTTCAACACCGCGAGGCCACATTCCTCGCTCGGCTACCAGACCCCGGCAGCCTATGCCCAGGTCATCACCGCAACCGGCTCCGACGCTGTGCTGATGGAAGGCTCCGCGCCTCCGCCGGTTGCTCAACCCGCGCCACAAGGCGTAACAAAAACGGTCGAGGCTCTAATCGCAGCTGGATGACAGTTCAGTAGCAGGTCACCCTAGACATAAATCTGAAGTCGTACCGCATCCAGCGCTTGCTGTCCCCGATCAGGCTTGCATGACCGTCGAAGTCGTTCTTCTTCACCTGCTGCCCGACACGTCTACAGCCAGGTTCCCGCCGCAACGCCTCCGACACCAGTTTATCGTCGTGACGTCTTATGTCGCTTTTTGGTTGAGCGAGCCGACTTTTGTGGCGCAACCTTGCCAAGGACATCCGCGATTGCGCTTCGGGACGGCGAGAAGAAATACCCTCCAGCGGTTGGGTATACCCATTCCACCCCTTTGGGCGTGTCAACACGAACCTGATCGCTTCCAACGATCATAAAGCGGGAACGAGCGGGCGATGTCCCCTGCCCAATGATCAAGTCTTCGCCCGATTTTCCGGTGAGCTGAGGCGTAGGTTTGCCCTCGTCGTTTGCCCAGAACGATTGCAGGAATTCGAACTGGTCGCGAATAGATGCCTGATAGCCGAGGAACAGCAGTCCGCGGTCACCATCAGCAGGATCAACTTCGCTGGCGATAGGTAGCGGATCACCGAATGGAATGCCGCGCCGCAGAATGCGCCTGATGAGGGAATTGACCTCGCCTCCCTGGTCTGTCGCCAGCGCCCGTGGATTGACCTTCCTTATGTGTGATGCCGCAGGACATAACTCGCCCGACGGGTCACCTATCGCTGGCGGGAAGCCATCGGCGGCAGTGCCAGCACTGAGAAAGTCGAAATCGTTGTTGGCGCCTAACGTCCTGGCAAGACGCTCGTCGTCCTTGGCCGAGGCACGAAGAAGCGGAGCTCCGCTGCGCCATCTGCCGACCACCATAGCTCCAAAATGCTCCGGGGTGAGGCCTGAATATTCCGGGCGCGACGACAGCTCACGCGCGGTCCTGCTCAAGAAACGATTGAACGCAGGGACGTCCTGGTTGAGCCTACGGTAGACAAGGAAGGATCCATTCCTGGCCCAAAGCGGCCCGATTGGAGGAACGCCAACAACCACGTCATTGGCCTGGTTACCAAGCGGCCAGGGCGCAGCCGCATTCCGACCGCTGGCTACGCTCTGCCTGGGATAGCCCAGCACGAACTCGCCAGGACATATCAGGGGGCGCCCAGGAGAGGCAAATTCGATGGTGGTGCCGGCAGGGCTTGAGCCATCGCGCGGCGCCAAATAGTCGCCAATACCGGGGGACAGGCGGCCACGCACCGCCGGCTGAGACACGCCGTCTTTGAACCCAAAATGCTCCCGCCCGCGAGGAAAAGACCCCGGGGCCCCAGTGTGGCCGAGGTCGCGGCCGTAATCTATGTGCATCTCGACAAGACCGGCCTGCTCTACCAGCGCCCGCTCGCTCGCCAGCCTGTCCAGCAGATCCTCTTCCCGATCAGCTGCAATAATCAGAAGGATGTCAGGGATCTTTCCAGAGGCACCAAAAATCCATTTGGAGATGTGCCCGCGCACATTTGGATCCATAGGGTCTCCAAGCCTTCCGACCGCTGCAGCCATTCCACCGGCGAAGACCGGATCGAACTGGGTAGCATCGGGAACTAACCGGAGAAGGGCCGGATAGGAGAGCGCGATATTCATCCAGATTGACGACAGGTTGCCAGGGTCCGCCCCGGAGGTGCCGCCCGCAAATGCTCTGAACTTCTTTTTGAACGATGCGACTTCGTCAAGCCACGTCAGACGCGCGGCACAATCATGCAGCCAGGATCGCGTCGAGACAAGATCGTTCTCGGCCATCCGCAGAAACATGAAGACCTGCAGGTCCTTGTTGAAGCCGCCGAGGACGTTTCCCTGAATTTCCTCAGCCTCCAGCACCGGCTCGAGCGGATAGCTTAGGCTCATCGCGTAAAGTTCGGCGTGCGTGAGTAGCGGCGGGAACCGTCATTTGCGTTGGCAGGGAAAAGCTGTTCCCAATGAGTCTTGAAATGTGTGTCGCGAGCGGTCAGCAGACTGGTCATCTGCGGCGACACGCCGCCAGCTGGGCACGTCTGACCGAACGGTATGGCCTGGATGAAGTCCGGATGAGTCGCATCCCGGCAGGGCGCGAAAACGCAAGCGACGGGATCTTGGGCAGGAGCACCCGGGATGGAAAGGGCATAAAGTGTCATTGTAACGACATCGGCGAGCTGCCCTCCGGTCACAACTGCCTCGCCGTGAAGGCTAAGGTCACCAACACGGAGTTGTTTGCCACTTACCGTGACCCCGTCAGGGACGCGGAACTTTGCGCGCAAAATCATGTCGCTGACATCCTTCGGCTCGGGCCGCAGCACCGTCCAGCAGCCTTCTTGCTCCTGGAAAGGTGTGCCATCGGCCAAGGTGAAGATGTTAGGCTGGATGCCCCTGATGTAGAGACCGATGGGATTTCTCAATGCGACGCGGCGCTTCAGCTGGATGACCTGAGTGTTGACGCCCGAGCCGATCGTCGGATCGCTCATCCTGTTGATGCCGCCGTAGGCCGCACAGCAGACGAGATCAGGGTCGCTCGTGACAGGGACCGGATTGCCGTAGGGCCGCGTTGCTAGGAGGGCGAGGTAGATCTCGGCCCCCAGCGTATTGGCCGGGTGTGTGAGATGCACAGCATGGGCCGCGTTCCAGCGATTGTACCGGTTGTACGAACCTTTGGGAAACCGCTCTGCAGCATTGCCGCCGCTATAGGGATTGAGCCAGGTGAGATCGCGATCAAACCGAAGGTCATCGAGGGCTACTGAATTGTCCTCGCAGATTTCTCGATAAAGCCCAAGGAGAAGCTTTTCGTCGGTTGCAATCCGGTCCCAATATTCGGGCCCTTCGCAGGTGAAAACGACTTCGCTGATGACGCCGTCAGCATCACGCTTAACGGACCATTCGAGATACTCATCCTGGGATCTGTAGAGCGGACCTTGAAAGGGCTTTCCAGCAGAATCGCGGAACGGATCGTAAGCGCGCAAGTCTACGGGGTCCATTGCGCCGACGGGGCGTGGCTCATCCACCAGTTTCGCAGCAGTGGCTACGGACGGCCCGACGATCCGCTTGATGGTCCGGGGCAGCCCCGTCCATTCGGGGCTCGCCTGCCTCGGGTTGCTTCCTGCGGGAGGATCTATGGAACTGAATGCCGCGGGGAAATCTGTTGCTCCGCTTCCTGCGAGACTATTCATTTCGTTGTGCCAGTCGGCGTACAACTGATCGCGTGCCGGCGATCGGTCGAAATCCTTCAGGAATGCGGGTGGAAGGAATGTCTGTGCCATATTTTCCCCTCGGAGTTCTCCAGAAATCGTTGTTGAACGAGACCGCGCGCCTTGCCTGGCATACAGACATGCCTAAAAACGCCCGGCACAATGTTGTGATTTTGCCGACAAGCCGCAATTTCATCCATGGGATTCATACGCCCCACGAACGAACCGATTAAGTGCCCGCAAGTCTCCATTCCCTGTCACCGTGCCGGCCTTATTCGCGCAATTCTCAGCCTTTCCGCTGGCGAGCTCGAGAAAGGGCGTCCAGAGCGGCGCTTGCATTGTTGCTAGCCTTCGCGGCGGCCGGTTGATTTCCTGCGGCCCGGCGTCTTGGGTTTCGACGCATCAGGAGCAGCGGCTAGGTCCTCTGGTTCGACAAGATAGCGGACATTAATGGTAGGCTGACCAACTTTGGAGAGAGGAAATCTCGTTCCGATTGCCCGTTGCCCAGGGACATGGATCTCGATGGAAAGCCGCCGGTCAAGGACCTTTGCCGGAGCGACGCGAAAATCGACCGCCACCTTGGCGTTCTGGCTGCAATTCTGGCACATGCCCGGATTGGTCGGCTGGAAGAACGCCTGGCGCGCAACCTCCTTCCCATCGGCGAGAAGATGGACGACGAAAGTACCGGGTATCGCAGCGCGATTAATGTCCTTGACCCTGATGGATAGCGGTGCAGCGCCGTCGATCCGGAACGACTTCACGGCGGCTACGTTGCCGCCCATGTTCTCGAAGGTCATGGTCGGCACCCCCTTGGCTGGCGGAGCGTAGTCGACATCAGCCATCGCGATCGCATCGGAAACGTGGGCTTCAAAGGGAGGCAGCACGCCCAGGGCGGGCACGTCGAGCCATGCCGTCGGTTCGAGGCAGGTCGACTTAAATCCCGCCAGCGTGGTTGCTTGATGCTCTTTTTGCCATTGCAGCCAGATCCGATCGAGATTGCAATGATAGAACCAGAAGCTGGGGTCGAACGAGGAGATGTCCTGGTTTTCCATCGTTGTCCCACTCGCCACGTGACCGTTGTCGTGAGCTGGCCAGAAAGTCCTGTTGAAGGCTTCCCAGGATGTTTGCTTCAGCGAGTTGGCGATCTGAAAGGAGATGTTGTAACCCTTCATGTTGGTCATAATATCGGCAGCAGGATAGTGACTTGTCGTGAGCGGATCGTACCCATGCCCGATCTGGCCCTGTAGGCGATATTGCGCGAACGGCTCCTCATAGAGGAATGCGGGAGGTTTGGTCGTGATGTCCCAATAAGGCAACGTCAGGGCGCTGCAGCCTGGCACCGATCGAAGCGCATCTTCAAAACGCCTGAGGTGGATACGATGCCACGCCAGAAAACGGTTCTCATGGTGCAGGCAGTGGAAAAGCGGGTTCTGGTCGATCGCTGGAAACCAATGGACGCCTGCAAGGGCAAAGTAGCTCTGGGCGTCGGACGGGTCACGCGCCATGATACCTCTGAAGCCATCCTTGAGCTTTCCGAGTCCTTTTGTGCTCAAAGCCGAAACCTCGGTGCGCACGCGTGCCGGCGGCCCCGCCATGGCGAACGCATTCACCTGCCCGGCGCTTTGCACAAGGGGTTTGCCAAGAGGATAGTTGTCGGTAATCCAGTTCAGAAAAGTCTGGACGCGGTTCTTGCTCCATTTTGCAGCGTCGAGCGGCATGGCGCCCGACTGTGTCTGTGAATAGATAGATACCGCATTGGTCACGACACCATTATACGTTCCGAGATCGATGCTTTTCTTGAGCATGTGATCGATATCGACCGGGGTGAAGAAACTCCGGATTTGGCCAAACCAGTTCGGATGATCAACCAGAGTATCATTGTCGGTTTCTACCATCGCGGCCGTCCCTCTGGCTAGGAAAAGTCTCAGTGAACGCGCTCGCCCGATGCCAAAATTGCCCCACCAACTGTCGGAACCTGCCGGTAGCTCACACTTAATTCATTGCCATAATACGATTGGATGCCGCTAAAAAACATGTCGAAACAATCAGAGGTGCGTCTTATCGACTTGAATATACTTTGCATCTCATGTGCCGACAACATGCCCCTGTCTCGCATCAATGGTTCTATCGACAGATGTGAATGTCCAAGATCAACATCAATACCGTCATGAGTCTGAAATGCCTCAAATAACGGCGAGGCAAATGGATACGACTTCTTTAGGAATCTGTATTTATCCACAATGCTCTCGCTCGTGGCCGGCTCGGACAATGGCTGCATCAGCGCAAAAACGCTTGCGTACTGTAGCTCCCCGCCTTCTGCTGCCTCCCAAAGGTGATTGAGCAGGCCCATCGTCGATGGCAGCGGAACACGATTGTTGATATTGCCTTCCGAAAGGCCGCATCGGATTAACCCACGGCGAAATATCTCGTCATGGAACGCTTCCTCCGCGAAGTGGCTCCACAGGCCGCCCAAGGATGCCGTCGGACCGTCAATTCGACTTGCACCTCTGGCCATATACTCGCGTGCAGCACGCACAAATATATAAAACTCGATTCCCCAACCCAGCACCTGATCCCGGATAGCATGGGCTCCAAACAGAGAAAGCGGGAACCGCTGGCACATAACGTGCTTGTTCCAGAACCGGCCAGCACTCCGAACTCTTTCGATCGCGCTGCGCGCGTCGGTCATCTCTCCGAAAGACGCATTCAGGACAAAATCTTCCGACGAAAGCATGTCCAACAGACTGTTCACGCTCGCAATCGAATATCCCGTTTGAGAAGCAATTTCCTCAACGCTTCCGACCTTTTCGATAGCGTCGAAAACGGCCGCGCACAGCATGGCGCTATCCCCCGAAAAACGGAGACGGACTTCCGCATCCTCAACAAGGCAGCTGTCTTCGATCATTGTGAGCGCGACGTCAGGATGGCGAATAAACATACCGGTCCCTCGGTGAATTTGTTTGAACAAACCGGTATCTTATGCCTGCCCGGTACGGTGACGTATAGTAATATCTTTCAATTTCATCGAACCACATAGAGAGCGTCTCGCGAAACAGGCTAACAGTTTGCAATATCGTGTTTGCTCTTTCTTCCTCAATATATTCTATAGGGTTAAAGACGTCGGCCATTACATCGCCATGCTCGAACTCCTCATCGAGATCAATGTGCCGCACCATCGGTTCTACAAATCCGCTTTGATCAAGGTCGTAATTTTTCTCAACCAACCCGTAGAATTCTCTCGCTCTGCCTGAATCACTGCCCGTGGACTCAAGAAGGCCCGAGCAGGCGGCGTAAGCCAGGGGATCGATCCGCGCGGCACGCCGAGCCATATTCAAGACAGCTAGAGTAGACGGCAATGGCCCCAATTCATCAATATGAAGAGGATCTATCTTTCTTCTTGAGAGGCTCTCCGCAAAGAATTTGTAATGATCGTACTCTTCCGAATAGTGGTGGGCGAAAATCGATTTTATACGCTGATCTTGGCATAACGATACAGCATATGACAGGCGGGCGTTTGCGCCGCGAATGAAATGATAGGATTCAATCAGCCAGCCATCCACGACGCCAGATCTAGCGGTGCCATCAGCAAGCGAGGTCCAAAGCCGATGAGAGAAGAGCGTGTCATTCCATTGCTTGTAGCAAGAGGACAGAACAGCAGAAATTTGGCTGCCCTTGAAAAAGGGTAATTTCTCCGCAGTGACGAGCTTCTCTCGGGAAAGGGTCAGCAGAAACTCTCGAACAATATCGATATCAACATTATACCTTGCCGCCAGATCCAGAGGCGAAGCCTGATCATTAATATCCCTTATTATTGAAAATCCTATACCGGGAGGAATCCCTTCGAATTTTATCTGTTCCTGGCTGTTTGACAAAACCAAGGATTTTCGAAAAGAGTCCACTGAAAGAGGGAAACTGAGCGAGACGTTGCTGTCCATTTCAAAGTGCCTTGCCAAAGAAGCAGACGACGTTTGAGCCGTCTGCTCCTTGCCTACTTAACGATGACGCCTATTGCCTTGGAAACCACGACCTTTCGTTCTCGGCTTACCTGGATCGTGATATCCTGGCCGCGGCCGGAAGGGTCCGTTTCGACAATCTTCACATTCTTGGCGGTACCAGGGGGAACGTGAACGATGACATCCTCACCGGTGGCAGTCTTTTCTTCTGACATTTTCTCCTCCATTAGATGCAAGAAGAGTTTCTGCCTGTCAGCTTTTGGAGTCAACAAATTTACGTCACAACTTCTAAATAACTCAATATATGCGTTTTATACACGCGATTCTTACCCCGCAATCTTGTATCGATGGCGCGCTCGTCGGCTCGGCCGACAACATCTCGTCAAAAATGCAACTTCACGACCATTTCGCAGCAGATCACGTGCTACTTTTTCAGTGGCCTATTACCGGATTTCATGCCCTCGTTCGCGGCCTCCATTTCTGCCGAGGTTAGGATACAGACGTGCCGGTTTTGCCGGGTGTTCCTACCCCAGATGGTTCAAGCTTCAGGATGGCGACCGACGCCGTCCCGCATATCGGTTCCCTGGCCGCTCCCGTGTTTACGATGCAGTCGGTCAGCGCCCCCGGAACCAGCCCGGCAGACGTTTGTCTTCTGCAAGATCCAGTTCAACGCGCAAACCATCGCTAGTCTCAACACCGATCGTAAACGCGCCCCAGGCGTAGCAGGAGAAAGTCGCTTGGCCGTCGATCACGCGTACAATCTCGGAACTCGGCGTGAAGGTTGGATGGAGATAGAAGGTCACCGGCCCAAGCAGTGGCTGGCCGGCGTTGTGGCTGGCCACCATGAGACGGAGTGCCAGGATCTCCTGGCTGACGGATTCCTCAAAAGACTTCAGCGACAGGGTGATGCCTTTGTAGTTTGCGCTTCCACCAAACCGGCCCTTATGGGGGTCGTCGTCGAGAGCGCTCGTCATGCTGCCGCTCTCGACGAGATCCATCACCTTAAGCGCTGCGGCCCTGACCGATGGTGCTAACGAAGAGAGTGGAGTGGCTAGCGATGATGCGAGCTGCCGGACAAGCGCGCTATCCGGCTTTAGCCACCGCTCCGCCACACCGGAACGCAGTATGGCCTCAATGACAAACCCGGCTGCAGGCTCGATATTCGACACATCGAACCTGCGAATCGGCTCCCTTGAACCGAAGCCTTTCGCAACCTCGGGAGACCGGCTGAGTATGTTATTTAGTCCATCAACGAGCCGGGCCAGGTCGATTTGGATCTCGCTTACCGAGCCCGTCGCAGGCCCCGCGCCGGTCCTGGTAGGCGCGGTGCCGGCAACAAGCCATGGAATCGCTCCCGGGTTGGCCCTGGCGGCAGTCGCGGCGATCAACGGATCGACGGCCATTGCCGGATCACCCACGCTG
The DNA here is from genome assembly GCF_040321855.1 of Mesorhizobium sp. M0227. Classification (NCBI taxonomy): domain Bacteria; kingdom Pseudomonadati; phylum Pseudomonadota; class Alphaproteobacteria; order Hyphomicrobiales; family Phyllobacteriaceae; genus Mesorhizobium; species Mesorhizobium sp. M0227. The sequence continues at coordinate 23,741 of NZ_JAMYSJ010000020.1, read as the reverse complement.
TGGCCGGACGCCCAGCGCCAGGCAATCTCCAGCATGGGCGCGACCAGCAGCCCCGGCGCGGACGGCAATGCTCCGGGCTGATCGGCTGCCAGCCTCCAGCCCAGGCAGCGCACGTCCGGCCAGTCCTTGTACTTCGCGAGCTTGTTGTGCAAGGTTGTGGCCTCGTTGATGCCCGCCGTCAGTTTGCCGGGCGCATCCGAAAGCACGGTCGTAAGACGCTCGACCGCGCTCCCGGATATGGCGATCACGGCAGCCGCCGCATAAAGATGCAGATAGGGATCGTCGTCATCGATAATCATCGCGGCAACCGAAGGATCAAGCGGCGCGGTCCGCGTGCGCAGCTTGTGCAGCAGTGTCTCCGCCGTGGCGATCGCTTCCGCTAGACGGTTACCTGCGGTGCCTGCCGCCAGCGACACCATGGTTGTGCGTGCAGGATCTATGCCGCGCCGCTTGCGTATTCGCGCATCACCCTTCTCCTGGGCAATGACCGAGGTTTGTGCATAGGACAGCAGCACAACTGTCCTTCGGCGCTCAATTGCATAAACAGTCTGCTCGACAATCTTGCGCTCGAAAGTCTCATAGCGCAGAACAAACGGACCGGGCGCAACGGAATGCCCGACAATCATCCAGCTGGCCGCCACACCATTGTAGATGCGCTTCTGGTCACGGCTGATCCTTCTGCCGTTTGGATCGCGCAGTTCGATATTCTGGCCAAGATCTGTCTTGGTCTGGTCGTCCGTAGCCAGGACAGCGACAAGGATTTCGGCGCCGCGCGTCAGGGTTGGCTGTGCCGCGATGGCGTTGGCAATCTCCTTGAGCCGGCCATCTTCAGGCGGACCGTCGCTTGCACCGGAGCCGACGTCTTCGGGTATCCGCAATGTCGCACTCTCCCGAAGCCGAACGATCCACTGCCGGCCGCGCTCGCCCGCGGCCCATCGAACAGTGTAGACACCCTCGGAAAACGCCTGGTCGAGCAGTGTCACGCCGCTCGCAACTCTGGAGAAGCCGCCGTCGGTTACCGATATCTCAGCGCCCAGCGGTGCGGTCACCACTAGGCGCCCACTGCCTCGCCTGCTGGCTGTGGTTGCCGCTTCAGATGCTGACATGGGTATCTCCCGGACCAACATGGGGGAAGGCCTTGAGTTCCTGGCCAGCAGCGGTTTCCAACGCATAGACACCTGGCACAAGCGGTATCGACTGCGGCTGCAGCGTTCCAGTCAGGGGCATACGGATATTGGCGGGCCCGCCAACCAGCATGATTCCAACACCGAACGTCGCCTGCGAGAAAGTAACGACCAGATTGGAGCCCGCGCCGATGACGGGGCCGGAGGCGAGCACAAGTTGCCAGGGCCGTGGCTGTTCATTGAAGTCTGGATACTGGGAGGCCGGTCTCACGAGATCGACTATACCTCCCGACACATAATCATCGAGATCACGAAAGGTCAGCCGGCCTCCCTTGCGATGCTCACGCAGACCGTTGACGAGCAACTTCGAGAATGCGCCGCGGCTAGGCGCGTCGTGCGGAACCTCATAGGCGACGGCCTGAGGCTGGGCACTGCGCGCTATTCCGCAACGCTGGTGATGGCCGGGGTCCGCGATGCGGTCCCAGAGGCCTGCGGGACGCGACACCTTGATCGATGCATCACTACGGCATGCGTCAAGGAACAGAACCAGTTCGGGCGGGCCCTGCGCCTTAAGCATCCGCATCATGTCGTCGCAAGGCACCAAGCCCGCGGTCCGCGTCGTCGGGTGATAGTTGCCACCAACAAAACAGGTCTGGGGGTCCTCCAGATAGGACTCCGGCCGGGTCTGGAGACCGTGCCCAGCGAGGAAGACGTAGAGCCGGGACGCGCCAGCCGCAAGGGCGGCGGTCGCGACGAGCCCGATCGCCATGTTGATTTCCGACGCGGTGGGAGGTCGCCCGAAATCTGGCGCTACCATAGGCCATTTCTTCGGCGTGAGCATGAATTGATGAAGCCGCTGGAGGTGAGCGGTTGTCGGCGATGGACATGTCCAGAAATAGAGATCGTTCGGCTGGACATTGCCCCCATCAGGGTGAAGTGCCCATTCAGCGAACTCCCCGGCGTCCGCAACCGCACCGTGCAGCTTCTCCATTCCCGAATCGGTTGGATAATCATTGATTCCGACGATGAAAGCCCAGGCCGCCATCGGGGACCTCAGGCGAAAAACGTCGCCACGCTCTTTAGCGTAGCGATCTCGTCATCGAATGCCCCGTGCGAGACGGCGTCGCAATTGAGGCCATCTCCTCCAGTAACCTTGGAGAAGACCATGCGATCCGGTCCAGCGGCCAGGAAGGCTCTCACGCGCTGGAGCGGAGGACCCTCCCTAGCATCATTGAGCCAGCTCGAACCGGGATCCTGGAAGCGCTGCATCCCGAGCAGCGGCGCATCGGACATCTCGTCTGATGCGCCTTGCTCAAACAGGCCTGAGACAAGATACAGCAGAGATGACGGATATATGAACCCGAGCCCGGTCCCCAACAGGGCGTCTCGGCGCTCGACCGCGTCCTGCATTGCGAACATGCGAAATCGACGGATGCGCGCCTCTGACGCCCCCAGAGCGGCAGCAAACTTCAGGGTCCGGACGGCGGGAGCCAGGAACACTAGGTCGGTCTCGAGATCAGGTTTGTGCTTGTCCGCCCATAGCAGCAGATCGCTTGCGAAGATCGATCCTGCACTGTGCGCGACGACAAGCAGCTTGGCCCGCGGATTATCCGCGATAGCGGCAAAAAGGCGGCTGCCGAGACCTGTGGGCTCGAAGTGCTCGGAGGCGTTGTCCCTCATCATGCTCCAGATCGCCGATCCGATGACGCCGGCGTACAACTCCCGTGCGATTTCCTCAACGATGGTGGCGTGCAGACCGTGATCGTGGCCCTCGCGATACCGATTGATCGAGCGCATGCCGATTTTCACGCCATGTGTGATGATCTTGCGGACGATCTCGCCGGAGATGATACCTCGTGTGGAGGAAAGCGTGGACGCCTGCGCCTTCAGTTCCTTCTGGATCTTCGTGTCGAGCCGGTCGAACGATTCCTTTCCCAGGGCAGCGTCTCCCGACGAACCTTTTCGGGCGACCTTGGGATGACCGGCAGCAAGGCTTTCTTCAATACCGCTCGCCACCTCCTCGATGTCCGTATCGAGTTGCAACTCCAACTTCAGCTCGCTCTCCATGTCAGCCTCATCAGCCACTCCGATTGCGGACCTGCTACCTGTTGGCGCGATATAGAGGGCGTCGACATCACCGAACGGATCGTCGCTGCCGGATGCCAGTCGAGCCTGAATGTTCGCCGGGGTCAGCACGCGCTCCTGCGCCAATGACCGTCCAGCAATGGCGCTTACACGAACCTTGCCGCTCACGAAGCTGAGCAGCCGCTTCAGGATCGCTTTGTAGAGGCGATCGTTTGTCGCAAGGTCCTTCCACTTCCGGGCAAGTGTCTCAAAGGTGCCGGTACGCCAGACGACATAGACCTGCTCCCAGTCAGCCGGCGCATTGTAGGCGGCATCGCCCGTGCCGGAGAGCCGGCCAGCCATATTCTCTGCCGAGGCCTGATCAACAAGGCCACCATGCAGATGCACCAGCACCTTGGGCGAGCCCTTGCCGATCCGTTCGATGAGAGCATTCAGCGCCTTCTCATTTGTCCTGTCGAGCTTGCCACCCGACGTCCGAAGTATCGTCACCCCCATGACTTCTCCCTCTCGTGACTTACCGCTGGCAGAATGGTTCGTTCAAAAATGCATCAAGACGAGCGAAGGCATGGCAAATGGCGGAACTGTCTCGCGCTCAACGATATCGAGCGATGCGTTTTGCGCGATCCAGCTTCGCTAGAATTTTGAGAGCGCGTACTGCAGGGCAGCATCCAAATTCACCAGCCCTGCTCCCGTTGCCAAATCGATGCCCGGCCCTGCCGGGCTGTTGAAGCGCTGAGGAAAACTACGCCCCACGACCACATCGACCGCGGTCTCTGTTAGCGCTTCAATTACTTGAGCGGGCACCAGCGCAGGCTTTGCGCCCAACAGTACGGCTGCGGCCCCAGCCAGTTGAGGAGCCGCCGCCGATGTGCCAGAAAACAGTGCCCACCCGTCATCGGCCAGGGTTCCGTCAGTAGAAGGATCGTCATCATTAGGCGCGGCTTCGTCAAGATCGATCGCGCAGCCCGGCGGGACGGGCAACATCAGATACTGGGCCCGCGGCTGCATGCCCACCAAACCACACACTGTGGGAACGATATGTTGGTCAAACCAGGTGCTCTGGTAGCCACTTGCATAGTCAGAGGCTCGCAAGTTGCCGTTCTTGTCCATGTTGACGCCACCAGCGGCCAGGACCCCTTTCACCTGAGGCTCCACCGAAAATTGGCCGTTGCCGGCCGAGAAAACGACCAGGGTATTATGCTCTATGGCGTCTTGAATTTCGGCTGCCAGCGCCATATCGGCCTCGTCGGGGAGGCCAGGCGGCGGGTACGTCCCGTCCCCTCCCCACGAGCAGGTTATGATCTTCGCGCCTATTTCCTTAGCCTTCAGGAATCCTGCTACGGCACCTACCAGGTCACCGTTGTTGTTGCTTGCCCGTATCGGCTGAAGCTCGCATTCCGGTGCCAGGGCAAAGACGTTAGCAGACTCGCCAGTGCCGTGACCCTGAGGGTCCTTGCTGCGATTTGTTCCCTCCACGACCGCCACGGGCGTTCTGATCTGGTAGCCGTTGGCCGTAAAGAAGGGGTGGCGATACCATCCTGAGTCCGGCATCGCGACCAGAACATCCTTGCCTTTGAAGCCCTTGTTGTGTGAGGCGATCGCGTTCAACGTGAGAGCGACGTCGCCTGGAACACGCAGGTGGTACTTGGGCGAGGTTGGAGGAACCGGAGAAGGGAAAACGGCATGATAGATCCGCGGTTTTTCAAGGACGATGCCATCGATCTTGAGGCTCTTCGACTTGACCATCCCAACGCCGAGGGCCATTGGTTGCTTGTCACCGACAATATCAAGATGCGTGACGTACTGGCTGTAGCCGCCGGCGGAATAGACGAACCGCTCCTTTGCATGCAGCTTAGCGCCGGTAATCGTTTCGTAAGCGCCGCCAGGAGCGGCAACCGAAAACCCGAGCAGGCTTTCAGCAACGATTGAAAAGCCGCTCTTCTCAAGTTCGCGGCGCACGGCATCGCGATCGCCCTTGGTAGCGCGATAGGCCTGGGACGTGGTTTTGAGTTTTTTGTTATCCTCCTCAAAAACTGATGCTTTTCCTCGCACAGACACATAACCCATCACCATTGCTGGGATTGGGTTGTCAGATACGGTTTCGATCGGGAGGCCAAAACGGGTCATCGTGCTCTCCATATCTCTCAGTTATGATAGGAACGCGGCTCAAAGAGTGTGACGCTTTCGACGTGGCTGCGCAGTTCCGCCGGCAGCGGCAGGGTAGCTGCAGGCGCGATTTCATTTAGGGAGACGGAAAAAGCTTTTTCGATTTTTGATCTCGATCCTGTCAGCAACGCGCCAACCTTCATTGGAGCGACCGAAAGCCCATGCTGCTCAAACCAGCTGTGGACGACCTCGGTGTCCGCAAGCGGATTAAACCTCACGAAAAGCTCGACGTGTTGGTCTGTCATCGTTTTGAATGATCTACTTTGTATCCAGAAGAGGGCCCTATCGTAGCAGATCGTCGCGGACATTTGGTATGATCCTGTTCAGATCCCGTTGGATGACACGCCTGATAAGCGTGTCATCCAGAATGGATGGCTCTTCCAGCGCCGTTCCATCTGATAAATCGCTCGCCTTTTCAGAAGCGCTTTCTGGAATGTCGCTGCGCGCTGCCTGGCATACGCCCGCAACGGCGTGTCTGTCCCATGGTCCGCAGATGCGGAAATGGCTGTCGCGGCAGCCACCCCATCGGCAACCGCGCGCTCGATTCCGGTCCCGGATACCGGGTCCAGCGATAATGCGGCGTCCCCCACAGGAATCCACCGACCTCGCCACAGCAAGCTGCGCGCGGACGTTCTTGCGCTGGAAACCCTCAAGACAGCAGCACAATCCCATTGCGCTCGGGCCTTGATAAATCTGGTCAACGAAAGTTGCTCAGGCACGAACTGGTCACGGCGGAGGCCAGACACAAGGCTGGCATCCGTGAACAGGCAGACAATCTGGCGATCGAAACTGATCCGGCAGGCATACCACCATCCTGCGGTACAGGATTCCACGATTGCTCCCTCGTCCTCGAGACCGGCACAATCCGCCTCGAAGGAAAGACAGACCTGGTCATCGAAAAAGAGCCTTGCAACATCACTGTAGACAATCGACTTGGTTCGTGGTCCGACCGCCTCGATAACGAAATCGGCATCAAGCTCGAATTCCTCGTCCCCGCATACTCCGCTTAGACGCCACCGATGCCCGTCCCATCCACAAGCAGATGCTCTGTAGCCGTCCAGCACGTCCACGCCGATCGATTTCGCTGCATCAAGCAGGCACCGCTCAAACGCGGACCGGTTCAGAACAATGGCTGGTCCAGCCGACCAGAACTTGTACGAATGTCCTGCCAGTTCCGTCGTCCCCCAGCACGAATGGAAATAGGACAGCGGGTATGCCGCCTCTGAAGGCAGGGCGATGCCGAACGTGCTGGAGATATATTGCACAAGCTTCGGCCCGCACACTTCCCCTGCCCGCCACACTGCTGGACGCTCGCTGTTCAGCAGTGTCACGGCATACCCGAGGCGACCCAGGGCAAGCGCACAAGCGCATCCTGCCGGTCCGGCCCCGACGATCACGATACGGCCGCCTCTGTTCATGGCGTATTTGGCATCGCGGGATCTCTTTCGGCTTCCAGAAATACCTCGTTTGCACCGTCCTGCACTATGAAGCCTAGCCGGGGAAATCGCTCTACCAGCAAACTGTGCTTACTGGCCCCGCGGACCCAGTTTTTGTAATTATCGTGATCCTGGAACGCGGTATCTGGCCTCTGGCTTGGCCACCAGTTGGTATTGCATTTTAGAAAATCCGCCTGCCAGGGCTGGGCCATCAGGGCCGTCAGATCACCGGCTGCCACCGTCGATTGGTCAATGCGGAAGTCAAAGGGGGAAGTGTACAGCGTCGTATCGAGGACTATGATTCCGGCTTCGATGCCTGGGCAGAAACCCTGTCCGACCGCGCCCTCGAGAGCGGCTCTTGTCAATCCGTTCGCGGTTGGCGTTGGACCATGTGAGGTTGGCGTATCGTCAAAATTTCCTGCTACCCACGCCGCGAGATTCGATTTCTGCGCTTGCCTGATTTCAAACTTTGGCCCTGCCGGATCGGTATGACCTTCAAGCAGTTTCTCTGCTTTCAGGATCAGCGCTTGCACCGTGGCACGTAGTGGCTGATCCGAGATGGACCTGCTTCGCAGCTTCGGATCTTCAAACGACGGGTCTTGCCACGTCGCTTCATCCTGCACCCAGCGATAACGGCGTGCTCGCTGGATCAACGGCAGGATGTCGAGATCAAATGATGGGACCGCAGCCGGAGGCGCCAATCCCAGCTGGTCGATCCCGACTTGCCGGATGACATCATAGAGCGTGACGATCCCGCCAATGCCCGGAGCGTAGTCCGGAGGCGCCACGACGACCCAAGCGCCGCCCTCGGCATATACGGGAGCGTCGCCGGCACCGATGCTGATTTTCGCCGTAACCGGTCCGTCAGAAACATCGTCATACCATTTGGGATTTCGATAGTAGCTCCCTCCGATCGGGGTGCCAGGCGGTGCGCCCGATATTCCATTCCCCCCAAGCAGAATGAGCATGCCGTTGGCGTCTGTGCGAAGACTGCCAAGCTCGACCGGGACTTCAAATGCGGAACCGTTGGCGGTTGTCTTGAACATCCCAGCCAGTGTCGGACCGATCGCACTGGCGCCCGCGACGGACTTCGTGCCTCCCTTGATGTGCATTCCCGCTGCTGCTGCGTCGAGAGCGGGCCGTGTGGACTTGATCGGCGGGTTGGGCGGTCGAACAATTGCTGACTTTTTATTCTCAAGGGTCACGGACCATTCCACCGTCGCTGACGGAGGCAGATTTGCCGGCGTCCAGGTAACCCCGTCCTCCGATTCGAACAGGTGAAACCGCGCACCCTGTTTGCGCAGTCTCGTCTTATCGGCATTCTTGAATCTTGTCACAGGGGCGCCGGTTGCAGCCTCTGTCGGCCCGCCGCCGGGGATCTCTGGCCCCAGGAAAAAATCCTGGTCCTCGCCCAGCCGGGCAATACCGATCGCAGGAAAGATCTTGTACCGGGGCATCCGTTGGTCCTCTTCCAATTTAGGATTCAAGCAGTCGGAATGGGTTGATTTTCGAACAGCTGCCGACGCAGCTTGTCCATATTTCGGAGATTGGCGACCTCGATGCGGTAGTCGGAATCTTTTCCGAACTCCGCACTGTTCTGAATCTCGATATAGAGCGGTTCGAGTTTGTCTAGCAGATCGATTTGGCGTGCGGGCAGACCGGCCGGATCCGACACAATCAGGTCTGCGGGATCCAGGTCAAACGGCGGGCCGGCAACCTGCGCGCCCCCGTCCTCAAGTGGAAGGTTGGCCAGTATAGCCGATACAGCCTCGACAATCTTGCGCATGCCGCGCATTGCGAGGTCAGCGATTTCCTTTCGCAAGCCAGGGTCCTGCGACGTTCCCCGCGGAGTTCTGATGGCGTGCTGAATGGTCAGCACGATCAGTGTGTACTGTAGGCTAAAAACCTGACCCCAAAGCTTGGTGAATGATGACGTGATCAATGTAGGTCGCTCTGCGCCATGACCCGTGCCCAGGTCGGGCGAGGTTGCTATGCTCTTCGTTCTCACCTTTCCGGCCTCAAACGCATCGAACATTTCGATGAACTCGTGAAAATGCGACTCCTCGTTTCCTTCAAACCCTTCCCCCTGTTCCGCAATCAGCCTGATGGCTGCGACCGCCTCCTGCCTGCTGCGCGCCGGCTCGATAAGCAGGGACGGCCAGTCCGCGGCACCATCCCATTCCTCCTTGTCGGCCTGGTAAGCAGCAATATCGGCGGGCGTTGAAAGGTCGGCATCCGTCAGGTGTGGGTATTTGCCCAGTTCGGGCACAAGGGCTACAAGATTGAGAAAGCGGACGGCGTCTTTTTCCTCCATGAACAACCATTCGAGCACCGTATAGATCGCACCAACGCGATGTGGCTCGATACCGGAGTCCTGCTTGGCGAGCGCAACAAGCTTTTTCACTTGATCTGCAAGCTGAGCAGGCGGCTCCGCTGGCATTTCTGCAGCAACATATTTGGCGAGGACCGTGCGGGTGAGTGGTTCCAGTATGAACGGGATCGGATTTTTGTCGCTGTTCGCGCGATAGACATCGCGCTGAACGTAGACGGCGTCGGGCCCGCCTAGCAGTACCAGAAGGTTCTGCACCGTTGCGAAATGGCCCATTTCCTGGATGGCGATGTTCAAGATTTTCCGCTGGTAATTCTCCTCTCCGCTGCTGCCGGCGACGACCGAATTGGCTGTATAAAGATACTGCACCATAAGGGCGTGCTCCACCTCAGCGGCCACCCTTAATAGGTCAATTGCGTACTCCTTGGCTGTTTCGGCCCCCTCTGCAATTGGAACGCCGATCTCCGCCAGAATACTGAGCTGCCTTTGGTGGGAAGCAAAGGCCTTGGATCTATCGGCGTGGGAAAGGTCCAGGTTGAGTGTCTTGATGTCGGCATCTATTGGCTTGCGCCACCTGATGACACGAGGCTGGATGCCGGCGATATTCAACGGTTCCTCCGATTGTCAGAAATTGCCGGCAATTCATATCTTCGCGTTTCGAATAGCCTCATCTCTGCGCCATCCGGCCTTGCGTAGACCCAACTCGACTATTGTGTGTTGGCGCAGGCCTTATCGGGATCACTTTTCCATTCGGCAGCCTTGAGAAGAACGCCCTGCTGGCAGGTATCTGCGTCGCCCGATGCGGTCCCGGTTACGGTGCCGTAGGTTCCTGCCACCGGCTTGGGGCTGGCATGCGTGATGTTGTAGAGCTTGTCGTCGGCTTTTATCATGACGCACCCCGCTTCAACGCCGGCTTCCGCGCATCCGGAGGCCGTGACCTGCTGTGCTTGCGTCCCAGACGAAAGCCCAATAATCATACTTGCGGCGATGAAGATGACACGTGACCTCATGCTCTCCTCCTGGTTCCGATTGCTTGCTATGCAGGCACGTTCTGCAGATTGCTGCTGCTTTCGATGAAAGGCCGCTGAATCCCGCGACGGACCAGCAGCGAGTGACCGATGCCCAGTATCCTGCGAACGCTTGCCAGAGCCGCCGCATCCACTTCGATGTAGGCGACGATGTACCATTCACCGTTTTCTTCCCTCGCCATACCCAACGGCTCGGCCCGCCACTTGAGCGCACCGTGGTGGGGCATGAAGTAGGTTTCCTGAACGCCGCCGACGGCGCTCAGACCCTCGTCCAGGGCGTATTCCATCACCGCGCAGCACAATTGGGTCAACGTACCCCGCAGTCCGGTTGCGCGTTTGTCGGGGACGACGAAAGTGCGCGTCCATTCGGCCCAGTCGGGACGCCTTGGAACGCCGGACTTCTCGCACATATGAGAGAATACCTCCGAAACCATGTGCGGCTCGCTTGTTGGTATCAATCGGGCCGAGGTGACCACGCGGCCATCTTCGATACCAAGTAGGTAAGTGGCCGCGTCCGTATCGAACTGATCCATTTCGCGACCGTCTGGGCTCGCGGGGCGCCACCGCTTCTGGTGTACGAAAAAGTCGTGCCGCCGACGCAAGAACTCGTCGAATTCGGTTTCGTAAAGATGCTTGTTTTGCGCGTTGACGATATGAGCAGTGATCATTTGCGCGATCCCCCGATCGTTCTTGGGGGAAATAGTTGCAGTCGAGCTAAAATACGTCACCTGTCCGATCGGACAGTTGACACAACTATGGGTGAATCAAACGCCGGCGGACCGCCTCGACGACGGCCTGGGTGGTCGTGGCGACGCCGAACGCCTCCCGAGCCCGGGTGGAGTGCCATTTGACCGTGCGCTCGCTCAGGCCGAGGATTTGGGAGGTTTCTGACGATGTTTTGCCGGCCGCCGCCCACAAAAGCACTTCCTTTTCCCGATCGGTCAACGGACCTTCATCGCCGTCTTCGCTGTTCGACAAAGCCTGGATCGACATGCCAGCATAGACCGCCATCGTCACCAACTGGACCTGCTGGCGCTGCGAGAGCATGCAGGTCTTATGCGAAGAAGCAAACGACAATACTGACTGCCAATGGTGGACGCTTAGCATCGGCACGGCAAAACCGCTGCAAATGCCGAACTCGGTTGCTTCACCCGCAACGCGTCGTGAGCCTTCCGTCTCGGACCACTTTGCCGGAACGTCGGCCCACAGGAATGGCTTCAAGGTTTTTGCCGAATAGATGCAAACGCCGTCAACAGCAGCATGCTCGGCTTCGACATAACGTTCAAACCAACCCTCGGGCCAACCGTTCAATTCAACCATTGGCCCCAGCTTCTGCCCCCCGAGAGGAACCCCGCTGAGGATAAGGTGCTCAAAGCCGAGATTCCTCACTGTTTCAAGAAGGTCGCCGAGAAGCGTCTTGGCCAAGGAGTGCTTTCGGCACCGCTCGACAAAGTCAAATACATCAGCATCGATCATTTAAATGCCCCTCCCACACAATTCGTTACAAGTATAGCCGGAATCAGGACGTCGGAATAACAAAATCGAGTCGTTCCAGGACCGGCTCTTGACGCTACCGCGTTCGCGCAGTTCCCGGTTCAAGGTAGTGAAAGCCGAGGCGACATTGCGATCGGCGCCCCGCTCAGCAGCAAGGGCGGGCTCGCCTTTTTGTACGCCAGAGCATCCTATTTGTAAGACGGCAGAACTGAATGGCTTTTCAAGGCGCACTGCCTTTGCATCTTATGCCTCCGCAACCGCGGCGCCGTTTTTGTTCCCACTCAATCAAACCTTGGAGACAGCGATGGAAATCGCGCACCTAATCGACGTGGATGGCGTTCTCGTGCGTGCGGGATCACCTATCGAAGGGTCTGTCGACTTCATCCGGGCCTTGGTCGAAGACTCACGAGCATTTCAGATTTTTACCAACAATTCCAAGTACACACCGGAGGATCACGCGCATCGCCTACGCGGGATGGGTTTTCCCCTGGAACCCCGAACATTTACCCCGGCTCGCCCTTCCCGGGCCAGGTTCGATTCCTGCCGGCATCACCATGTTTTTCAAGGACTTAGAGAATTACTTCCGTCTCACGCAACGGTCGATACCTACATTCAGCTAACCGCGAGGTTTAAGAACGAAGCTGAATTGCACGGCCGATCGTAGGGCAGGATGGAGACGAAACGCACGCCCTGAGGTCCAAGCGCTATGCATTTTGGTCCTTAGGGAAAAAGCACGTCGCATCCGGCAACGTCATCGCCGCTAGTACGGCGCCTCGATCTTACCCATCGCCACATAGACCGTCTTCAATTCCGAATAATGATTGATCGCGGCCAGCGAATTCTCCCGCCCGAAACCCGATTGCTTCACACCGCCGAACGGAATTTCCACGGGGCAGAGGTTATAGGTGTTGATCCACACAAGCCCAGCCTCGATTTGGTCTACCACCCGATGGGCCCGCGCCATGTCGTTGGTAAACACGCCCCCGGAAAGGCCGAATTCGGTGCCGTTGGCTCGCTCGATCACCTCTTCTTCATGATCGAAATCGGGTACGCACATCACCGGTCCAAAGATTTCTTCGCGTGCAATTTCCATGCCGTCAGTTACATCGGCAAAGACGGTGGGTTGGATATAACAACCTTCGGCGGAAACCGAATTCGGGATCGAGCCGCCGGTTATCAGCGTCGCATCCCCGGCCTTACCTTTCTCGATGTAGCCTAGAATTTTCTCCTGATGGGCGCGCTTAATCAGCGGACCCATCTGGGTCGCATAATCCTCCGGATCGCCAATCATGATCGCCTCGGTGCGCGACTTGAGCCGCTTGAGGAACTCACCCTTCACGCCCCTCTGGACGAAGACGCGAGTGCCGTTGGAGCAGACCTGGCCGGTCGAGTAGAAATTGCCGAGCATGGCGCCGCCCACTGCGCCGTCGATGTCGGCGTCATCAAAGACGATCAGCGGCGACTTGCCGCCGAGTTCCATAGTGACGTGCTTGAGGCTACCCGCAGCGGCTTCCGCCACCTTGCGGCCTGTCGGCACAGAGCCTGTCAGCGAGACCTTATTGACATGGGGGTGGTTGACAAGTTGCAGGCCAGTGGAGCGGTCACCCTGGACTACATTGTAGAGGCCCTTGGGCAGGCCTGCCTCGACCAGGATCTCGGCGATCTTCAGTGCACCGAGCGGCGTGTTCTCGGAAGGTTTGAACACCATGGAATTGCCGCAGATCAGCGCCGGCGCGCCCTTCCAGCAAGCGATCTGCGCGCTCTGAGCTTGCCGCAATCCGCTACCTCACTGCGGCGGCTGTTGCGTGATCCCTTGGGCTATGTGTGGCTAAGAGTGTTGGGGATGACCGCGCCTGAGCTCGCGGTTCAGCCGCTGCAACTCGATGCGATGACCTTCGGCGAGCTGGTGCATGAATTGCTGCGCCTCGCGGTCGAGCGCATGCCCAGCCTTGTCAGCGCAACGCCAGGAGAAATCGAGAGCGCGCTTGAGGCAGCAGCCAACAGCATCGCGGAGCACTGGCCGCTTGCCCGCGCAGTGCCGCCGAGCCTGCTCTGGCTGGACACGATCGAAGAGGCACGGCGACGGGCCCGCCGCGGGCTGACGGTCGATGACCGCTTCGGTCCTGGTACCCACAGCTTCAGCGAGGTGCCATTCGGCACGCCTGAGTCGCAGGCAAAGCGTTCCGATCCCTGGCGCGAAGACCAAGAGGTCCTGATCGGCCGTTTCGGCATGCTCTTGCAGGGACGCATTGACCGTGTCGACGTGAAGTCCGACCGCCGTGGCGTCCGGATGTCCGACTACAAGACCGGCAAGACGCCGCGCGATCTGCGCGACGTCATCCTTGGCGGCGGAGCGGAGGTTCAGCGCGCACTCTACGCCGTCACCATCAAACAGCTAATCCCCGAGGTGAGCACGATCATCTCCCGTCTCGTCTACCTCGACACCATGGAACCTCCGGCGCGTCTTGAAGGCGACGTGCTCGAGCAAGCGGAAGAGACGCTGCTGCGCTTCATCGATATCGCGGTCGAAGGGCTCAGAGCTGGGATCGCCTATCCGGGACCAGATGCGTTCGCTGGCTACAATCAACTCAGGATCGCGCTGCCCGCGGCGCTCGACCGGTACCAGGGGCGCAAGGATGAAGGTTTCAACGCCGCGCAGCACAAGCTCGCGCCCCTTTGGCGGGAGCGGTGATGCTGAGCGATGCCCTCGAGCGCAGTCGCGTTCTCTCGGAACTCGACAGGACATTGCTGGTCGAAGCGGCTGCGGGCACGGGCAAGACGTCGCTGATTGCCGGCCGCGTCGTCATGCTGATGTTGTACGGTGCGCCGCCCCACAGCATAGCCGCGATTACGTTTACCGAACTGGCTGCCAGCGAGCTGTCGCTGCGCATTCGCAAATACGCAACCCAGCTGCTGGCCGGAGAAATCCCGAAGGTCCTGCGCGGCGCTGTAACCCTTGAGCTGCTTAACGAAAGGAAGGCTGTCCTCAAGTCGGCAATCGGTGCCTTCGACGAGATAACCGTGTGCACGATTCACGCGTTCTGCCAGCAGATTATCATGGCCTATGCCGTCGAAACGGGACTTGATCCCGGGTCGCGAATGATGGATGGGCCTGCGGCCGACGCGATGTTCGAGAGCGTCATCTCCAAATGGCTGTTCGAGCGTCTGTCCCTGCAAACAAGGGAGGGCGAGGATCCGGTCGCGGTCCTCTCCAAGTTCGAGCCCTTGAAGGTCGTCAAGGACAGCTTCGACCTTGCCAAGCTCAAGCTTGAGCATCCGGGGGCTGGAACGGTTTCGGTCGACTTCTAGCTCCGCAAGGATATCGAATTTGTCGAGAGCGTCCGTGCGTTCCGACGCTGGCAAGCGGACTATCCCAAGGAACGCCGCACCTGGACCCTGGTTGGAGAGTTCGAAACCCTCGCCGCATTCTACGAGAACTGCTTCGAGACGCAGCCGAGCTTTGATCGGCTACGCAATTCCTCAATCGACACTTTGTACTGCTGCGAGCCATATGCAAGCGCAGCACGATCATCGGTAAGCGCTGAATTGAGGCGTCGACCTAAACGCGTCAACTGAGGAGCTGTGCATCCGTAGTCTTGGTCCCCGACACGAAATGTCAGACGGCTCAACATCGTTGTAATCTGATCGACGTGGTCGGGGTCTGATGGGTCAACTAGAAGGTGGATGTTGACGAAGTTGCCCCTAGTCGTGCCAATCCCAAGTCGCATTTCGATGTTGGGGAATATAAGGTCGCAATCGGGCAAGCGGTTCTGCTGTTTGTCGGCCAGCACACGCTGATACGTACTGATCCCGTAATAGTCGGCAATTCCGATCGCCTTTAGAGCCGGAGTTACGGCCTCTAGTGCTGAGAGATAAGCCTCCCAAGAGTCTGCACCAAACTGATCGTTGAAGATCGTTCCGGGCGCATGAATATGTGGCTCCCAACGAAACCACTGCGACCCTCGTTGGTCGTGTCCCATGAGGTGGTGTAGCTCGGCGGTAGCGAAGCTGCTCGCGAGCGCGCCGTTGGTAGCGCTGTAGCGAGCGAGCGGCTTTGCGGTGGTCATCGGCGCTTTCCGGTAGGGTTTGGTTGTTGACGCCAACCCATTTCGGAAGGACCACCGATGACCGACGACATGATGAACCTGCGCGCGCTCGTGGAGAAGACTCCGGATTCCGATCTCTTGCGCGAGATGATCGGCTTTGCCGCCGAGCGGCTGATGGAGTTGGAGGTTGGGGCCGCCACCGGCGCCGCCTATGGCGAGAAGAACCCGTTGCGCACGGCCAAGCGCAACGGCTATCGCGAGCGCGACTGGGAGACGCGGGCCGGCACCGTCGAACTGCGCATCCCCAAGCTCAGGAAGGGCTCCTACTTCCCCGGTTTTCTCGAACCGCGCCGCATGGCCGAGAAGGCGCTGACCGCCGTCATCCAGGAGGCCTACGTCCAGGGTATCTCGACCCGCTCGGTCGACGATCTGGTCAAGGCCGTGGGCATGAGCGGCATCTCCAAAAGCCAGGTCAGCCGGCTGTGCGAAGAGATCGACGGCAAGGTCAAAGCGTTCCTTGAAAGACCCATCGAGGGCGACTGGCCATATCTGTGGATCGATGCCACCTACCTGAAGGTGCGCCGCGGCGGCCGCATCGTCTCGGTCGCCGTCATCATCGCTGTCGGCGTCAATGCGGACGGCCGACGCGAGGTGCTGGGCATGGAGGTCGGCACGTCTGAGGCCGAGCCGATCTGGACGGAGTTCCTGCGCAAGCTGACCCGCCGTGGCCTGCGCGGCGTCAAGCTCGTCGTCTCCGATGCCCATGAAGGCATCAAGGCGGCCGTCACCAAGGTGCTGTGCGCGACATGGCAGAGGTGCCGCGTCCACTTCATGAGGAACGTGCTGGCCCATGCCGGCAAGAGCGGGCGCCGCGTCGTCTCCGCTTTCATCGCCACCGCCTTCGCCCAGGAAACGCCCGGGGCCGCAAGCACGCAATGGCGCGCCGTCGCCGACCAGATCCGGCCGAAGGTGCCGAAGCTGGCGACAATCATGGACGACGCCGAGCCCGACGTGCTTGCCTACATGACCTTCCCCAAGGAGCACCGCGCCAAGCTGCACTCGACCAACCCGATCGAGCGCCTCAACGGCGAGATCAAGCGGCGCACCGAGGTCGTCGGCATCTTCCCAAATGATGGCGCCATCGTCCGCCTGGTTGGCGCTATCCTGCTCGAACAGAACGACGAATGGGCCGTGCAGCGCGCCAGATACATGACGCTGGAAACCATCAGCCAAATGAGCGATGATCCTCTGATCAGCCTGCCAGCCGTGGCACGCTGATCAGCCCGGCCCCATGCCGGAGAGCGCGGCGACCAAGCCGTCAGCTACACCACGCAGCGGGACACGATCCCCTCGTTCAAGCATGACTTTGATCTCCCTGACCATTCTATCAGGGGTTTCTCGTTGTCTGGCAAGCAACTTAGTCGCAATCGAGAGTTCTGTATGAGTAGCGCTTGACTTCATCGAGCGTCGCCTCATCCGGTCGACGGTCGCCCGAAGGTATGGTTTCCGGTTTTGGTGTCGGTGGCTCGGCCCCAGCCCGCCTTTGCAGCATGGCTTAGAAGCGCAGCAATGCTGTGAGAACGAGAGATGGCGCGGACCATTAAGACGATAGAGCGGCGTTGAACTTTACGCGCACAATCACTGATAAAGGACATTGTCACATTGAGTCATGCTAAATCAGGTGACGGCAAGTGTTGACAGGTGACGGCAAGTCACCTACCTTATCAGTTGACGGCAACTGATGGAGCGCTTCATGCGTCCGATAAAATGTAAGCGGATTATCGATGGCAAAACCTACAACACCGAAACGGCAACCCAGATCGGCGGTTGGACCTCCAATGAGGAGTGGTGGAGCTATGGCGATTACCTTTACCAGACCCGCCATGGTGCATTCTTCCGCTACAATTTCATGGATGGTCAGAACGAAGATGATCACGACACGATCACACCGCTGACTCCGGACGAGGCCCGTCAGTGGCTCGAAAAGAATATGAGCTGGGACCCCGAGCTCATAGAGAAACTGTTCGGTGAAATGCCTGAAGCCGGCTCGGGTGAGGTGAAATTCACTTTGCGAATGCCGGAGAGTTTGAGGACGCGGTTAGCGGCAAAAGCTGAGGCAAACAAACAGTCCCTCAATGCCTGGATGGTGCGCTGCCTCGAAGGCTGCGCCGGCGATGGAGACAAGCCGTGAGCAAGATTGAGATTTCTGCCTCGCGTGCCAGCCTCAAGGTCAGGCTGACGGCCGAAGGTGCGGTCGCCATAATCATTGCCATCGCGGCAGTCGCGATAGGCGCGTATTGCGCTTATCGGCTTATCTCATAAGCTTCATCACACATCCGAGGGTCGCTCCCAATGAGCCACACCGCTTTTTCACAACACTTCGATCGTGAGCTCGACTCCAACCGCGCCACATTCAAAACAAGATGCTCTTGCCCGTCCTGACTAAGCACCTCAACGGAAGGGTCGAACGGAGCCGAGAATAAATCCAGCCAGTTGCGCCGCTCGGCTCCATCAGCCCTTAGAAGTAGCCGCACCGGTTATCCTCGCGGTTGTAGGGAGCTAATGCAGTCTCCGTAGTATGTGATGACGTCATTCCCAGGCGCGGCTATTGAAACAGAGGTGGGCATTCGAAGGGAAAACGTCAGCTCCTGTGCCCCTATTTCGGCAACCATCAAACTTGATCCGACGCTTAACGAAACGGGCGGGGTTTGTCCGACTTGCAGAGTATTGTCGTTAGCTCCCATCCCGCCACGGAACGTTAGCAGCATCGGAGGCAGGTGCTCAAACTTGCAGGAGACCACAGTCGGTTCTCCCGCCGCAAGCGCAACCATCTGAAAGGGCAGGCACAAAGCCACAGCCAGTCCAATTAGTCTCGCTGTCATCGTCGCCATTCCTAGCATAAGGTTTCGCACGCCTGCCCGTCGCCATCCCGGTCGAGCTTGCCGCCCCACGGACAATTACTGAGATACCATTGAGCCTCGTCGCACGAGCTGATTTGCGAGCATTTCCGCCGCGGCTGGCATGAGTAGCTTTGCGCTACCTGTTGACGGCTGATGGTGCCGAGCGGTTGGCTCACCGCCGGTTGGGCATTGTCTCCATGCCCGGCGCGCCGTTCCCACGGCGCTTGGAACTTTCCGACCCACAGCCCGACCTTCGCCGCTTCCGCCTTCCCCTGCTGCGCTGCATAGGCACCATGGCTGTAGCGGGGCCAGTCGATCGCTTGGCCGTGCTCGACCATCCAAGCGCCCACGCTGGCGCCATCGGCACGCTGGCAGTCGCCGACAAAGCGGTGATAGCGATCCCAGGTCACGAATGTGCATTGCACTGGCTTCGACGCGGCCAGGAAGGTGTCAAGCGCCTGTGCCGATCGCCGGCCGCAGGGATAGTCGGCCCCGCTCGCATTTTTACAAAGCTGCTGGCTCTCCGGCGCGTCGATGCCGTTGAAGCGGATGCGCTGTCCGTGGATTTCGATCGTGTCGCCGTCGATGACGGATGCCACGCCGGCAATCGTCGCCAAGCCCGCGCTGGTCCAGTTCGGCAGATGGAACTCAGGTATGCGGTCGCTGTGTTGCATGGCCGTTTGCGCAGCCAGAGCGCCAGCCGCGGCCACCGTCACCAAGATCAGGCGCCTTTGCACCACGCCAAGTGGCCTCCGGCGAGGCGATCGCATTCTACGCAGCATTGCTAGTTCGCCTCATGTCCGGTGCGGCCGCCCGGTTTCGCTTCGGCGGCACGTTCACCGCAAGCCCGGCCTAGGCTGTCAACCCCATTGCGCAGATCGCATGGATGATTGCCAGAGTCCCCGCCGCCACCTTGGCGCGCACCTTGGCCTGGCGGTGTCAGCGGGATTCCGCGAAAGGCCTGGATGACTCCAGCTGTTCGCTGGCCGTCGCCCTCGATATGCGTGTTCTGACTGTTCGGGTTGAACGGGTCGACTGTCTGGGCGAGGCTATTGGCGCGATTGGCGTCGCCGGCAGAGAGCGTCACGCTGTCGTAGTGATTGAGATAATCCGCTGCGCAGCCGCTCAATGCCAGAACGATGCCAAGGCAGATCGCCAGGTTCCACTGCATGGCCCCTAGACCGGCGCCGGGTTTATGCCGGCGGCTCTCAGTTGCGCACCAAGCTTCGCTCGAGTCCCACACGCGGCCTTGTCGCCGGCGACGCACTTGTTATTCGCGTCTGACCAGTCCAGCAGCGCCGTATTGATCCAGCTGCCAGGTGCGCGCTGGATCCCATAGGGTGTCGGTGGCGCGCCACCAGCAACGGCTGGAGCTGCCGTGGCACTCTGGCCATGCGGGGCACGCTTCCACCCGCTTAGGATGAGGCAGTTCTTCATATACTGGTCTTCGGCAGCCAAGTTGCCGAGGGCATTGCCGATTCCGGCCCCCGCAACAAAGCCCGGGGACCCGATAGCAATATAGCCTTGGTCAACCGACCCCTTATGCATTTCGCATTGAGCGTGGGCGACGTCGAAACTAGGCCCGTAGCCTATTTGCATGTAGTCAGCTTGATTGCTTGTTTGGCAGCCGCCCAGCGCTGCCGTGGCACCAAGTGCCACAAATGCTTCTATTCTCATCCCCCAGCCCTCCCAAGGCCGAGTTAGCATCTCCTAAAGTTGAATTTGGTGCAAGAGTGATGAACAAATCTGGTAAATTCTGCCAAATTCCACCTACTGGCAGTTCGTAGACTTCCCTATTCCGACGGATATACCCCGTTATTTTATCCATCATTCCGTAGGAATGAAGATGCGAAACAGCGAATTGGCGCAACGGCTATGCAAGGGCTGGACCCCATGGGCAAAGGGTCCAGGCGACCACGATATTGAGAAAATATGATGGGCGGCCCGCGTGCTGCATTTTCCGAAGCTGAACTTTTCGACTTGGTTCGAGGGCTCGGAAGTCGTCGGCACCTGGCATTGGGGATTCGTCAGGAGCGGCATGCTTCCCCCTCTGACCCGATCGTGCATCTCTTACGGGATGTAGAGCTACGGATTCCGGCTGACGTCCGCGACATGCGCCCGCAGAGCGGAGTGAACCTCTAACATGGAAGGTGGAGGTTTTTGTCCTCCTTGGGCGATCAACGCTGGAATTTCGGCGGGGGGCGCTCGACCAAGGATGCCGAGACCGAGATTACGCCTTTTGAAGGCGTGCAGAATTGACAGAAAGGGCAGTTTCAGGTCATGCGGCCGGCAGCATTCGCCATAGCGCCGATTTGATCCGCAGCTGCAAAGCTCGGCCTCCTTAAACTGAGTTAGCCGATAATAGGGATCAGATTGGCCCAGTTCATCAGGCATCGCATACTGGCGTCCCGGCCACCGATCAAACACCACCAAATGAAGGTGACGAAGCGCCCATACGCTATAAAGGTCGAGCAACGTGCACAAATCACCACCTGGCGACCAAGCTTTGTCGAGCATGGGGTGATAAGCGCAGACCGAGCCGTCAGGGAAATTGGTATGTCGCGGGCCGATCCATTCGACCTGCCCATCTTGCTCCCAGAACGCCCATCCACGCGGCTCGACCGCTGGTGTTTCTGGTAAGGCAATAAGGAATATGGCTTCTCGCGCTAAACCATCTATGACTTGGCTGCGAGCGAGAAGCCATACTCCATGGTCATCGGGGAGGAGAGTTGCTCCGGGGTATGCCCGTTGCACATTCTCTAGCTGCCCGGCGTAGTTGCCGGCGAGGCCGACGATCCGTGATCCGGCACGGGGCGCCCGTGATCGATCGGACGACCTTTCCCGTCTGGTGGACCCTTGCCGTGATCGGGCTGCGGGTCCTCCCGCTCCTTGCTGTTGCTCATTACTTTTCTCCTGGACAGTCGGTGATGTGGGCTGTGGGCCGAGAATTACGATTCCCCGGTCCCTTACCCCTACGGGCTGGCGCGCGTCCAAACCGTCGCCAATCCGCTGCAACTCAGCCCGCGCATCGTTGGTCAACAACACTTCCATTTTGCTTGCCGATGTGCGAGTCTGTGTCACCAGCACAGGATGCATTCTGGAGCGGAGTGTGTCAAGGTGTGCTGATCGCACAATGGTGAACATGAACGAATTCGAAGAAAAGCTCGTCGGGGCGGTCCGCGAGAAGCGGGAACGCGAAGGTCTTAGTATAAGGGCATTATCGGGGATTGTGGGGATCAGCTTCTCCACGCTGGCCCGCATCGAGCGGGGCGACGGATCGCCCGACAACAATTCCAAAATTAGGCTGCTCGAGTGGCTCGGCCCTGATGCCGATGAACACGAGCTTGGCTTTGATCGGGTGGCATTCGTCCACTTCCGCGCTGGCAAAAACGCGTCCTCCGGGACTGTGCAAACCCTACTGCACGCAGCCGTGTGTCTTCGTCAGCACTACACTAAGGGTGATATATCAGAACCGAGCAGCGCGCCGATAGATGCTGAAGTTATCGCCATGTCTAAGGAGGAGCTAGAGCAGACGGCCGAAGATTTCCGAAAAGAGTTAGGGTTGAAGAAAAGCGATCCGCTGGATCCATTTTATTTGGTTGTTGATTCTGTTACGGTAGAACGATTGCGGGAATCCACCTGTATTTCCGGAAAGGCAAAAAACACGCTTGCTGGACCGTCGCGCGGCGAGTGGTCCGCTATGAGCGTTCCCTTGAATTCCGATCAGGATAGCTGGGTTGTCTTTTTAAACGACTACCATACCGTTGAGAGACAAAGAGTGACGCTACTTGAGGAGTATTGGCATATTCTTGCCGGGCACAAGCTAACCAAGATAGCTAAGATTGCTGGCTGCTTCGGTCGAACATATGATAGCGCTGAAGAGCACGACGCTTATTTCTTGGCATCGGCAACTTTGCTTCCACGAGACGCGATCAAGCGTATGGTCTCGGATGGCAAAAGTGCCCCCGAGATCGCATCCTTCTTCGGGACCTCACCGGAACTTGTTGAATATCGAATAAAGCGGCTCGGCTTATGGCGCGATCATATTGGAAAGAAAGTGAGTCTCGCCAAACCCTAACGATGCCACCCGTCGACCGCCAGCGGCGCGTGGTTCAACAAGGTTCCGATTCGCAGTTACGCTTAGGCAGTGCAAAGCCGGTCGGGAAATGTCGACCCTACTACAAACTTCAAAATAGCGCCTTCTAGCTCCCCTGACCTTTCGATGCCGTCAAAGAAGGAGACCGGCGAGCGCGTCATCCCCCTCGGCAACGAGCCATTTCTGCCGGAATGGCTGCTTGTCCGCCTCCAAAGCGAATCTCACCGCCTCCTCCACCCTCTCATGTGCATCATCTGCAATCGCCCAGAGTGTCGGGTTGAGAGCGTGTCTTTGCCTAGCATCCTCCAACAAGAGATCGACCATGCGCGGCAAGTCGGCAATAGTGGCGGCTCTGATAATAGCAGGCATATCGTTCCCACGTCGCAATGCGGATTACGCCAATCCTGTTGGCGGCGCCACGGCACCGAGCACCAAGAGACACAAAGCTGCCTTAGCTGCTCTCGCAAATGAACTCCCGCTCGGCTGTGGAACTATCGGCCCGTATCAGGAAGAATCGCTCCTCGGCGATGACATGTTCGCCGTCGGGCAAATGAAGCACAAATTCTCGCTCTCACACCTGGGGCGCGACGCGATCCACAAGGATTCCGGTTTCCTCGCGCAGTTCGCGGATTGCGGCCTGTTCGAACGTCTCCCCCATGCTGCAAGCCTCCACCGGGCGTCGCCCAGTAGCTCTGCCCCGCGAGCGCGCCTTTAGATTGTGCTTACTCGAGAGAGACTTGCCCTCCGCGACCGAAGGCGGCATCTTCGCTGACCATGGGAGACGGTGCAGCCAAAAAGCCGAAGGTATATGGATCGGGAATGACGCCGTTCGGCGTCTTTCTTTTCGCCCAAACGTATCGGGCGAACGCTGATGCTCTTGCCTTGGTCTCCCCCCAAATTCGGCCGAGCATTTCCGATCATCCTCGCAGATTCCTCTACTTTCAAGCGTTAGCAGGCTGTTGAAGAAGTGTCCCGTTTGGCTTTGAGGATGGCCTCATCGCCATTGTGATAGGCGAATGTGATCTCGATGGAGCCGT
>NZ_JAMYSJ010000019.1:0-111056 GCF_040321855.1 Mesorhizobium sp. M0227 | reverse complement strand
GCCGGCCGTCGCGGTGGTTGGCCGCGGCGTGGGCCGAGCCCTTGGAGCTGCGCGGGCGTAATTTGGCGGGGGGGGCGGGGGGGCCGGGCCCGTACACGTGCCCGCCGGCGGCGGCCTTCGCCAGCACGCCGCAGCCCACCCCGCAATAGGGGCAGGTGGTCCTCACCTCGCGCGCTTCGTCGATCTCCATGGGTTCAGGCCGCGCGGCTGGCCAGCGCTTCCAGCGCAATGAACAGACGCTCGCCTTCGACCCGCACCGGAATGGTGCGCACCGCGCCCTCGTCGGCGCCGAGCGCCTTGCCCGTCTCCAACGAAATCACCCAATTGTGCAAGGGACAGGTCACCGCCGCACCGTGCACGATGCCCTGGCTGAGCGGTCCGCCTCTGTGCGGGCAATGGTCGTCGATGGCATAGACCTGATCGTCGGCGGTGCGGAAGACGGCGATCTTGCCTTCCGGGGTGGCGACGCAGCGCGCGCCGCGGCGGGGGATGTCCGAGATAGAGCCGATTGATACCCAGTTCATGATTGTCACTCCGCCGCCTGCGCAAACCCGACAGAGGCCATCGGCCGGAATTCATGCTTGTCCTTGCCGGAAACGCGTTCCGACCACGGATCGACCTGGGCGAATTTCTGGCTGAAGACGAAGCGGTCGTAATAAGCCTTGCGCTTCTCGCCATCGTCCATGATCTGACGCTTGATCTCGGGGATGCCGATGCGCTTGGCCCATTTGTAGATGCGCTCGAGATAGCGGCCCTGCTCGCGATACATCTGCGTCAGCGCCACGATATGCTCCAGCGCCTCGTCCTCGGTCTTGACCAGGCCCAGCACCTCGGTGCCCTTGATGTCGAGGCCGGCCGCCCCGGCGAAATGGATTTCGTAGCCGGAGTCGACGCAGATCACGCCAACATCCTTGCAGGTCGCCTCGGCGCAGTTCCTTGGACAGCCCGACACCGCCATCTTGACCTTGGCCGGCGTCCACGAGCCCCACATGAATTTTTCGATGCGGACGCCGAAGCCCGTAGAATCCTGCGTGCCGAACCGGCACCAGTCTGAGCCGACGCAGGTCTTCACCGTGCGCAACCCCTTGGCATAGGCGTGGCCGGAGACGAAGCCGGCCTGACCGAGATCGGCCCACACTGCCGGCAGGTCCTCCTTGCGGATGCCGAGCATGTCGATGCGCTGGCCGCCGGTGACCTTGACCATCGGGATTTCGAACTTGTCGACGACGTCGGCGATGGCGCGCAGCTCCGCCGCATTGGTGACGCCGCCCCACATGCGCGGCACCACCGAATAGGTGCCGTCCTTCTGGATGTTGGCGTGGACGCGCTCGTTGATGAAGCGCGACTGGTAGTCGTCGGCGTAGTCGTCCGGCCAGTCGCAGACGAGATAGTAGTTCAGCGCGGGCCGGCATTTGGCGCAGCCGCAGGAGGTCGTCCACTCCAGTTCCTGCATGACGGCGGGAATCGTCTTCAGGCTCTTGGCGATGATCAGCCGGCGCACCTCGTCATGGCCGAGCGTCGTGCAGCCGCACATCGGCTGCACCGCCGCCGGATTGTATTTGTCGCCGATGGTCAGCACCATGAGCTTCTCGACCAGCCCGGTGCAGGAGCCGCAGGAGGCCGACGCCTTGGTGTGCGCGCGCACAGCGTCGAGCGAGGTCAGCCCCTTGGCCGTGATCGCGCCGGTGATCTTTCCCTTGCAAACGCCGTTGCAGCCGCAGATTTCCGCATCATCCGGCAAGGCTGCAACGGCCGCCATAGGGTCCAGCGGGGCACCCCCCTGGTAGGACTGGCCGAAGATGAGCGTGTCGCGCATTTCGGAAATGTCGATCTGCTTCTTCTTGAGGTCGTTGAACCAGGCGCCGTCAGCCGTCTCGCCATAGAGCACGGTGCCGATGATGCGGTCATCCTTCAGCACCAGGCGCTTGTAGACGCCGGCGGCGGCGTCGCGCAGCACGATCTCCTGGCGATCCTCGCCCTCGGCGAAGTCGCCCAGCGAGAACAGCTCGATGCCGGTGACCTTGAGCTTGGTCGGCGTGTCCATATGGACGAAGGCCGCCGCCGCGTCGCCGGCAAGCTGGCTGGCGGTCACGCGCGCCATCTCGTAGAGCGGTGCGACGAGGCCGTAGACTTGGCCGTTGACCTCGGCACATTCGCCGAGCGCGTAGATGTCGGGATCGTTGCTGCGCATGCCGGCGTCGACGACGATGCCCCTGTTGACGGCGATGCCGGCCTGTTTCGCCAGCGCCGAATTCGGCCTGATGCCGACGGCCATCACCACAAGCGTTGCTGGGATAATGGTGCCGTCAGCGAGCTCCACCTGCCCGACCTTGCCGTTGCCTGTGATCGCCTGTGTGTTGGCCTTGGTGATGACCTTGATGCCGCGCTGTTCCACCGCACGCTGCAAGAGATAGCCGGCCGCGGGATCGAGCTGGCGCTCCATCAGCGTCGGCATGACATGCAGCACGGTGACGTCCATGCCTTGCGCGTTCAGCCCTGCTGCCGCCTCCAGCCCGAGCAGGCCGCCGCCGATGACCACCGCCTTGGCCCGCGACTGGGCGGCAAGCATCATCGCCTGCACGTCGTCGAGATCGCGATAGGTCAGCACGCCCGGCAGGTCATGGCCGGGCACCGGAATGATGAACGGCACCGAGCCGGTGGCGATGACGAGCTTGTCATAGGGTTCGGTGACGCCATGATCGGAGGTGACGGTCTTCGCCGCTCGGTCGATGGCGACGATCTTGTGGCCCTTGTAGAGGGTGATGTTGTTGGCGATGTACCAGCCGTCGCCGTGGATGATGATCTCCTCATAGGCTTTCTCGCCCGACAGCACCGGCGACAGCATGATGCGGTCGTAATTAACGCGCGGCTCGGCGTTGAAGATGGTGACGGTGTAGCGGCCCGGAGCCTGTTCCAGCAGGTGCTCCAGCATGCGCCCCGGGGCCATGCCATTGCCGATGATGACAAGTCTTTCGCTCATGGTGCTACTCCGCGGCTTCGACGAAGCGGTGGCGTTCGTAGAGGAACTTCAGCACCGCCTCGCGGCAGCGCAGGAAGGTCCGGTCGGAAGAGAGTTCGACGCGCCGGCGCGGCCGCGCCAGCGGCACGGCAAGCACTTCGCCGATGGTTGCCGCCGGGCCATTGGTCATCATGACGATGCGGTCGGACAGCAGCACCGCCTCGTCGACATCATGGGTGATCATGATCGTCGTCGAGCCGAGCCTGGAATGGATGTCCATCACCGCGTCCTGCAGATGCGCGCGCGTCAGCGCGTCGAGCGCGCCGAACGGCTCGTCGAGCAGCAGGATCTTCGGCTCCATGGCCAGCGCCCGGGCGATGCCGACGCGCTGCTTCATGCCGCCCGATATCTCGGCCGGGCGCTTGTCCTTGGCATGCGCCATCTGCACGAGGTCGAGATTGCGCATGATCCAGTCATGCCGCTCGGCCTTGCTTTTCGAGCGCCCGAAAACCTTCGACACCGCCAGGTTGATGTTTTCATAGACGGTCAGCCACGGCAGCAGCGAGTGGTTCTGGAACACCACGGCGCGTTCGGGACCGGGGCTGTCGACCTCCTTGTCCTCGAGCAGCACGGCGCCGGCGGACACCTTGGTCAGCCCGGCGATCAGATTGAGCAGGGTCGACTTGCCGCAGCCGGAATGGCCGATGATGGAGACGAATTCGCCCTTGTCGATGGTCAGCCTGATGTCCTTCAACACCTCGCTGACCTGGGCACCACGCGAGAAGGATTTGTCGATATGGTCGAGCTTCAGATAGGCCGTCATCGCCCTCTCCTCACTTTGCCGTTGTGCCGCGGGTGACGAAGGCGCCGACCGCCGCGACCAGACGGTCGAGGCAGAAGCCGGTGACGCCGATATAGGCGAGCGCCACGATGATGTCGGGCAGCCGCGACGAGTTCCACGCGTCCCAGATGAAGAAGCCGATGCCGACGCCGCCGGTCAGCATTTCGGCGGCGACGATGGCGAGCCAGGACAGGCCGATGCCGATCCTCAGGCCGGTGAAGATGTAGGGCGCGGCGGCCGGTACCATGATCTTGACGAAGAATTCGAACTGGTTGAGCCGCAGGATGCGCGAGACGTTGCGGTAATCCTCGGGGATGTTGCGCACGCCGACGGCGGTGTTGATGATGATTGGCCAGATCGACGTGATGAAGATGACGAAGATCGCCGACGGGCTGGAATCGCGGAACGCCGCCAGCGACAGCGGCAGCCAGGCCAGCGGCGGCACCGTGCGCAGGATCTGGAACACCGGGTCGAGGCCGCGCATCGCCCAGATCGACTGGCCGACCAGCGCGCCGAGCGCGACGCCGACCACCGCCGCCAGGCCGAAACCGATGGCGACACGCTGCAGCGAGATCAGCACGCGCCATGCCAGGCCGATATCCTGCGGGCCATTGTCGAAGAACGGATGCGCGATCAAATCGTAGGCCTCGTTCCACACCTGGGTCGGCGGCGGCAGGCTTGATGTGGGCGACGAACAGGCGATCTGCCAGACGACCAGCATCAGCGCGATGACGATGATGGGCGGCACCAGCGCGCTCGCCAGTTTGCCGGCAATCGCCAGCGGATCGAAGCGGCGTCGTGCCTTGGCGGTGAAGGCGATGACCTCCGCCGGCTTCGGGGGGAACGCCTTCACCTTTGTGTCCTCGATAGTCTGGATCGACATGTCTGAGAAAAACTCCTTGGGGGCAGGTAGTGATCGCAAGCGGCCCAGGGCGCCGCTTGCGGTTGTGCTACGCCGATGCCTTGATCTTCAGGCTGTCGAGATAGGCCGACGGATTGGCCGGATCGAAGATCTTGCCGTCGAAGAAGGTCTCGACGCCGCGCGACGACGACGCCGGAACGTCGGCCGCCGCGACGCCGAGATCCTTGGCCGCCTCGCGCCACAGATCCTCGCGGTTGACCTGATCGACCAGCGCCTTGATGTCGGTTGTCGGCGCGAACTTGCCCCAGCGGATGTTCTCGGCGAGGAACCACGCATCGTGGCTCTTGAACGGATAGGAGACGCCGCCTTTCCAGAACTTCATGTAGAGATCGGTGCCGTTGGCGACACGGCCATTGCCGTAGTTAATGTCGCCCTTGAGGCGGCCGATGATGTCGGCGACAGGCACGTTCATCCATTGCCGCTTGCCGATGATGGCGGCCATCTCGTCCTTGTTGTCGCTGGCCTCGCACCATTGCTGGGCTTCCATGACGGCCATCAGGATCGCCTTGGTGGCGTTCGGGTATTTCTCGATGAATTCGGCACGCAGGCCGAGCGCCTTTTCCGGATGGCCCTTCCACAATTCGCCCGTCGTGGCGGCGGTGAAGCCGACGCCCTGATGGACGAGCTGCTCGTTCCACGGCTCGCCGACGCAGAACACGTCCATGTTGCCGACCTTCATGTTGGCCACCATCTGCGGCGGCGGCACGACGATGGTCGAAACGTCCTTGTCGGGGTCGATGCCACCGGCGGCCAGCCAGTAGCGCAGCCACAAATCATGCGTACCGCCCGGGAAGGTCATGGCGGCCTTGATTTCCTTGCCGGCCGCCTTCTTGGCGGCAAAGGCGTCTTTCAGCTTCGAGGCATCGAGGCCGACGCCGGTGCCGGCATATTCCTGGGCGACCGAAATGCCTTGGCAGTCGTAGTTGAGCCGCGCCACGATCGCCATCGGCATCGGCTGGTTGTTCTGCGTCACCTTGCCGGTGTGCATAAGGTAAGGCAGCGGCGTCAGAATATGGGCGCCGTCGATGCCGTTGGCCGCGCCGCCGAGCATCAGATTGTCGCGTGTCGCACCCCAGGAGGCCTGCTTGAGCACCTCGACATCGGGCATGCCGAACTTGGCGAACAGCCCCTTCTCCTTGGCGATCATCAGCGGTGCCGCATCGGTGAGGGCAATGAAGCCGAGCTTGGCGCCGGTGACCTCCGGAGTGGCGGTGGCGGCATAGGCACCGGAAGGGAAGAGCTTGCGGGCCGCCATGAACAGGCCCGCCGTCATCGCGCTGCTGACCAGAAAATCGCGGCGCGTCATGTCCTTGAGGGTCGTTCCAGTCCTGATCCGTTTCGTCATCGTCGTCTCCGGTTGGGCGCGGCTTGGGATCCGCGTCGTCGATTGCGTGTTGATCAAAACAAAAAAGCCGCCAGCCAGGTCATCGCGTCCCGGTGACCGGGAGCGCGCATTAACCTGAGCGGCAGCTTTGCCTGTGGCGCCCGCCATTGGACGCCTGTTCCGTGACCCGCGAAGGGCCTGCCTATTTCAAAGCAGGAACCGTGCCAGTTTCGAGAGAGGCGAAAAAGATCAATTAAATCAGTAACCCGCGCCGATCGCGGACGCGCCGGGTCCTATGGCCGGAAGGTCAAAGATTGCTCATTCGGGCAATCGCGCGCACAATTTTTGTGCAATGCACAAGAATGACGCGGAAATGATCAGGCTTCCGCGCGAGCCGATTTCTGGCCGGCAATGTACGCGTCGACCTCGTCCGGATCGAAGATCTGGCCGTCGAAGAAACCGTCCGGACCGAGCACAAGGCCGGCGCCTGTCGCGCCGACCGCGGTGGCAACTTGGAGCGCACCCTCGACTTTCGAATTGGCGCCGGGAAGTGCGACGCCAAGCGGCTTCAATGCCGAGCGGTAGAGGTCGGGCCGGTAGCAGTTGCGGGCGATGGCAAGGTTTTCCGGCGTGTGCGCCACGTGCCCCCAGCGCACCATCTGCGTGTAGAACCACAGCGCATGGCTCTTCCACGGAAAGTTCGCCGCCTTGTCGAAGGGGAGGAAGAAGTCGTCGATGCTCCGCTCCGCGCCGCCGCCCAGTCGGAGATGGC
Organism: Mesorhizobium sp. M0227; assembly: GCF_040321855.1. NCBI lineage: Bacteria > Pseudomonadati > Pseudomonadota > Alphaproteobacteria > Hyphomicrobiales > Phyllobacteriaceae > Mesorhizobium > Mesorhizobium sp. M0227. The sequence goes on along the minus strand of NZ_JAMYSJ010000019.1, from coordinate 104,238 downwards.
CGGTCAGGATCGGCATCTGCACGGCCGGCGGCAGGCCGAGAAAGCCGGCCTGCGCCATGACGGCAGCCAATTCGCCATGGTTGGCCGGATCCTGGCACCAGCGTGCCGAGTGATGCAGCGCGCGCAGCAGCGCCGCCAAGGCGTCGGGGTTTTCGTCTGCCCAGGCCTTGCGCACGCCGATCACCTTCTCCGGGCTGTTACGCCATATCCGCGCCTTGACGGTGACGATATGCCCGGTGCCGGCGGCAACCGCAGCACTGTTCCAGGGTTCGCCTACGCAGTAGCCGTCGATGCGGCCGGCGGCCAGTGCATCGGCCATGAAGGGCGGCGGCACGATGACGATCTCGATTTCGCGCGTCGGATCGATGCCGCAGGCGGCGAGCCAATAGCGCAATTCGTAATTGTGCCCGGAATGCGGATGCACCACGGCGAAGCGCAGCGGGTCGCCACCGGCCGCAGCGCGCTCGCGAATGAGCGCGCGCAGCGCCGCACCGGCGCGCGCGGGGTCGAGATCGGCTTCGGCGCTGTGCGCCACCATTCCGGCCCACACAGTGTTGGAGACGGTGACGCAATTGCCTCCGAGTCCGAGCGAGAACGGCACGATGGTTTCCGAAGCGAGCGGCGTCAGCCCGAGATTGCAGGCGAGCGGCATCGGCCCCAGCATATGCGCCAGATGGAAGTGACCGATGGCGATACGGTCGCGGATGTTAGCCCAGGACGTCTCGCGGTGCAGGGTCAGGTCGATGCCTTCTCGTGCGGCAAAGCCAAGCTCACCGGCCGCGACCAGCACGGCGCTGTCGAAAAGCGGCATGAAGCCAGCGGTGATCTGGTGCGCGGCGTCCATGCTCATTCGTCCTCCGCCGGTCCCAGCAACCCCGCGGCAGTCACCAGGCTCTGGGCGATGTCGCCGATCTTGCGGTTCTGGTTCATCGCCGTCTTGCGCAGCAGCGTGTAGGCGGCCTCTTCGGAGAGGCCCCGCGACTTCATCAATATGCCCTTGGCACGATCGATCACCTTACGGCTCTCGAGCTCGCCGCGAACCTCTTCCAGTTCGCGCGCCATGCGCGAAAAAGCGTTGAAGCGGCTGACCGCCATGTCGAGAATGGGTTTGACGCGCTCTTGCCGCAGACCGTCGACGACATAGGCCGAAACGCCGGCATCGACCGCCGCCTCGATCGAGGCCTGGTCCGAGCGGTCGACGAACATGGCGATCGGCCGTTTTACGGCACGCGAAAGCTGGAACATGTTTTCCAGCATGTCGCGATTCGGGTTTTCGAGATCGATGACGATGACATCGGGCTCGATCTCGGCGATCCGCCGCGCAATGCCGGTCACATCATGGATGACGGTGACCCGCTCATGGCCGGCCTCGCGCAACCCCGCCTCGATGATCGCGGCGCGGATGCGGTTTTCGTCGATCACCAGGACGGCGAGTGCGGTTCGAACCATGCCTGCATTGTGACCAAGCGAAGGAATTGTGCAATGCGGTATGGTTGAACAACCCGAGATTCGCTAACCGCGCCGCAGGCGCCTAATCCGCCGCCAGCGCCGTGACCTCGCGGCGGAAGGGCAGTGCGTCGCCGATATCGGCTTCGTCCAGCTCGCGCGCGAAGCGGTGGCCGGCGTAGGTTGCCCAGGCGATCGGACCCGGCGCCTCGGCATCGCCGATGATTTTGATCGAACGGATGCCGCTATCGGCCCATTCATTCCGCCGCGCCTTCAGCTCGCACCAGACGCCATCGTCCTGTTGGCGCGACGTCACGAGCACGACGGCGTCCGCGGCGATGTCGCGTTGGCCTCCCGTATAGGCACACGCAGTGGCAACCCCACCCGCCACGATGCGGGTCACAGTCCGATTCAGCACGATATCGACGCCGAGTTCGGCCAGCCGGCGGTGGATGGCGCCCTGCTCCAGCGTGTTGCGGGTCCAGTCGGACACATAGGCCGACGGTGTCACCAGCGTCACCTTCGCGCCCTGGCGCGCCATCAGCTCGGCCAGAACGCCGCCCATGTAATAGTGATCGTCATCGAACAGCACGACAGTGCCGGTCGGCACATTGCCGCACATCAGATCGTCCGGCGTATAGACCGGCATGGCCGGGTCCGCCGGCATCGGCACGACATGCGCCCGCGCCACGCCGTCACGGCGCCATGTCGATCCGGTGGCAAGCGCAATGTTCTGAAAGCCGAAGTCCAGTATCTCCTGCGCCGACAATCGGCTTTCGAAATAGACGTCGACATTGGACATCTGGCTGATCTGGTACTGGCGGTAGTCGCGCACGCGTCCCCATGCCGAGAGACCGGGCAAGCGGCATTCGCGCGCCACGCGGCCGCCGAGTTCGGTGCCGGCTTCGGCGATGGCCACCTGATAGCCGCGCAGGCCGAGCGCACGCGCCGCCTCCAGCCCGGTCGGGCCGGCGCCGACGATCAGCACGCTGTCGCTGTCGCCCTTGGCCTGCATGCGTTCGGGATGCCAGCCCTTGCGCCACTCTTCCATGAAGGTCGGGTTCTGCGTGCAGCGCGAGATCGACATGGTCATGTCGCCGGTGATGCAGATGTTGCAGCCGATGCATTCGCGAATGTCCTCGATCCTGCCCTCTTCCACCTTCTTCGGCAGGAAGGGATCGGCGATCGACGGGCGCGCGCAGCCGATGAAATCGAGTGTACCGGACTTGATCATCTTCACCATCACATCCGGCGAGGTGAAGCGGCCGACACCGACGACCGGCTTGGAGGTCAGCGTCTTGATGCCGGACACCAGGCTCTCCTGCGCGCCCTCCTCCTTGAACCGCGACGGCCCCGAACAATCCTCCCACGCGCCATGCGCCAGGTCCCAGAGGTCTGGCAGGTCGGCGTGCATCTCGATCATGTCGCGCACTTCGGAGTTGGCGAAGCCAAGCTCGCCGATCATCTCGTCCAGCGACAGCCGCAGCGTCAGGCCGCACGTGTCGCCGATGGCATCCCTGCCCTCTTCGATCAGCTCACGCATCAACCGCGAGCGGTTTTCCAGCGAGCCGCCATATTCGTCGCTGCGCTGGTTGGTGGCGGTGGACAGGAAGTGCTGGATGATGCCGAAGCCATGCGCGCCGTAGAGGCAGACCAGGTCGAAGCCCGCAAGCCTGGCACGCTTGAATGCATTGCGGTGCCAGCGGCGCAGGTCGCGTATATCCTGCTTGTCCATGGCGCGCGCCTGAACCGGATCGTTGGTGAAGGTCCGGATCGGCAAGGCCGACGGCCCGCGCGGCACTTCCTTGGTGTAGAGGTTCGGCCCGTTGATGCCTGAATAGGCGAGCTGGATGCCGGCCAGCGCGCCATGCTGGTGCATGGCCTTGGCCATCTTCGCCAGTGCCGGGATATCGGCATCGTCCCACAGCCTGAGCTCGATGAAGGGCGTGATCTCCGAAGTATGGTGCATCTCGGTCTGCTCGGTGAAGATGACGCCCCAGCCGCCTTCCGACTTGATGCGGCGCATCTCGGCTGCGGCCGAAGGGTCGCGGTAGCCGCCGCCATTGCAATGCGGAACCTGGTAGAAGCGGTTCTTGGCGGTCACCGGACCGATCTTCACGGGCTCGAACAAAATGTCGTAGCGCGAATCGCGCATGGAACGTGCCTTCCTGCCAGCGTCGCCTTGCACATGCCCGATCATGGTTTCGAGCCAAGGTGCAAGCCGGCCAGCCCAGTGGGTTGATGCCGTGAGACCATTCATAAATTGCGACAAGCGCTGGGAAACAACAGATTTCTTCTGTGCCGGTTAGGACGCGCCTAATCGATCAGCACTGCCTGGATTAGCATCCGCTGAATCCTGGCTGAGCCAAATGCGACTTCAAGGCCGCCGCCGCGCGATGTTAGATAGCGCGCACGCCCAATGAGACACAAGACGCATGGACAGCATCCGTATCCTTGAAAAGCTCATCGCATTCCCGACGGTGAGCCGCGATTCGAACCTCGCCCTCGTCGGCTACGTGGCGGAGCTGCTGGACGCGCATGGCATTGCCAGCCAGATCATCCACAGCGAGGACGGCCACAAGGCCAACCTCTTTGCCACCATCGGACCGGCCGACGCTTCCGGCATCATGCTGTCCGGTCACACCGACGTCGTCCCCGTCGACGGCCAAGCCTGGACGCTGCCGCCCTTCGAGATGACGAGCCGAGACGGCAAGCTTTACGGACGTGGCACAGCCGACATGAAGGGTTTTGTTGCCTGCGCGCTCGCGGCGTGCCTTAAAGCCTCGAAAATGACGCTGCGCACGCCGCTGCATTTGGCACTCTCCTACGACGAGGAGATCGGCTGCATTGGTGTGCGCAGCCTGATCGACATGCTGCAAGCAGCCCCGCAGCGGCCCTTGCTGTGCATCGTCGGCGAGCCCACCGATATGCAGGTGGCGACGGGCCACAAGGGCAAGCTTGCCGCACGCGCGCTCTGCAAAGGCCGCGAAGGCCATTCGGCGCTGGCCCCGTTGGCGCTCAATGCCATCCATCTCGGCTGCGACTTCGTCGCCGCCTTGCGCCGCGAGCAGGATCGGCTGGTGCGCGATGGCGCCCGCGACGGCGACTACGACATTGCCTACACGACCGTCCATGTCGGCAAGATCAACGCCGGCGTGGCGCTGAACATCGTGCCGAACCTCTGCCAGGTCGACTTCGAGATCCGCAATGTCGCGGCCGACGATCCGCACGAGATTCTCGACCGTCTGCGCAAGGAGGCTGCTCATATTGCATCCGAAGCCTCGGCCACCGCCCCCGAGGCGGCGATCGACATAGACATCACCAACACCTATCCCGGCCTGGACACGCCGGCCAGTTCGCAAGCCGTCGCTTTCATCAAATCGCTGACCGGCGCCAACAACACCATCAAGGTTGCCTACGGTACGGAGGGCGGCCTGTTCAGCCGCGATCTCGGCACGCCGACGGTCGTGTGCGGACCGGGATCGATGGCGCAGGGACACAAGCCGGATGAGTTCGTCAGCGTCGAGCAGATGCGCCGCTGCGACGGCATGCTGGAAAAATTGCTGCAGCGGCTTGCCGACCAGCAGTTGGCTTAACCGGGGCTACTTCTGTGGAAGTGCTGCCTGGCCGACAGCCCGCTCGGCGCCGAACACGCCTTGCTCGACGACGAAATGCCGGCAGTGGTCGATGAACGCCTGGACGGTTTGCGTGCGGTGTTCGGAACTGGGCAAGGCGACGCCCATGGTCAGCGGCCGCAGATCGCCGTCCAACGGCACGAAGACCAGCGGCTTGCCGTCCGGCGCCAGCGTGTTGAGCGGCCGCATATTGGCGATGCCGTAGCCGAAGCCGTTGGCCACCATGGAACGCATGACGGCGATGTCGCCGGTGCGCTCGGCAATGTTGGGGCGGATCCCGCGCTGGTGGAATGCAGAAAGGAAATATTCGCGGCTGAACGGCAGGTCGAGCAGCACCATCGGCTCATCGGCCAATTCCTCCGTCGTGATCGACGCCTTTGCCGCGAAGCGATGCCCCGCCGGCAGCATGACATAGGCCGGCACCAGCATCAGCGGCTCGAAGGTCATGTCCTGCGACAGTTCGAGATCGTAGGTCAGTGCAAGATCGATTTCACCGCGCTGCAGCATCTCGAGCAATTGCCCCTGATTGCGCTCGAACTGGCGCACGCGCACATCGGGATAGGCGCGCTCGAACCGCATGCGCAGCGCCGGCAGCACGATCTGCGCAAACGTCAGCAGGCATCCTACCGCCAGCGGACCACGCACCTTTTCGGCAAAGTCGCCGGCGACGTCGTGCAAGGCGTCGGCATCGTTGAGCAGCCGGGCGGCTTCCTTGAGGAAGACGCGGCCGCCGGCCGTGAGCGAGAGACCGTGCGAATGCTTGCGGACAAAAAGCTGGACGCCGAACTCGGTTTCCAGTTGGGCGATGGAAGCCGAAATCGACGGCGGCGAGACATTGACCTGTTCGGCCGCCTTGGCGATGGAGCCGGCTTCGCCCACGGCGACGAAATATTCCAGCTGTCTGAGCGTGAAGCGTAGCGGCATGGCTGGCTATGTTGCCGGTTTGAGGGCTTCGATCAAGCCTAATGCATGTCGCGCAAAAGTGGCCCCGGTTTTGCGCAAACGACATGCATAGAGCAAAGGCCTAAAGCGCATCGCGTGAATCCGTTCAATCGCGATGCGCTTTAGGCGCCCCTCAGTACTTGATCCATGTCGTTTTGAGCGCGGTGTATTTGTCGAGCGCATGCAGCGACAGGTCGCGGCCGAAGCCGGATTGCTTGAAACCGCCGAACGGCGTCATCGGGCTCAGCGCGTCGACCGTGTTGACGGAAACCGTGCCGGCATGCAGCCGGCCCGCGATACGATGCGCGCGCGACAGGCTGTCGGTCCACAGCGATGCGGCCAGCCCATAAGGGCTGTCATTGGCGATGCGGATCGCGTCGGCCTCGTCGTCGAAGGCGATGACCGAAAGCACCGGCCCGAAGATCTCGTCGCGGGCAATCGGATCGGCAGGCGCGACATCGTCGAAGATGGTCGGCTGGACAAAGCTGCCGCGCCCGTTGACCGTGACCAGGTCGCCGCCCGCGACCAGGCGCGCGGTTTTCTTGCCGGCCTCGACGAAGCGCATGACGTTGGCGGCGTGGCGACTATCGACCATCGCGCCCATTTTCGAAGCCGGATCGAGCGGATCGCCGGGCTGCGTGACCGCCGCACGTTGCACCAGTTTCTCCACCAGAGCATCCTTGATGCCGCGCTGGACGAGCAGGCGTGAATTGGCGGAACAGACCTCGCCCTGGTTGAAGAAGATGCCGAAGGCCGCCATGTCGGCTGCCGCGTCGAGATCGCCGCAATCGGCAAAGATGAGGTTCGGGCTCTTGCCACCGGTCTCCAGCCAGACCTGCTTCATGTTCGACTGGCCGGAATACTGCAGGAACATCTTGCCCACGGCGGTCGAACCGGTGAAGGCGAGGCAATCCACATCCATATGGCGGCCAAGCGCCTGGCCGGCGGTTTCGCCAAGGCCGGGCACGACATTGAGCACGCCTGCAGGCAGGCCCGCTTCCATTGCCAGTTCCGCCAGAAGCAGGGCCGACAAAGGCGACTGCTCGGCGGGTTTGAGCACCACCGAATTGCCTGCCGCCAGTGCCGGCGCGCATTTCCACGTCGCCATATCGAGCGGGAAATTCCAAGGCACCACCGCGCCCACCACGCCAAGCGGTTCGCGCCGCACCAGCACCAGATCACCTTCGCCGGTCGGCGCCACTTCGCCATAGATCTTGTCGATGGCCTCGCCATACCATTGAAAGATCGCTGCCGAGCCGGGGACGTCGACCGCGGCCGCATCCCTGACCAGTTTGCCCATGTCGAGCGATTCCAGCAGAGCCAGTTCATGCAGGTTTTCGCGCAGCAATTGCGCCAGCCGCAGCAGAACCTCCTTACGGTGCGCCGAGCTGGTCCGCGACCAGACGCCGGTGTTGAAGCTGCGCCGCGCTGCGGCAACCGCCAGATCGATGTCTTCCTCACCGCAGGACGCCACTTCGGCCAGCACCTCGCCAGTTGCCGGATTGACGCTGGCGAAGGTCCGGCCCGAACGCGCCGCAACCGTCTTGCCGTCGATGAACGCCTTGTCGCGAAAACGGATCGCGGACGCCTTGCCGATCCAGTCCTTGTGGCTGAGTTCGCTCATCGCAGGTGACCCTGTCTTGACTATTCGTCTCCCGGCACGCCGTAGCTCGGCGCATCGGATGGGTTTATGGCGCGGGTCACATAGGCATCGAGCTGCGGCTTGTAGAGTTCCCACAGCGTCGCCAGCTGCTCGATCGGGCAGTCATCGGTCCAGTCACAGCGCAAATCGGCGACCGGCCACGCAACCTCGCGCACCAGCTTCATGCCGGCGGAATGGACAGGACCAGCCTCGCCGCCCGCTTTCAGCGCGGCGCGCATGGTCGCGATGAGGCGGTCGCCCAGATGCCCTTCCGACGCCAGGAAGGCGTCGACCATGGCTTGCGGCACGCCGTCATGGGCCAGCATGTTGCCGCCGCAGGCGACATTGTCCGCACGCGCCTCCGCCCAGATGCCAAGCGCCTTGGGACCCGAATGGATCGCGGTCTTTCCGGCGGCATCGACAGCCAGCACCTGCCGGTATTCGGGATAAGCGCCGGTGCGCTTCAGGATGGCAACCGCCTCGGCGGCCGACGCACCGCGCGCCAACAATTCGAGACCTCGCAGCCCCAGCGTCGGATCGGTGACGTTCTGGCTGGCAATGGCGCCGGCACCAGCCTGCGCATAGGCGCAGCGCGCCGCGACAGCAGGCGACGAGGAGGACACCGCGACCCCGAACATGCCGGTGTGGCTGCACCGCGCGACAATGGAAAAGGTCATCGCCGTCAGTCCGGGATAACTGCGGTGCCGTCGATCTCGACCAGCCAGTCCGGCCGCGCCAAGGCCTGCACGACAAGGCCGGTCGAGACGGGATGCACGCCTTTGATGTACTCGCCCATGGTGCGGTAGACGGCCTCGCGATGGCGCACATCGGTGATGTAGACCACCACCTTGACCAGGTGCTCCATGGTGCCGCCGCACTCCTCGATCAGCTGGCGGATGTTCTGCATGACCTTGTGCGTCTGCTCGACCGGATCATGGCTGTCGATATTCTTGGCCGTGTCGAGATCCTGCGGACACTGGCCGCGCAGGTAGACGGTCCTGCCGCCCCGCGTAACGACCGCCTGGCACAGATCATTGTCGAGTTTCTGCTCGGGATAGGTGTCCTTGGTGTTGAACTTGCGAATTCTTGTATGCGCCATCTTGGTCTCCCTCAGTCAGGCTCGAGGTCGGGACGTCCGTTTCTATGCTACCCTGGTCTCGCGCTTTGCGGACGCATGGTAGGCCAGGTACTTGCGCTGCGTGGAGATATGGTCTGCCACATGCTGTGCGTCGTGCCAGACGCCCCAGATGAAGCTCGACCCCCGCCGCGATTGCCACGGCAGGCCCAGGAAATAGATCCCCGGCTCGGTCGACACGCCGCGCTGGTGCTTCGGCTTGCCCTTTTCGTCAAACACATCGACTTTCAGCCAGTTGTAATCGACGGTGAATCCCGTTGCCCAGATGATCGAACCTATCCCGGCTTCCGCCAGGTTCAGCTCGAGAATGGGATCAGTCATGCATCGAGGGTCCGGTCCGATCTCGCGGGCCGCGGGCTCCTCGGGAAGGTCGAGGCCGTTGCGAGCGACATAGGCGTCGGCCTCGTCCAGCACCGACATGTAGTTCGCATCGCCGCGCGCGATATTTTTAGCCAGATCCGGAGCGAAGGTCATGACCCCTTCCTTATAGGATTCCGTCCGGCCAACCAGCGTCATCCCTTGCGCGGCAAGACGCCGGAAGTCGATCGTCTGGCCGCCCCGCGCGCCGCTCACCGCGATGGTGACGTGTTCGGTGCCAGGCGCCGGCGCTTGGGCGTCCCATTTGCCCAAAACCCCCAGCCACCAGCAGAAGTCACGCTCGCGATAGGCCCGCGGCGGCCGATCATGCGGCCCGACCGAGAGGTAGACGCGCCGTCCCGCGCGCTGGAGTTCGTCTGCGATCTGCACCCCCGAGGACCCGGAGCCGACCACCAGCACCGCACCTTCGGGCAACTGGCCCGGATTGCGATAGGCGCTGGAATGGATCTGCATCGCTCCGGCATCCCCGGGGACAACCGCCGGAATGACCGGATGCTGGAAAGCCCCGGTAGCGGCAACCACGCTCCTGGCCTCGATCACGCCATCCGAGGTTTCGACCCGGAAGCCGGGACGGCCGACAAGCCTTTCCACGCTCCTGACCTCCACGCCGCAGCGGATGGGGGCAGCGATCATGCCGGCGTAAGCGACAAAATAGTCGGCGACCTTCTCCTTGCCGACAAAGGCGTCGGGACCGGCGTCCGGAAATTCCATGCCGGGAAAACGATCATGCCAGGCGGGACCATTGGCAACCAGCGAGTCCCATCTTTCGGTACGCCAGCGTTCGGCGATGCGGCTCCGCTCGAGCACGAGATGCGGCACCCCGCACTTGCTCAGATGCTCGCTCATGGCCAGCCCCGCCTGGCCGCCGCCAACAACAAGCGTGTCTACCGTTTCGACTGGCATTTCAGCGGCCCTTTCTGGCTCTCCCCGGGAGTGTCTGCGGATGCGGCGGAGATCTGATCGTTGGTTTACTGGAGGCACCGGGCAGCGAAAATTATGATTTCATGTGGCAGTGGTTAGCTTGTCCCTAAATGCCGGAAAGCATGGCCGAAGATGTGGAGCGCGGGGCGTGGATCATCACTGTCGAGACAGAAGAAACGGACGGCTCAGAGATAAAGGCTTCTGGCCGCCTTGGACGAGAGCAACTCCTTTGCCGGCCCCTCCTGGGCGACCTTACCCTTGACCAGGACATAGCCGCGATCGGCGATGCCCAGCCCCATTTCCGCGTTCTGTTCGATCAGCAGGATGGTCGTGCCGCGGCGGTGGATCTCCCGGGTGATTTCGAAATATTCGCCGATGAGTTTCGGCGAGAGACCGAGCGAGGGTTCGTCCATGATCACCAGTTTGGGTTCGCCGATCAGCGCGCGCGCCAGCGCCACCATCGCCTGTTCGCCGCCCGACAGCGTGCCGGCGACCTGGCGCAGGCGCTCGTGGATACGCGGAAACAGCTTGCACATCTTGTCCAGCTGCGCCGCGAAATCGGGCCCCCGGCCGGACACCGCATCGTAGCCCAACCGCAAATTCTCGATCACGGTCAGGCCGGGGAACAGCCGGCGCCCTTCCGGAACGAGGCCGACGCCGAGCGACGCCAGGTTTTCGGTACCTAACGTCGCCATGTCCCTGCCCATCACCTCGACCTTGCCGCGCTGGGCTCGCACGACGCCGCAGACGGTCATGAAGGTGGTCGTCTTGCCGGCGCCATTCGGCCCGAGCAGGCAGACCAGTTCGCCGGGGCGCACGCTCATCGCCATGCCGCGCAGCATCGGCACCGCACCGTAGGAGGTATCCACATCCCGGAGTTCAAGCATGGGCGACCGCCTTCCCGAGATAGGCCTCCTGGACGCGCGGGTCGGCGCGCACCGCCGCGAAGTCGCCCTCGGCGATCTTGCTGCCATAGTCGATGCAGGTGACGTGCTGCGGGAAAGCCTCGACCACCCGCATGTCGTGCTCGATCAGCACCACAGACAGCGCGGGGTTCTGCGCGCGCAGCCGCGCAATGTCGGCCACCAGCGCGTCGGTTTCCGTATCGTCCATGCCGACCGACGGCTCGTCGAGCAGCAAGAGCTTGGGCTGCGAGGCGAGCGCCCGAGCGATTTCCAGCCGCCGCCTGTCGGCCTGCGCCAGCGTGCCCGCCGGCCGGTAGCGTTGTTCGAACAGGTCGCCGGAGCCGAGCCTGAGCAGGGCTTCGGCCTTTTCCACGCAGGCCGCCATCTCGCGGCGCGACGCGCCTGGTCGAAACAGCGCGGTCAGCACGCCGGTCCTGGTGCGGGTGTGCATGCCGATGATGACGTTGTCGAGGACGCTGAGATCCGAGAACAGCCGCGACGACTGGAACGTGCGGGCAATGCCGCGGTCGACGACCTCGTAGGACGGACGACCAGTGATCTCGGCGCCGTCGAAGGTCACCCGGCCGGAAGTCGGCCGGTAGACGCCGGTGACGACATTGAACAGCGTCGACTTGCCGGCGCCGTTCGGGCCGATGACGGCAAGCACCGCGCCCTTGTCGATCGACAGGCTGACATCGTTGAGCGCGACCAGGCCGCCGAAGCGCATCGTCAAATTCTCGACCTTGAGAAGCGCGCTCACAGCTCGCCTCCGTAGCGCCGCATGCGTTGCGGGAACAGACCCTGCGGCCGGATCATCAGGAAGCCGATGATGACGACGCCGAAGAACAGCAGGCGGTAGTCGGCGAAGGCGCGCAGTTTCTCGGGCAGGATGGTCAGCAGGAACGCACCGACGATGACACCGAAAATATTGTCCATGCCGCCGACGATGACCATGGTCATGATGGTGACAGAGACCAGGAAGGTGAAATTGTCGGGAGAAATGTAGGACACGTAGAAGGCGTAGATCGTGCCGGCGAAGGCGGCGAGGAAGGCATCGACAGCGAAGGCCAGCACCTTGAACCACGCCACATTGATGCCTTGCGCCTTGGCGGCGATCTCGTCGGCGCGCAGCGCGTTCCAGGCCAGCCCGATACGCGAGCCGTGCAACCGATGCGCCGTGACGATGGCGACGACGACCAGCGCGGCCGACAGATAATAGAAATTCGCCTGGCTCGGCAGCTTCCAGCCGAAGACCACCAGCGGGTCGGCAAAGGAGTGGCCGAACAGGCTCGGCGCCGGAATGCCGACCAGTCCGTTGGGGCCGCCGGTCCAACTGAAATTGTTCAGCAATTGCTGGACCACGACACCGAAGGCGATGGTGACAAGCGCCAGATACGTGTCTCGCGTGCGCATCGACGGAATGCCGATGATGAAACCGAACAGCGTCGCCGCCAGCGCCGCGACCGGCAGCGTCAGCCAGAAGCTGACGCCGAAATTGATCGCCAGCAGCGCCGACACATAGGCGCCGATGCCATAGGAAGCGCCGGTGGCGAAGTTCGGAATGTTGGCGCTGCCAAGCTGGAAATTGAGCGCCAGCGCCAGCACGGCATAGAGCTCGGCAACGATCAGCAGATGCAGGATGTAGGTGTTCGAGCCGACGAAGAATGGAAAAGCCAGGACGATGACCGCCGCGGTGACCATCGCCACGAGGGGGACCCGGGCAAAGCTCGCCAAGGCGTAGTCCGCGATCCACGGCAGCCTCTCCAAGAGATAGAAGCCCAAGCCGAGCAAGGCCAGCAGGCCGACCACTTGCCAGCCGCCGTCGACCCTGAGGATGAGGTACAGGAAGGCTGCCCCGATGAGTTGCGAGGCGATGGCGAAGGCCGCGGCCGCCGCCATGCCCGGCGCGGCAAGTGAAGCACGACGCTCCATGCTAGACTTTCTCCATAACGGTGCGCCCAAGCAGGCCGGCGGGCCGGAAGATGAGCACGGCGATGACCAGCAGGAAGACGAAGACCAGCCGGTAGGAAGCGCCGTCAGGCACGAATGTCTGCGCCAGCACCTCGATGCCGGCGATGATCAATCCGCCCAGAATGGCGCCCGGCATCGAGCCGAGGCCGCCGATTACGGCAGCGGAAAAGCCGAGCAGGCCGGCCATGACGCCGAAGTCGAACCGTGTGACGCCGGCATAGCTTGCAAACAGAAGCCCGGCGATGGCGCCTATCGCCGAGGCGATGAAGAACGTCGCGCGAAAGACGCGCGCATCGCGGATGCCCATCATGCGCGCCACGACCCGGTCCTCCGAGGCCGCCCGGATGCGCAGGCCGAGCGGGGTCATGCGCAGGAAGACGAACAGCATGGCGACCAGCGCGACCGTGAGCACCACCACCAGCAGCGCGAACCAGCTAATGGCAACGCCGGAGATCTCGAAAACCATGCCCGACACCAGACGTGGGAAAGCATGCGGGTTCGATCCCTGCGGATAGAGATGGCGGATCAGTTCGCGAATGACGATGCCGAGCGCCACGGTCGCCACTAGCGCCATCATGGCCGGCGCGTCGCGTAAGCGCCGGATGACCACCTTGTCCAGCAGGACGCCGATCAGGCCGACGGCGAGCACGGCGACCGGAACCGCGAGGGCCAGCCAGGCGGGACTCGACGCCCCAAGCGCCGTCGCCAGCGCCTGGGCGAGCCCCAGCGTGATGAACGGCGCCGTCATCGCGACATCGCCGTGCGAGAAATGGATGACGTTCAAGACACCGAAGATCAGGCTGAATCCGATCGCCAGCAAGGCATAGATGCAGCCAAGGGTTATCCAGTTCACCAGTTGCTGGACAAGCAGTTCCGCCATGCGGTCCGTCTCTCGATTGAAGCCGACAGGTATCAACCGCCATGCCGGGCGGACAGAACGAATCTCCGAACTCACGAGTCACAATTTCCGAATTTCGTCACTGAATACGCGCCCGTACACTGATGATCAGCCGACGATCACGATCGGCCGGGTCGCTACGACGGCGGCAGATAATTCTATTTGAGGTGGAACCATGCAAAACAGGCGCAGTGCGCTTATCCGCGTATCGTCAATTCTGGCCGGGTCGCTGTTGGCCATCGCACTGGGCGCCGCCCAGGCCCAGGCCGATCAGATCAAGCTCGGCTTCATCGGACCGCTCTCCGGCGGCAACGCCCAGCAGGGCCTCGGTGCCCGCAACGGCTTCCTGCTCGCCATCGAGCAGGCCAATGCCAGCGGCTACCCGCACCAGGTGGAAGGCGTCGTGCTCGATGACGCCTCCGATCCGGCTGTCGGCGTTTCGGCGGCCCAGAAGCTGGTCAACGATCCCGCGGTGATCGCGGCAACCGGACATTGGAACAGCTCGGTCGCACTGGCGACGATCCCGGTCTTCAACCGCTCGCAGATGCCGTTCATCGTCTGGGGCGCGGTCAGCCCGAAGATCACCGAGCAGAACTTCCCGAACGTGACCCGCGTCACGCCGACGCTGGTCAACGAGAACAAGCCGCTGGCCGAAGCCATCGCCAAGCAAGGCAAGATCAAGAAGATCGCCATCATCTCCGACACGACCGACTATGGCGCGGCCAACACCAAATGGTTCGGCGATTTCTTCAAGGCGGCCGGCGGTGAGATCGTTTCTGCGGATGCCGCGGCTGTCGGCACGACCGATTTCCGCGCCATGCTGACCACGGCGAAGGCAGCGGCGCCTGACGCGGTCTATTTCGGTGGCGTCGTTACCGAGGCGGCGCTGGTGCGCAGCCAGATGGCCGACCTCGGCATGGGCAACCTGCCGATGTACGGGATTTCGGGCATCTACGATCCGAAGTTCATCGAGATCGCGGGCGCCGCTGCCGAGGGCACCATTGCCGGAACCCCGGCCGTCCAGTCGAACCCGAAGCTTAAGGAATTCAACAAGGCCTATGAAACCAAGGCCTATCCCGATCCCGCCGGCTCCTACGCCAAATACGCCTACGAGGCGACGCAGATCCTGCTCGCGGTCATCAAGGAAAAAGGCCTCGACGACAAGGAAACGCTGAGCAAAGCCATTCGCGACATCCATCACGACGGCATCCTGGGAGACGTCTCCTTCGATGCCAACGGACAGACCAACATGGCCATCGAGATCGACATGTTTGTCGTTCGCAACGGCAAATGGGAGAAGATGTAACCAACTGATCAACGCCGCGCCCCATTTGGTGGCGCGGCGTTGAAATCCTTCATTGCCGAGCTCGCAAAGTCCTGACCGGAGCGCCCAGACCATGAATGATGAGAATGGCCACCGCGCACCTCGAAAGGCTGTCGAGATCAAGGGCGTCTCCAAGGTATTCGGCACCTATCAGGCGCTGAAGCCTGTTTCCTTCGACATCTACGACAACGAGTTCTTCACGCTGCTTGGCCCGAGCGGCTGCGGCAAGACCACCCTGTTGCGCATGATGGCCGGCTTCGAGCAGCCGACTACGGGGCAGATTTTCCTGCACGGCTCGAACATACAGGGACTGCCGCCGCACAAGCGGCGGGTCAACACCGTCTTCCAGAGCTACGCCCTGTTTCCGCATATGAGCGTTGAACAGAACATCGGCTTCGGGCTCGAGAACCTCGGCTGGTCAAAGGACCGCCGTGACGCGCGCGTCGCCGATATGCTTCGTCTCGTGCATATGGAGGCCTTTGCCGGGCGCAAGCCGCAGCAATTGTCGGGCGGCCAGCGCCAGCGCGTCGCACTCGCCCGCGCCCTGGCGCCAGAACCGGAAGTGCTGCTGCTCGACGAACCGCTCTCGGCTCTCGACCTGAAGCTGCGCCAGGCCATGCGCGACGAACTACGAATCCTGCAGCGTAAGACCGGCATTACCTTCGTCTTCGTCACCCATGACCAGGAAGAGGCGCTCGACATGTCGGATCGCATCTGCGTTCTCGGGGACGGCGAGATCCAGCAGCTTGGCACGCCTGCGGCGATCTACGAGGAGCCGTCGAACCGCTTCGTCGCCGACTTCATCGGCGAGACCAACTTCCTCGACGCCGACGTGATTGCCGTGGACGGCGAGCAGGCAACCGTGAAAACGCAGCTCGGCATGACCTTGACGGCCTCCCACAAGAAAGCAGTCGCCGGCCAGAAGGCGTTCCTGTCGATACGTCCGGAGAAGATCAGCCTGCCCGCCCAGGACAACCCGATCGCTGTCGATGGCACGATCATGAGCACCAACTATCTCGGCGGCTACACATACTACCTGATTGAAGCGGGCGGCACCAAATTGCGCATCTCCAAGCGCAACAGCGTCAGCCGCGGCCAGATGTTCGAAATCGGGCAATCGGTAAAAGTTGGCTTTGCCGCCGAATCCGTGCGGATCCTCGGCGCATGAAGGCACCCACAAAAACTCCTGACTGGAATGTCCTCGGCCTGCTGCCGGCCCATCTCATCATGCTGCTGACGCTGATCATCCCGATCGGTATCATCATCGTGGTGTCGTTCTCGACGCGCGGACCTTACGGCGGGTTCGAATATGTGTTCACCACCGCGCCCTACAAGCAGCTGCTGTTCAACGAAGGCTGGACCGGCGAGCTGGAGTTCAATCCGCAATATCTCATCGTCGTTGCCAGGACGCTGGTCCTGTCGGCCGTGACAACATCGATCTGCCTGCTTCTGAGCTTCCCGGTCGCCTATTTCATCGCGCTGCAGCGGCCGGCGATCAAAGTGCTGCTGATCTATCTCGTCACGCTGCCATTCTGGGTTTCAATGATCGTGCGCGTCTATTCCTGGATCATCATCCTTGGCAAGGATGGTGTCGTCGAAAAGACCCTTCGCGGTCTCGGCCTCGTCGACAACATGGACTCGCTGCTGTTCGGCAACACCGCCATGCTGCTCGGTCTCGTCTACAGCTACATTCCGCTGATGATCCTGCCGATCTTCGCCTCGATCGAAAAGCTCGACCCTGCGCTCATCGAGGCGTCGCATGATCTCTATGGCAACCGCCTCACCACATTGCGCCGCGTTATCCTACCCCTCACCCGGCCCGGCATGATCGCCGGCGCGATCCTGGTGTTCGTTCCAAGCCTCGGCGCGGTCCTGGAGCCGACCCTGCTCGGCGGCGGCAAGACCATGATGATGGGCAATCTCATCCAGCTGCAGTTCGGTGGCGCCCGCAACTGGCCGCTCGGCGCCGCCATCGCCATCGTGCTGATGGCCGCGGTCATGGTCTTCCTGATTTTCCAGGGTCGGCGCTCGATGCGCACCGAAGGCCTGGAGCGTGCGGCATGAACGCGGACGATGATGTCAGGCGCTATCCGGGCTTCGGTCTCTTCAGCGCGATCTTCTTCGCCTATCTCTATTTGCCCATCGCCGTCGTGGTGTTCTACTCTTTCAATGCGAACCGGATCGTCTCCAATTGGGGCGGCTTCTCCTTGCACTGGTACGCCACCGCTTTGTCCAACGCGAACCTGATGACGGCGGTGAAGACCTCCCTGCTCGTTGCCGCGGTCGCTACAGTCGCCTCGACGCTTGTCGCGTTGATGGCGGCATTGGTACTGGTGCGCGGCCGCGATGTCCGGTTCCGCCGGATCTCCGAAGCGGTGGTGAACCTGCCGCTGCTCCTGCCCGAAATCGTCGTTGCTGTCGCCGTCCTGATCCTCTTCTCCGAGATCGGGCTCGCCAACGGAATGGTGAAGCTGATGATCGCCCACACCACTTTCTGCATCCCGTTCGCCTTCCTGCCGATACGCGCCCGCCTACAAGGGATGGACCTCGATCTGGAGGAAGCGGCCCGCGATCTCTATGCCACCGGCTGGGTCGCCTTTCGTCGCGTCACGCTGCCGCTCATCCTGCCCGGTGTGTTCGCCGGCGCCATGCTCGCCTTCGTCATCTCGATGGATGATTTCATCACCAGCAACCTGTTGAATTCCGGCGGCGCCACCACGCTGCCGGTCTACATTTTCTCGCTGATCAAGCAGGGCGTGTCGCCGCAGCTCAACGCAATCTCGACCTTGATCATGATTGTTTCGGTGGTGCTGGCGACCGTGGCCTTCCTGCTCCAGCGACGGCAGTAGCAGCGGCGTAGTTTTTCCTAATCAAGGCGTCGGGCAAATCGAATTTATCGAACCCGACGGTTTGTTATCGTCGCCCTTGGGAGAACAACAAACAGGGGAATGACATGACGACTAAAATTGCAGCGCTCGCCATGGCCGGTGCCATGAGCCTCGCCTTTAGCGTGCCCGCTCTCGCCGAGGGCAGCCTGGCCATCTACGCATGGGCGGATTCCATCTCGCCCGAGATGGTCACGAAATTCGAGAAGGAAACCGGCATAAAGGTCACGGTCGACGCCTTCTCATCCAACGAGGACCTGCTGACCAAGCTGCAGGCCGGCTCGTCGGGCTACGACATCGTCACGCCTTCGCAGCACTTCGTGAAGATCATGATCGATAGTGGGCTGCTCGAGGATTTCGGCGCCAGCTCGATGGCGGCCTACAGCCAAGTCCTGCCGGACTGGCAGAAACCGTGGTGGGATGCGACAGGCAATCATTCGATCCCGCTCGCCTTCGGCAATGCCGGCTACACCGTCAACCGCGACCTCTACAAAGGCCCGGTCGACAGCTGGAAGACCTATTTCGAGCCACCGGCGGAGCTGCGCGGCAAGATCGCCAGCCTGGCGCAGCCCGACGAAGCCATTCCGGCAGCGGAAAACTATCTCGGCATCAAATATTGCAGCGAAGACCCGCAGGAGATGAAGCGCGTGCTCGACCTCTTGCTGGCGCAGAAGCCATTCGTGGCGGCCTATTCCAGCGACAACATCGAAAACCGCATCGGCAGCGGCGAGGTTGCCGCCCATTTCTGGTGGGACGGCAACACCATGAGGCTTCGCCGCAACGACAAGGCCAATGTCGAATACGCGATGCCGAAAGAAGGTCTGGTCGGCTGGCTGGATTCCTATGTCGTGCCGAAGGGCGCGGCCAATATCGAGAACGCCAAGAAGTTCATCGATTTCATGACCCAGATCGACAACGCGACGGCGCAGTACAATTATTACGGCCACTCTTCGCCGGTGAAGATCGACGAGAGCAAGGCGCTCTACAACAAGGAGAACGCTCCGGAGCTGTTCCCGACCGTTCCCGTCAAGATGGGCCAGGCCTGCTCGCCGGCGGCGCAGGAACTCGTCACCAAGGTCTGGACGCAGCTTCTGCAATGAGCCGCTCAGCCGGGGCGCGCGCCGCCCCGGCATCTCCATTCTCAAAGGGGCTGGCCATGCAGACCGAAAATCTTGACTACGACTACATCGTCATCGGCGCAGGCTCGGCCGGTTGCGTCCTTGCCAATCGCCTGAGCGCCAACCCGTCCCACAAAGTGTGCCTGATCGAAGCCGGCGGCAGCGACAGCGGCCTGCGGGTCAAGGTGCCTGCCGGCATCCTCTCGCTCTACGGCAATCCGAACTATGACTACTGCTATGTCGGCGTGCCTCAGCCCAACCTCAACGACCGCAGGATTCCGGTCAATCGCGGCAAGGCGTTGGGCGGCTCCAGTTCGATCAACTCGATGGTCTACATCAGGGGCGCCGCGCAGGACTATGACGAGTGGTCGCGACTCGGCTGCGCAGGCTGGGCATTCAGCGACGTGCTTCCCGTCTTCAAGAAGCTCGAGCGCAACCTGCTTGGCCAGGACCCGCACTACCACGGTACAGGCGGGGAACTGCTGGTCGACAAGCCGCGCGATCCGAATGTGCTGTCGTCGATGTTCGTCAAGGCCGGCAACAATGCCGGTCTTCCGGCCAACAGCGACTTCAATGCCGAAAGCCAGTTCGGCCTCGGCATCTACAATGTCACCCAGGATCGCGGCCAGCGCTTCAGCAGTTTCACCGCCTTCATGCGCCCGGTGCTCGATCGCAAGAATCTCACAATCCTCAGCGAATGCGAAGTGATCGACCTCGATATAGCCCAGGGGCGCGCGACAGGGGTACGGGTGCGGCACAAGGGCGAGCAGAAGACGCTGTCGGCCCGCCGCGAAATCGTGCTTTCGGCCGGGGCCATCAATTCACCGAAGATCCTGCTGGCGTCCGGCATCGGCGCAGCCGCCGAGTTGCAGGCGATCGGCATAAAGCCGGTTGTCGATCTGCCGGGCGTGGGCAAGAACCTTCAGGACCATATCGACGGCATGATCACGGTCCGCTCCTCGAGCACGAAGACGCTCGGCCTGTCGCTGCCCAACTTGCCCCGCGTGCTGGCTGCGCCTTTCCGGTACTTTGCCGGCCGCAAGGGCATGCTCACCACCAACTATGTCGAAGCCGGCGGCTTTGCCCGGACGAAATATGCGAACGGCATTCCCGACATCCAGTTCCACTTCGTGCCCGGCTATCGCAGCCATCGCGGCAAGCTGGTGGAGTACGGCCATGGCTACGCAATCCACACCTGCGTGCTCAGGCCCAAAAGCGTCGGCGAACTCAAACTGTCAGGCCAGGCATCGAAGCGGGATGTGCTGATCGATCATCGCTTCTTCTCGAACGACGAGGATGCCAGGGTGTTGGTCGAAGGCATCAAGATCGCGCGTCAAATCTTTGCCGCATCCGAGTTCGACCCAATCAGGGGGACGGAGATGCTGCCGGGCAAGGATGTTCGCAGCGATGACGAGATCCTCGCCTATTTGCGTGCCGAAGCGCTCACCGTCTATCATCCGGTGGGGACGTGCAAGATGGGGACCGACGCGATGGCCGTCGTCGACCCGGCAACGCTCAAGGTGCGCGGCATCGGTGGCTTGCGGGTCGCGGATGCGTCCGTGATGCCGAAGCTGATCGGCGGCAACACCAATGCCCCCAGCATGATGATCGGGCAGCGGGCAGCGGAGATGATCCTGGGCCGGGGATAATTTCTGTAGCGCAACTCCAGGAAAGGCGTACAGCGGCCTTCCTTCAGTAGCCGCGCAAAAACAATAAGTTGGAGCGGTTCAGTGAATCAAACATTGAACCGCTACCTTTTGCAGCTGGGCTGCGGCGGGCACGCGCCATCGAATTCAAGCGGCTTGATCGTCCCGCTCATCCGCCTCGCCGTTGATCTCGCGCAGCAGCCTTTCGATGTCGGCCTTCGCGAACCGCTGGCGAAACCGACGGTCGAAGGTCGTGAAGATGCCGACGAAGGAGTTGGCGCAGTGCTCCAGCATCGTATCCGCCTCCTGCGCGGAGATGCCGAGTTGCCCTTGCAGAAAGACGATGAACTTTCGCCGCGCGTCTGGGTTCTGAAGCACGACCTTGGCAGGGCCGCCGAGATCGCGGTTGGCATCAATGCAACGGGACGCAAACAAATTGCGCTGCGTGCGCCACACAACGCAAGTTTGAATTGAACCCAGCAGCCGATGAACGGCATCGGTCTGGACATCTCGTTCTATTTGCTCGGCGGTGGAGTGACATGTCATGCTTGTGGTGACATCTCATGCTGGCGGCGCCTTCGGTGGGTCCGCAATTCTGGTGAGGCCTGCTTGCACGTCCTGCATTGTTCCCTAGGGTCTGGCGACTGACGATGGAGGTCCCCGACGAGAAAGTCGATTGCATCGTCATCGGCGCCGGCGTCGTCGGCCTGGCGATTGCGCGGCAGCTGGCGCTCGATGGACGCGAAGTTCTTGTCGTGGAGGCCGAGGACAGCCCCGGGCTGGGCACGTCGAGCCGCAACAGCGAGGTCATCCATGCCGGCATCTACTATCCGAAGGGCAGCCTGAAAGCGCAGCTATGCGTCGAAGGAAAGAACGCGCTTTACCGCTATTGCGAAGCGCGCGGGATTCCGCACAAACGCATCGGCAAGCTGATCGTCGCCGCCAGCGACGCGGAATTGCCGATTCTGGAGGGGATCCGGACCAAGGCTGCGGACAATGGTGTTGCGGACCTGGAGATGCTCAGCCGCTCGGATGTGGAACGCCTTGAGCCTGAACTGGACGTTGCCGGCGCGCTTTTGTCCCCAAGCACGGGGATCGTCGACAGCCGCGCGCTGATGCTGGGGCTACAGGGCGATGCCGAGAATGCCGGTGCCACCTTTGCGTTTCGCGCGCCGGTTCTCGGCGGGAGCGTCGACGAAACGGGCTGCGAGCTCCAGTTTGGAGGCGATATGGAAGGCTATAGGATCGCCGCAAATCTGGTCATCAATGCGGCCGGATTGTCAGCCCATCTCGTTGCCCGAAGCCTCGCGGGCGGGCATGGCGGCAAAATCCCAGATGTCACCTACGTCAAAGGCAATTATTTTGCGCTTGGACGCCGCCCGTCCTTCAACCATCTTGTTTATCCGGTTCCGGAACCAGGCGGCCTCGGAGTTCACCTGACGCTGGATATGGGCGGATCGGTTCGTTTCGGGCCGGACGTCGAGCCCGTCGATGAGGTCGGCTACGCGGTCGACCCAACTCGGGCCACGCCATTTTACGCGGCCATCCGACGCTATTGGCCGGGGCTGAGGGACGGGGAACTGGAGCCGAGCTATTGCGGGCTGCGGCCTAAAACGAACGGGTTGCAGTTCGGCGATTTCGACATTCTGGCAGATTCGTCCGGACGGCTGATCAGTCTTTTCGGAATCGAGTCACCTGGCCTGACAAGTGCGCTCGCCCTGTCGGATAGGGTTGTCCAACTAGTCAGAACGACGAACTCGTCTTGCCTTAGCCTTTGACCGCTCCAGCGGTCATGGATCCTGATATCTGCCGATACATCACAAGACCCAGCAAGGCCGGCGGCAAGGCGCCCAGCATCATGACCGCGGAAGCGGTTCCCCATTTTACGCCGCCGCCGCTTGCGGCGAAAAAAAACGATGCGCCGACCGTCATCGGGACGGCACGGCTGGTTGTCAGCATGAGGCCGAAGAGGAACTCGTTCCAGGCAGTGATGAAGCCGAAAATGAAGGTTGTGACGAGCGCCGGTCGGATGACGGGCCGGACGATCATCATCATCACCTGCAAGGAACTTGCGCCATCGACTTTCGCCGCCTCGTCGAGTTCGACCGGTACATCTGAAATCGCGTTCACCAGGATGACGAGCGCAAGCGGCGCGTTGACGATGGTCAGGATGAGCCCGAGCCCGATCCGCGTATCGAGCAGGCCCAGCCACTGGTACATCATGTAAAGCGGGATCGCGAAGATGATCAGCGGCACGGCGCGAAGGTTGATGACGATCGGCAGGACCAAGCGCTTTCCCGCCTCGCTACGCGCGATCGCATAGGCAGCCGGGAACGCGAGCGCGATCGCAAGGCCGGTTCCAATCAGCGCCGCCACGGTGCTGTTCAGCAGATAGGCATAGATGTTGAAGCGGCTGGTCTGCGTCAGGACCTCCAGATAGTTGTCGAGCGTCGGCTGGCTGATCCACAAACCGGGGTTCGTCGAAAGCTCGCGCTGGCTTTTGAGCGATGTGATCAGCGTCACGATAATGGGGAAATTCATCGCCAGCACGGCGATGGCAAAAACGATCCAGCGCAGTGCCCTGACCATCGTCAAAGCTTCCTGCGGCCGGCAAGCCGGTTAAGGCCGTGGAGAACGATGAACGAAGCCAGGAACAGCACAACCGAGGCGGCGACCGCCTTGCCGATAGCCCCTTCCTTGAAGAAAGCCTGATAGATGTAGATCGACAAGGACGTCGTTGAACCGCCAGCGCCACTGCCGGTCAGTGCGTAGACATTGTCGAACACCCTGAAACCGTCGATGAAACGGATGAAAAACGCGATGACCAGCGTCGGCTTCATCAACGGCAGGTCGATCCAGCGGACGATCTCAAACGGTGATGCGCCATCGAGCGAGGAGGCTTCGCGCACGTCGAGCGGTATGGCCGAATAGGCCATGTAGAAGAGCAGGAAGGCGAAAGGCGTCCATTGCAGCGTCTCCACGACGACAAGGGTGCGGAAGGCATTGTCGATGTCGAGGAAGGCCGGGCTGTCGCCGAACCATTCGAAGAGATAGTAGGGGACGGGGCCCGCGAATTCATGCAGCACCAGCCGGTACATGAGACCGACCATGGCCGGCGCGACCATCAGCGGCAGCATCAACGGCGCCATCAGGACTGGACGCTTGCTCAGAAGCGGCGCCAGGAAGATGGCAAGGAAAAGGCCGATCAGACATTCCGCCGATGCGGTAAGAATACCGAAGCGCAGAGAGAACCAGGCCGAGCTCCAGAATTCGCGGTCGTTCAACACCGCGACATAGTTACCGAAACCGCTCAACACCGGACTGCGCAACGTCTCGAATGTGACGGTCGAAACGGAATAGATCAGATTGACGATCGCCGGAAAGCCGAGAAACAGAAGCAGGAAGCCGACCAGCGGCGTCAGATACTTCCTGCCTTCGGCACGTGTCACAAGGGCCATGTCGATCCGCCAAACGCGCCGGATACCGGGCCTCGGCCCGGCGTCCAGCCAATAATTTATTTCTTCAGAAGGTCCTGCATGCCCACCTTGGTGTGGGCGAGCGCATCCTCGAGGCTCTGCTGGCCGGACCAGTAGCCAGTGAACTCCTTTGCCTGCAGCTCATAGACCGGAAGCGCATTCGCGGACGTCGCCCCGGTCATGACATAGCCGTACTTGCTGGCGAATTCGCCGAGCTTGACGAGGTCGGGACGTTCCTTCGCAATCTTGCCGACGACATCGGGAGACAATGCCGGCGAACCGCCGCTGCGCGCATAGAGCAAGGCCGCCTCCTCGGTGGCGAGCCACTTCAGGAACTTGACGGCGCCTTCCTTGTTCGTGGCGTTCTTGTTGAGGCCCAAACCAAGGCCGTGAATATGATCGGCGCGTCCGTCGGGACCTGTCGGCGGCGCGACGATCCCGGTCACCTCGGCGACGGCCGGGGATTTTTCGGTGCTGGTCAGATCCGACGCCGCGGCATTCCACTGCAGCGCCGTTGCGGCCTGGCCGGATGCGAAGGCGGCGTTGGTTTCCGCATATTCGTAGCTCAGCGAATCCTTGGGCGAAGACCCGGCATCATAGAGTTTCTTGTAGAGCTCAAGGCCGGCCTTGTAGGCATCGGAATCCACCGTGACATTGCCGTCCTTGTCCATCCAGTCGCCGCCGTAGGAGCGCGGCAGGGACTGGAAGACCATCATGTTGAACAGCAGGTTCTTCATCTGCAGGACCGTGCCATAACGCACCGGGCTGTCGGGGTTCACCCGCTTGGTGAAATAGAGGGCGGTGGCCCCCCAGTCGTCCCAGGTCCAGCTGTCCGGGTCTTTCGGCTGCAGCGGCTTGCCGAGATACGTCTGGGCGATTTCACCATAGGTCTTCCTGGCGGCGTCATCCCTGATCAAGGCGTCGATGAGATCCTTGCGGTAGTACATGAAGTGCAACGAAAGGTCTGTCGGCACGCCGTATTGCTTGCCGTCGAACTGCATCGTCTTGAGAACGGATTCGCCGAAAACCTTGGCCGCGTCCGCGCCAAGATCGATCGGCTCCATATAGGGCGCGTAGCGACCGAGCGAGTAGGTGGCGACGAGGTTCACGTCGAAGGCACTGGATCCGGCCGCCATGTCGGCCTGCAGCTTGTCGTAAAAGCCTTCGCGGTTGAAGAACAGCAACTCCACCTTGTCGGCATCACTGGCCTGCTTGTTGTAGGTTTCCACGGTTGCCCGCAGTGCGGTTTCCTCGGAGCCGCCAGGCCAGCCGAGCACGGTCACGGTTGCGTTGGCAGAGGTCGGCAAAGCCGTCCCCGCAAGGAGGGTGGCCATAAGCGCAAAAGACGTCCTGCTCAATTTCATGATCGTTCCCTTCTTTTTTGATGATTTTTGCATGACATGATCGGGCGCGCCGTTACCTTGCCCATTCGGCAAGATCGGCAACACCGATGACGCCGGCGTGGCCTCCGAGCTTCGCCGCTACGAGATCGGGGGAAAGGCGCGGCGGGACCTCGCTCAGATGTGCGCGCACCCGGTCGAGATAGCCTTCTGCAAGACCGATGCTGCCGCCGATGACGATCAATTTGGGATCGAACATCATCTGAATGTCCCGGCACAGCGTCGCGACCCGCGAGGCGCTCTGCGAGACGATGGCGCCGGCCCAGGCCTCGCCCTTCAGCGCACGCCCGAACACATCGGCGGCATCGGCCTTGAAGCCGGCCTTGAGGGCTTGCGAAGCGATCCAGCGACCGGAGGTGCCGTCTTCGAGCGGAGCCCGGTCTTCAGACAGACCACGGATCAGACCGAAGTGACCGGCAAGACCGGACAGCAATCGGCCGTTGCAAACGATGCCGCCGCCAATTCCGGTCGAGATGGTCAGAAAGACGATGTCGCGACCTTGCCCGGCGCCGAATTTGTATTCGCCCCAGGCAGCTGCCTGGGCATCGTTGAACGCACGGACCGGCTTGCCGAAAACCGCGGATGCCCTTTCGACCAGCGGGTAGTCATCGGGAATGCCAAGCGTCGCCGGATTCAACGCCGACCAGCGTCCATCCTCTACCAATCCGGTCACCGCAATGCCGATACGACTGAAGCGGCCGGACCAGGCCGACGTACTTTGCGCCAAGGATGCAAGCCAGGCGTCGGGTCCAGCCTCGCGCGCGGTCGGCACGATCTTGTCATCGATCACCGTGCCGCCGCCGACCAGCGCGGCCATGGTCTTGGTTCCCCCGATGTCGATGCCCAGGACGGATGGGCCCAGAACGGTTGAGCCCCGGACGGTTGGGCCCAGGACACTTGTGCCTAGGGGGGGTTGCGCGCCTCTCGCCGCATAGGCGTCGGAAATCGCCTGGTGGAACCACGAGGTGACGTGCTCGGTACGGGTGATCGCCGAGCCGACAACCACGGCACTGGCGCCGGCGCGCGCGGCGGCAGCCGCCTGCTCAGGCGACCGGATACGCCCTTCGGCGATGACGTAGGGGGTCAGGGTTCGCATTTGAGCGACGAGGGCGATGTCCGGATCCTCCGGCTCCGGCCCGCCGACATAGCCGGAAAGCGTCGTGCCGACGAAATCGACACCCGCGGCAAGGGCCCGGCGCGCATCGTCAAGGCAAGAGCAATCGGCCATGGTCAGCTTGTTCCTGGCCTTGACGGCTTTCACAAGCGCTTCGACAGGAACGGGACGGACACGGTCCGTCGCATCGAAAGCGATGATATCGGCGCCCGCCTCGGCCAGGGCCTCGACATCGGCCAGATAGGGTGTGATGCGCACGGGGCTGTCGGTGAGATCGCGCTTGACGATACCGATGATCGGCACGCGCACGGCCAGGCGGGCGGCCGCGACATAGGGCACGGATTCGATGCGCAGGGCCTTGGCTCCGGCTTCAACAGCGGCCTTGGCAAAGCCTGTCACGAATTGCGCACTATCCATCGGGCCGCCGGGAACCGGCTGGCAGGACACGATGAGACTGTTGGTGATGTCTTCCCGCTGCACGTCGGCACTCCCTTGTCGCCATCACGATAAATGGAAAATACCAGATTACAACCAGTTCATAACTGGTATTACCTTTGCAGCTCGAAGACGAAATCGTAGACGTCGCCCTTGTATCGTGTCTCGCAGTATTCCACGATTTGTCCGTCGGCGAGAAAGCAGCGGCGCTCGGTCATCAGCAGCGGTGCGCCCATCTCGCAATGAAGGTGTCTTGCATCCTCTAGCGATGCGCCGCGCGAGCGCATGCGCTGGATTGCCCTCTGAGGCAGGAAGCCGCGTGCATCAAGCGCTTCATAAAGCGAATCCTGAACCATCTCGGGCGAAGGAAGGAAGCGAACCGGCACGGCCGAGACTTCGACGGCAATCGGCGCGCCATCGGCCGTCCTCACACGACGCATGCGAACTACATTGGTATTGCCTGCAATACCCAAGGCCATCATTTCGGCTGGGGATGGGCGGCTTATCTGCTTGGAAAGCCATAGACATCCAGGCTTCAGGCCGCGCGCCAGAATGTCCTCCGAAAAGCTCGTCAGCGTCGAAAGCGATTTCTCGACCCGCGACCCGATCTCGGTTTTGGAACCGTGCCGGCGATTGAGCTGCCCTTCCTCTTCGAGCAGCGCCAGGGCCTTTCTCACAGTGACTCGCGAGATCGACAGGGCTTCCGCCAGAACCCGCTCGCCTGGCAGAACCGCGCCGGCCTTCAATGCATTGGAGCGGATCGCTGCCTCGATCGCCGATTTCAACCGCCTGTAAAGCGGCACATCGGACGCTGTCGCTTCCATTTCCCGACTGACAAGCCCGATCAGGTTCACGGTTGTCATTGCCTTTCCTCCGCGCGAGAAGCACCCTGGATCGGAACATTCCTGACTGGACCTATACTGGTATTACCAATCCGGTGCAAACGGCCAGCGGACGGTGCTTCGTCCGCGCCCCCGGCCCACCACGATCCCTCAGCGAACCCGCGGTGACAACTTCATGGAGATGCGATCGCAGGCCGCGCGCAGGACCTCCAGAGTAAAGGCATGGCGGCTTTCACGCGTATGGCGATTGATATAGGCGACGATAATGGAGGCGACGGCGCTGCCGTCCGGTCCGATGACCGGACAGCAGATATCGGTGATGCCGACGAAGTCGCGGCTTTCGCGCATCCAGTAGCCGTCCGCGCGGATGATCCGAAGCTGCTTTTCCAGCGCGTCACGATCCAGCGGCGCCGGGGAGTGCGCCTCACTTTCATCGATCATCCGCGCCGCGACCTTTGGCGGCTGGAAGGCAAGTATCACATGGCCGGAGGTCGCGTCGGTGGCCAGACGACCGTATCCAAGGCGAAGCGTGAACGCCATGTCCTCGCCCCCGGGAACGGCCGCGGTTACGACGGTCAAGCCGTGATTGAAGACGACCAGGTGCGGCGACTGATTTGAGTTCCCCGCAATCCGCGTCAGTTCGGGCATGGCGGCGGACATGAGATCCTGAGCGCTCGGCGTGTGCAGCCCCAGCTTGAAAAGCTTGTCGGTCAACGAATAGGCGTCGGTCTCGGCGTTGCGCTCGATGTATTGACGTTCCTGCAGCGCGATCAGCATCCGGAATATCTCATTCTTCGAACGGCCGAGGCCTTCCGCGATCTCCTTCATCGTCAAGGGCGCCCGCGCCTCCGCCAGCAGCTCCAGGACATCCAGGCCCTTGCTCAGCGCCGGGGCCGAATAGGTCGGTTTGCCACTCTCTTTTGCGTCATCTGACATTCGAAGAATCCCCGGTGGTCCGCGCACGATAGAGACAAGAAATCGGAATTGCCATTGGTTTCATATCCAAACTTGACACCATATATAAAACTGACATGATGGCCGGGACAATGAATTTCGAGGCCGACCCGATGACCGTACCGAGACTTGCAAACACTGTCCGCGCGACCATCACTCCCCGGAACAACAGTGTTTACACGTCGGTCGATTTCGATCGCGAGGGCAAGCAGATCGGCTTCTTCCATGTGCCCCAATCGCCGCACGACGATGCCTGGGGCACGGTCCGGGTTCCGCTCGCCGTCATCAAGAACGGAGACGGTCCGACGGTCCTGATCGAGGGCGGCAACCACGGCGATGAATATGAAGGGCCGATCGCGCTCGGCGAGCTTCTGCGCGAGATCGATCCACGGGATATTGCCGGTCGCATCATTGCGATTCCGGCCATCAACATTCGGGCTGTCGAGGCCGGCACCCGCACCTCCCCGGTCGACGGGTTGAATTTCAACCGCAGTTTTCCGGGCGATTTCAACGGCACGCTGACAAGCCAGATCGCGGCTTACGTGCATGACATCCTGTTTCCGATGGCCGACTACTTCCTGGATCTCCATTCCGGCGGTTCGTCCCTGATGATCCTGCCGAGCGCGATCATCGAGCCATCCCCGACCGCGCAAGGGCATCGCAAGAACATCAGGGCGACGCTCGCCTTCGGGGCGCCGACCGTTGTCATGGTCGACAATCTCGGTGAAACCCGGACCTCGACCGCGTCCGCCAACCACCAGGGGCTGATCGTCATCGGCAGCGAGATGGCCGGCGGCGGCCTTGTCAGTCCAGATGCGCTGGCCATCTGCCGCAGGGGCATCCGCAATGTGCTGAAACATGCAGGCGTCCTGAAGGGTGCGCCTGACATTGCCCCTGGCGCCAACGCACGCGTGCTCAAGGTGCCCGGAAGCGAAGGCTATCTGCTTTCCGAGGAGGACGGTGTCTTCGAGCCCTTGAGCCCGCTCGGCAGTGCCGTCAGCAAAGGCGACCTTGCCGGACGCATTCACTTCCTCCACACACCGTCCCGCGCGCCCATCGATCTCCTTCACCCCATCGACGGCATCGTTTTCGCCAAGCGTCAGCCCGGCCGCGTGCGTCCGGGGAATTGCTGCTTCGTGCTTGCCAACGAATATCCGGAGGCACTGACCGATGAGCCATGAGGACATCATTGCGGCTGCCCGGCGCATTGCCCCCTTCATACGGCGCACCCCGGTCGTCAAGCTCGACCATGCCGCGGGCGCAAACCTTCAAAATGATGTCTATCTGAAACTCGAGTGCCTCCAGGTGAGCGGCTCCTTCAAGATCCGGGGCGCCACGAACCGGGTGAAGACGCTCGAGCCGAGCCGGATCGAAAACGGACTGGTCGCCGCATCCGGCGGCAATCATGGCCTGGCCACCGCCTGTGTGGCTGCCCGGGCCGGCGTTCCCGCCACCATTTACCTGCCGAACAATGCAAGCCCGCTGAAGGCGGAAAAGCTGCGCAAATGGGGCGCTGACGTTCGCTTCGAAGGCAATGTCTGGGATGAAGCGCATGAGGCGGCATCGGCCGAGGCAAAGGCGCGCGGCGCCTTCTACATGCATCCATTCGCCGATGCGCAGATCGTGTCCGGTCAGGGAACCGTGGCGCTGGAGATGGTCGAACAGATTCCCGATGCCGACATCTACATCGTCGCGATCGGCGGTGGCGGCCTTATCAGTGGCATGTCCGAAGTCCTGAAGCACGTCAAACCTGAAGCCAGGATCATCGGTGTCGAGCCGACCGGTTCACCGACCCTTCACGCCTCCCTGGCTGCCGGCCGTGTCGTTCGCTTGCCCGAGATAACGACGAAGGTGGCGACCATGGCCTGCGGCCGCACGGATGAAAGCATCTACGCGATCGTCGCCAAGCACGTCGACGATATCGTCCTTGTCGAGGATGCGGACATGCAGAAGGCCGCTGAATTGCTCTGGTTCGAATTCGGCATCGCCGCCGACCTCAGCGGCGCGGCATCGCTGGCCGCGTTGACGAGCGGAGCTTTCAAGCCACCGCGCGGCGCCCGCATCGCCGGACTTGTCTGCGGCGCCGGTGTCGAGGGCCTGAATGGCTGAGGTCGAGCAAGGCCGGTCCACGCAGGGCGCGGCCCTGACATGGATATGGCACGAGTGCCGCGGAATACCGCCGGAATGCCTGTCGCTGGGACGGTCGTCGTGCGGGACATGAAAAAGAGGCGAAGAATCGCCCTGTCGCAACAAGAGGAGAACTGAAACATGCGCCTTTCCTTGAAAGCATCCATTGCCCTGCTCGCACTCGCCATCGCGACGCCCTCGCTTGCCGCGGAAAAGGTTCTTGGGCTTGCGGCAATCGACCTGCAGAATTCCTTCTTTGTCCGCATGAAGGAAGCGGGCGACGTGGCTGCCGCCGACTATGGGGTGAAATCCACCTGGCAGAGCGCCGAGGGCAGTCTGGAAAAACAGGTCAGCATCATCGAGAATTTCATCAATCAGGGCGTCAGCGCGATCCTGATCGATCCGATCGACAAGAACGCGGTCATTCCGGTCATCCAGAAAGCCACCGCCGCCGGCATTCCGGTGATCACCATGGGCAACAAGGTCGAGGCCGGCTCGAACTATTCGACGCTCTATCCGGACTACGACAACATGTCGATGGTTGCCCGCGCGCTCGGCAAGTCGCTTGGCGGCAAGGGCGAAGTCGCCCTGCTCGTCGGTTCGCGTGGCAACTTCGTGTCCGACACGCGCGAAAAAGGCTTTGTCGAAACCCTGAAAAAGGAGTTTCCGGATATCAAGGTTGTCGGCATCGAGCCGACCGGCTGGGACGCAGCCAAGGCAACCAATGCCGCCCAGACCTGGCTCACCACCTATCCGGATCTGAAGGCCATCGGCTGCATCTCCGACAGCCTTTGCCTGGCCGCCGATTCCGTTGCCAGCTCGATGGGAACCCAGCTGCTCTACGGCGGCTATGACGGCGACGCCGAGATGAAGCCGCTGATCGACGACGGCAAGATGGTGATGGACGTGCTGACCGGCGCCTATCGTGTCGGCTACTGGAACATCGCCGTTGCCGCTCGCCTGGCCAACGGCGAAAAGCTGCCGCAGGATCTCTACATGCCGACCTATTTCGTGACCTCGGATGCGACGGCGGCAAAGCTCAAGGCGGATGGCCTCACCTTCGAATACATCAACACCGACAAGGAGGCGGTGGAAGCCAAGAACTATACCGAGCAACTCGGTCCCAAGGTTCCGGCGACCGCCATGACCCTGGCAAAGTAACAGCCTAAAGCGGCTCAAGCGCCGGATGACATATCATCCGGCGTCCCCTTTTCTGACGATCGCCGTCGCCGCTTCCGTGGTGACCGCGCATGATGCTCGATAAGAGGACCGACCCATGTTCCAGTCCTGGACCTCTCCGTTACTGCGGCGCAACGAACCGGTTCTCATCGCGGTGCTGCTGGTCGCCATCGCCGTCTTCGGCTGGATCGATCCGCGTTTTCTGTCGACCGGCAATCTTGTCAGTATCGCGCAGCAGAGTGCGGTCATCGCCCTCATCTCTTTTGCCATGACGGCCGTGATCATAGCGCGCGGCATTGATATTTCCGTCGGCAGCAATCTTGCCTGTTCCGGCATCGCCGCGGGCCTTGCCTACACGGCAACCGGCTCGGCGAGCTTGAGCCTTCTCGCCGCGATCGGTGGCGGTGCCGCAATCGGTCTGCTCAATGGAGCGCTGATCGGCTTTGCCGGCATCTCCCCATTCATCGCAACGCTCGCCACCATGGCGTTTGCGCGCGGCCTGGCGCTCAGTCTCTCCGGCGCATCGAGCATCGCGGTCGCCGATCCGGTCCTGCTTTTCGCGGGACGCGAGACGATCGGCCTCCTGCCGGTCTCCGTCATCATCGCCGCCATCTGCCTGGGCCTCTGGTGGTTCGTGCTCAATCGCACGGTGTACGGGCGCTGGATCTATGCGGTCGGCGGCAATGCGGGAGCAGCGCGGGCCTCACTGGTTCCCGTCGACCTCGTGCGCATCTCCGTCTACCTGATTGCCGGCGCAACGGCCGGGCTCGGCGCGATCCTCACCATCGGCCGCCTTGGTTCGGCACAGCCGCTTGCCGGCACCGGGCTTGAATTTACAGCCATCACAGCCGCCATCATCGGCGGCACGAAACTGTCCGGCGGCCAGGGCTCCATCTGGGGAACGGCGATCGGGGCGCTGCTGCTGGGCGTCATCAACACCGGCCTGTCCTTCCTGCAGGTACCACAGATCCTGATCTACTTCGTGACCGCGAGCCTCATTCTGGTGGCCGTTCTCACCAGCCAGCCGGAGAGTGTCGCCGCCCTGTTCAAAACCAGTGGCCGCAAGTCCACCCCGTCGCCCCGCAACACCGCCGCAACACCGGTCGGCAAACACAGCATCGCCTTGCGCGGGCTTGGCAAGTCTTTTCCGGGCGTCAAGGCACTCGACGGTGTCAGCTTTGCCGTCTCGGCCGGCGAGGTGGTAGGACTTGCCGGCGAGAACGGGGCCGGAAAATCGACGCTGGTGAAGTGCATTTCCGGTCTGCATCGTCCGGACGAGGGTGAGATCGTCATCGACGGCAACGCCGTCCAGTTCCACTCCCCCAGCGACGCCAAGGGCATCAGCGTCATCCATCAGCATTTCAGCCTTTCGCCGGACCTGACGGTGGCGGAGAATCTCTTCATCGGCCGCGAACCGCATACCCGCCTGGGATTTCTCGACCGGGCCCGGATGCGGCGCGATGCGAAATCCATCATGGACGAGCTGTCGCTCGATATCGACATTGGCGCGGAGCTGCGAACGCTTTCCGTCGGGCACCGGCAGATGGTGGAAATTGCCCGTGCCGTTCTGTCCGATGCCTGGTTCTTCATCATGGACGAGCCGACCAGCGCGCTCTCCAACCGCGAGCGCGACCAGCTCTACGACCTGATCGACAGGCTGAGAGCTCGCGGCGCCGGCATCCTCTACATCTCGCACAAGATGGAAGAGATCTTCAGCCAGTGCGACCGCGTCGTCGTTCTGCGTGACGGACGGTTCATCGGCGAGCGCCAGACCCGCCAGACCAACGAGGCCGAGATCGTCTCCATGATGGTCGGGCGCGATGTCGGCGACATCTTCCCCTATCTCGAAGCGCAAGTCGGCGAAACCGCGATCGAGATCAGCAACATCTCCGATGGCAAGCTCTTGAAGTCGGCCACGCTCAGCGTGTGCAGGGGCGAAATCGTCGCGCTCGCCGGCCTGATGGGAAGCGGCCGCTCCGAGGTGCTCAGGCTGATTGCCGGCCTCGAGACCATGCATGGCGGCACGCTCAGAATTTTCGGCGGGCAGCAGACCGGCGGCGACACCAAGGCCGCCAATCGCGCCGGCATCGTCTACATACCCGAAGACCGGCATCTGGAAGGCTTCGTCGGCACGATGTCGATCAGGGACAATCTGTCCCTCGCCTGGATTCGCGATAACAGTCACTTCGGCCTGCTGAGACCTCGCCGCATCCTGGCACTCGCCCGCGATCTCATCGGCTCACTCGGCGTGCGGCCGGCCCAGCCCGACAAGATGACCATCGAGCTTTCGGGCGGCAATCAGCAGAAGGTCGTCATCGGCAAATGGCTTGCCACTAAGCCGAAGATCATCCTGCTCGACGAGCCGACACGCGGCGTCGACGTCGGCGCAAAATCCGAACTCCATCACCTAATCGCAAGATTGAAGGCCGAGGGCGCGGCGATCCTCATGGTGTCGAGCGAGTTGCCCGAGGTTCTCGGCGTTGCCGACCGCATCGTCGTCATGCGCGAAGGCCACTCTGTCGGCACGCTGGCTCGTGGGGCGACGGAAGAAGACGTGATGACGCTGGCCTTCGGTGATCGCACGATCACA
Source organism: Mesorhizobium sp. M0227 (assembly GCF_040321855.1). Taxonomy (NCBI): domain Bacteria; kingdom Pseudomonadati; phylum Pseudomonadota; class Alphaproteobacteria; order Hyphomicrobiales; family Phyllobacteriaceae; genus Mesorhizobium; species Mesorhizobium sp. M0227. The sequence continues at coordinate 69,275 of NZ_JAMYSJ010000019.1, read as the reverse complement.
CCACAAGCTTGCGCACCCCGGCCAGCATCCAACCTTGCACCATGCCTGTAAGGAGAAACCCTTTGAGCAAGCTGAAAATCGCCATCGTCGGTGCCGGCTACATGGGTCTCCTGCATGCGCAGGTGGTTGCCGCGAGTCCTGTCGCCGAACTGTCGGCATTCGTTGATCCGAATGCTGCCACGGGGAGCAAGGCCGCGTCGGATTTCGGTGCCCGGTATTTCCGCGATGCCACCACCGCGCTGACCGCCAATGCCGCCGACGCCTATATCGTGGCGGCACCCGACACGCTGCATGAAGACGTCTGCCGCATTCTGCTCGATGCCGGCAAGCCGGTGCTGCTCGAAAAGCCGATGGCTCATGATCTGTCCCCTGCCAAGGCGATCGCGAAAGCAGCGGAGAGAAGCGGCGCACGCCTGTTGGTCGGCCACATCCTGCGGTTCGACCCTCGCTATTGCGAGGCCGCGGCAGCGGTAAGATCCGGGCGGATCGGCGAGCCGATCCACGGCAGCAGCGGCCGTTTCACCAGTCGCGAAGTCGGTCTTCGCATGAACGGAAATTCGAGCGTCTGCTTCTACCTCGGCGTGCATGACGTGGATGCGCTGCAATGGATCTCGGGTTCGGACATCATCGCCGTCTACTCCCGGCCCGTCGCCAAGCTCATGCCTTCGCTCGGAGTTAGATCCGAAGATGCGATCTTCTCCACCGTCGAGTTGTCGAACGGAATGAGCGGACAGCTCTATTTCGGCTGGACGCTGCCACCGACCGTTCCGACCGGCATCTGGGCACGCACGGAAATCATCGGCACCGAAGGCATGATCGACCTCGACGTGCGCGACCACGGTCTACGCATCCTGTCGCATGGACAGTGGTCGCAACCCGACGCCCTGCACTGGCCGACCGTCAATGGCCGTATCACCGGGGATCTCTTCGAGGAGGTCCACCATTTCATTTCGGCGGTTCGCGACGATACCCCTTTCGTGATGCCGGTTGGCGACGCCCTGCGCGCCGTCGCCGTCAATGATGCAATCCTGCGCAGCGTCAAATCAGGCCTGCGCGAACCGGTCGAAGACTGGCACATCCGATGAGAGAACCCTCATGACCCGCCAACAGAACATCTGGTGCAGGCGCTTTCTCGACCTCTCGCCGTTGATCCTGCTGGTCATCCTGCTGGCGATCTTCGCGCTCATCGACGCCCGCATCGTTTCAACCGCCAGCCTCATCAACATCGTCGCCCAGGCGACCCCGATCGCCATCCTGGCGCTTGGGGCTCTGATCGTTCTGCTGACGGCGGGCATCGACCTGTCCGCCGGCGTCGGCGTCGCCTTCTGCGCCGTCTTCATCGCCAGCCTGATCGACCGCGGCGCCGGCCTGCCGCTTGCCTTGCTCGTCGGCTTTGCCGTGATGGTGGTGATCGGCCTCGCGAACGGCGCCGTTATCGCACTGTTGAAGATACCGCCCTTCGTGACGACACTGGCCACAATGGTCGCGCTGCAGGGCGCAACGCTTGCCGTTGCCTCCAAAGGCGTCCTGATGCTGAAGGATCCGACGCTTCGCGCGGTCGGCATTGAGCGCAGCTTTGGCATTCCCAATGTCATCTTCGCAACGCTCCTGATCGTTGCCGTAGCAGCAATCCTGATGCGGCACAGCCGTTTCGGGCTGCGTACCTATGCGCTCGGGTCGGATGCCGGAGCCGCGGAACTTGCCGGCATCCCGGTGACGAAACACACGATCCTCGTCTATTGCGCCTCCAGCATCTTCGTCTTCCTGACGGCCGTGATCATGATCAGCCGGGTGCCTGTCGTGACGCCCAATATCGGCGGTACCTCGCTGCTTCTGGACGCGATCGCCGCTGCCGTGCTTGGAGGCACCAGTATCTTCGGCGGACGGGGAACGGTGTGGGGGGCGGTCGTCGGCGCCCTGATCGTCAGTCTGCTGACAACTGCGCTTCGGGTGTTCGGCACGGATCCTTCCAGCCTCGAACTCTACAAGGGTGCAATCATCATGGTCGCTCTCCTGGCCGATTCCGGCATGACCTACGCCAAGGCGCGGCTCGTCGAGGCAGCACGATGAGCGAGCCAGTTCCGGCCTTGCCGATCCCGCCCAGGTCCAGCTTTGCGCTGATGACCTCGCCGGATACGGAAAGACACGCGACAGCCGGCGTGCATAAACCCGTCGTCATTCTGCCGCTCGGCGCTGTCGAGCAACATGGCCCGCATCTGCCTCTCGGCGTCGATTGCTGGCTTGCGGAAGCAGTCGCTCTCGCCGCGGCGGAAGGACAGGCTTCCATGCGGGTCGCCGAACCTTTCGCCTATGGCTCGTCCGAGCATCATCGCTCCTTCTCCGGCACGATGAGCCTCAGTCCGCGGACCTTCATCGCCGTGCTCGTCGATCTCTGCACCTGCCTTGCCGAAGACGGCTTCCTGCCGGTCATGCTGAACGGCCATGGCGGAAACCGCGCCGCGATCCAGGTGGCGATCACCACCCTTGGCCAGCGTGGCATCGTCACCGCGGGTTTCTCGTATTTCGATCTCATCGCCGACGTGGCGGCGGAGGCCCTGCCCGATGCCGCCACGGGCACCGGTCACGCTTGCGCGCTTGAAACCTCGTTGATGATGCATGTGCTTGGCGACAGCGTTCGCCGCGATCTCATCCCGCCAGGCGGCACTTCGCCATCCTGGCCGGATCCTCACCTTTACGCCGCGCCGGCCGTCACCGTCTGGCGCCGTTTCGAAGCCATCCGCGACAACGGCGTCATCGGCACGCCATCGGAGGCGAGCGCAGAGGCCGGCAGCAGACTTTTCATCGCAGCCGTGGAGCGCAGCCGTGCCGCCATTTTGAACATCCAATCCGAATTCGGCCAAAGGAACGCATGATGACAGTCCATTTCAAATCTTCTCTCGAAGGCCCCAACCTGCGCGGCATGGCGATCGTCTCGGAGCCGGAAGCAGCCGCCCGCATCGGCATCAACCGCATCGGCGGCGAGTGGATTGCCGGCAGCTCGGGCAAATTCCTGAAAATCGACAGTCCTTCGACGGGCGAGCATCTCGGCTATCTCTCCCTTTCCACCCGCGCCGATGTCGGTCGCGCGGTGAAAGCCGCCGAAGGCGCACGCGAGACCATGCGCAAGATGGGAACCTTCGCGCGCGCTCAACTATGCATGCGCATTGCCGACGCGATCGACAGGCGCGCCGAGGAGCTTGCGCGCCTGCTCTGCCTGGAACAGGGTAAGCCGTTCCACAGCGAAGCAAAGGCCGAAGCGTCGGCGGCGGCTCTCGGCTTCCGCAATGCGGCAGAACAGATGAAGTGGCTGGAGACGGCGGCGTTTCCGCTTGCCGATGCCAACAAGCGCGCCTTCAGCTTCCTGCAGCCGAAGGGCGTCTTTGCCATCATCACACCCTGGAATTTCCCGCTTGCCCTGCCCTGCCTCTACTATCTCGGACCGGCCGTCGCAACGGGCAACACCGTCGTCTGGGTGCCCGCGCCGACGACGTCGCTGATTGCCACTGCACTTGTCGAATGCTTCATCGAGGCGGGCCTGCCGGACGGCGCCATCAATCTCGTTCTGGGTGACGGTGCGGAGGTGGGCGACGAGGCGGTCGTTCATCCGGGCACCCATGCCATCGGCTTCACCGGCAGTTCCGCCACCGGCGCGACGATCGCCCGGCGTGGCGCGGGCAAGCCGCTTCTGCTCGAAATGGGCGGCAACGGTCCGACCATCGTCCTGGCCGACGCCGATATCGACATGGCCGCCGCCCAGGTGGGAGCCGGCTGCTTTGCCAATGCCGGGCAGATCTGCACGGCCACCGAACGCGTTCTGGTGCACAAATCCATCCATGACCGTTTCATCGAAGGTCTCGTGAAAGCGGCCGCGAAGGTGAAAATGGGCGACCCTTTCGATCCCGCGACGACGATGGGGCCGATCAACAATGCGGTGGCCGTCGACAAGGTGCTCAGCCACATCGCGGACGCCCGCGCGCGTGGCGCCGAGATCGTCACCGGCGGCAATGTGGCAGCGGGCTTTGCCACCAATCTCTATTTCGAGCCGTCGATCGTCACAGGACTGACCCGGGAAAGCCTGCTCAATGTCGAGGAATCCTTCGGGCCGATTGCACCGGTGCTGACCTTCGAGACCGACGAAGAGGCGATGGAACTTGCGGCGTCCAGCCCCTACGGCCTGTCGGCCGCGGTCTTCACCAGCACCATAAAGAACGCCTTTGCCTTTGCTGAAAGCCTGAAGGTCGGCATCGTCAACATCAACGAGATGAGCTGTTATTGGGAGCCGCACATCCCTGCCGGCGGCGCCGCCGGGACGCAGAGCGGCCTCGGTCGCACCGGGGGTCGGCACACGCTGATGGAAATGTGCGACCTGAAGACGATTACCGTGGACGTCACTCGCTGACATTCAAGGCCCGCGCCTTTTTGCGCGGGCCTGCCCTCGCGACCATATGCAGTTCGGCAGAGAGCTGTCAGGTGGACCGGCGCAGGCTGTCGGCCATTTTCTCGCCAATCATGATCGAGGTGAGATTGGTGTTTGCCTGGCAATCGAGTGGCATGATCGACGCATCGATAACCCGCAATCCTTCCAAACCGTAGACCCGGCATTCCGGATCGACCACGGCCTCGCCGGGCCGTCCCATGCAACAGCCTCCGATCCCATGCTGCGCATCGGAAGACTGCGCCAGCAGGAAATTGTCGACCTCCTCGTCACTTGCCGTTTCGAGCCATGACAAAGGCAGATCGGAATCCCCCAGCAGGACGCGCTCGGCGATCGCCTGGATCGGCGCCTGCCGGGCAATCTCGCCGAGGTGGCGATAGGCGATACGCATGCGCTGGAGATCCATTGGATCGTCCAGCATGTTCTCTTCCACGATCGGCTGGTCGAAAGGGTTGGCGGAACGCAGTTGCACGGTGCCGCGGCTCTTGGCCTCCATCAGGATCAGATTGACCATGGCCTCGCCGAACTGGGCGCTGTCGGACTCCACGCCGATACCGCCATGGTTCATGCCGACGTAGAGAATGTCGTCGCGCTCGGCACCCGGCACGCCGGAACTCATCCGCACACAGCAGTTGGTATGCCGCGCGTCGACATCGGTCGCCTTGAATTCCGGCTTCAGCTTCAGTTCGATGCGGCAATAAGGATGGTCGAAAAAACCTTCGCCGACCGGCAGGTCGGCAAGCACCTCGATGTCCTTTCGATTCAAGAGAGCCGCCGGACCGATGCCCGAGCGCTGCAGGATGACCGGAGAGTGGATGGCGCCGGCCGAGAGGACGATCAGCGGCGCCTCGAATTTGCGAACCTGACCGGCCACGATGGCCAAAACGCCGATCGCTTTCCTGCCATCGAAAAGCACCTTGTCCACTGTCGCCTGCCCGATGATGGTGAGGTTCGGCCGGTCGCGGGCCGCTTCCAGATAGCCGTCATTGACCGACACGCGCTTGCCGGCTCGACTGTTGATGGGATAGGTGCAAGCCCCTTCGGCATCCGGAGCATTGAGATCGTCATGCCAAGGATGGCCGAGAGCCATCGCGCTTTGGCGCATGGCCTTGTCGACGCTTCCCCAGCTTTCGACAGGCGCGCGGTAGATCGGAATCGGGCCGCCGCTGCCGTGAAAATTGGCCGCGATCGGGTCGTCCTCCAGGCGGCAGAAGAAGGGCAGCACATCCGCTCCCGACCAGCCCTTGCATCCGATTTCCTCCCAGCGGTCGAATGCATGGAGCACGCCGCGAATGGCAATCTGCCCATTGACGGCCGTCGAACCGCCAAGCCCCTTGCCGCGCCAGTAGACCCGATGCTCCTGCCGCTTCGTGCGGCGAGCCATCAGGTCGGGATACATGTATTGCTGCTGAAAATGATCGGGAAGCAGCAGGTTGAAGGGATTTGGGCTCGTCATCTCGGCAGGTTGCTCGCCGCTCCGGTAGTCCGGCCCCGCTTCCAGCAAAAGCACGGTCGTGGCCGCATCTTCGGTGAGCCGGGCGGCAAGAACAGCCCCGGCTGCGCCGGCTCCGACAACGATGACATCAAACGGCATGCCGTACTCCCCGGATCCGACCAATGCACGGCTGGCTCGACCGCGACATCATGTTGATTTCATTTGTGCACGATCATCTGCTGGCATTCAGGCTCAGCGATATACGCCGGAACCAACCACCTTAGCGTTGCACGACTGCAAGATCATCATGATTTGTTTTATATGTAAATATGATTTCGTATATGAACCCATCGGAAGGGTTTCTTTTCACCATCTGCTCCATATCGCGCGAAGAACCCCGGTGCTCTCCGTCCCCTGCCGGCGGTTCTCACACCGTCATCATCCATCGCCTTTTGACAGCGATCGGTTTTCGACAAAAGCGGTGTTTGGCGTGCTGCCCTTCCGAGTCGCGCCCAGGGAACAACTGCTTCCATGGAAAGTTAGTCCATGGCTACACCGCCGGTGAGCTTTCACGACAATCCAGGGAGACAAATCATGGCGACTGCAAAAAGAGCGACGACAAAGGGACTGGAGGCTTTGTTCCTCGATGGGCTGAAGGACATTTACTACGCTGAAAAGAAGATACTCAAAGCCTTGCCGAAGATGGCAAAGGGCGCCGAATCCGAGGAGGTGGCCGCGGCCTTTGAGAAACATCGCATGGAAACCGAAGGCCAGGTCGATCGGCTCGAGCAAGTGTTCGAACTTATGGACAAACCGGCCCGCGGCAAGACCTGTCCGGCGATCGACGGCATTCTTGAGGAAGGGTCGGAAATTCTCGACGAATACAAGGGTGACCCGGCGCTGGATGCAGGGCTGGTCGGCGCGGCACAGGCCGTCGAGCATTATGAAATCGCGCGCTATGGCACGTTGGTCGCGTGGGCTGAACAGCTTGGCAAGAGCGACGTGGTCAAGCTCCTCAACGAGACATTGAAAGAGGAGGTCGCGACGGACGAAGCGCTTTCCGGGCTGGGCGAAGGCGGTGTCAATGAGCGCGCCCTGGAGCAAGCTGCCTGACTGGTTGTGCCCGGCGCCAAAGCCGCCGGGGCGACTTCGCGACCCGGCCTCTTCGTCGGTACCCCTTCAGATGCAATCAGACCCACCCCGATACTTCGGGGTGGGTCTGCTGAAATCAACCGCGATCAGCGGTTCTTGTGGCTTTGTTCGCCAGCTTTCACGTGCTGTTCGTGGGTTCCACCACGCATGCCGGATCCATCGCCCTGCTGCCGTTGACCACCACCAGCGGCCTGCTGTTGCTGACGGTTTTTATTGTCGGCGTTCTTGTGGCTCTGCTGGCCTGCCTTCACATGCTGTTCGTGACTACCACCTTGATTGGGCATTCTTCTTCTCCTTCAAAATCCACGAGGCGACAACCGCCTCGATTGCCTAAGAAGAGTCAGGCGCGAACGTTCCCTCACGTAACATTTTGTGAAGACCACAAAGCCCGCGGCGTTCGAAGGCGCCTGAGATGGCTGTCGGATTTATTTTCTTGGCGTTGGCAACGAGTTCATCTTGGCCGTGACCGACGTTGCCGGCGGGTCTCATGCCTGTGCCCACCCAGGAGGAAAATGCATGTCATTCCGATCCGAGAGATTTACAACCGCTTTGACGTATAGCGAGGATGATAGAGCGCGGGCCGCCGCAGCGCTCTATCAATACAACATCGCACAGACCGGGATCGACGACCGAGCTGTCATCGGAGCGGAGCTTTGCGACCACTCAGGAAGAGTCTGGGGCGGGCTTTGGGGCAGAACGGAGCTCGGGCTCCTGTTTCTCGACATGTTCTTCCTGCCTGAGCAGTTGCGTGGCCAATCCTTTGGCTCACAACTTCTCAGGACTGTCGAGGAAGAAGCCATCCGGCGTGGCTGTAAGAAGGCCGTCGTGGAGACGAGCAGTTTCCAGGCACCGGTATTCTACATGCGCCATGGTTTCGAGGAATTTGGCAAAGTCGAATTCGGGATCCCTGGACATGCCCGCATCTTCCTTCGGAAAGATCTGCTGTGAAATTGATCGCGAACCTGCCGTCATGGCCTCAATCGCGAGGCAGCGACGGGTCGGTTCATTTTCCCGCAGCGAGCAGTGACTGTTCATAGGATCTGCCAAGGCTGATCTAACGCCAATTTGCGACGCCATGCTCCACAGCCAAATTCTTGAGCGCCACAGCCTCGTGTGAACCGACTCAGGCCGTGGGTGTTGCTGCTTGGAACAAATCGGCGGCGGCAGAAGTTTGGCGTGCGCTACGAGGGACCGCATGGCGAGCAAATCGACCGTGGTAGGCCGCTCCGGCGCACGCAAGCTTTGCTCTCGCCGCGCTCACAAGTGCAAGTCTGCCAGGGCGTGGTTGAAAGGGAGAAATCATGGCCAAGGTTTCAAGTCCGACCCCTGCCGCGGCCAGAGGCGAAGTTCAGGCAGGAGCGACGCAGGACAAGACGCCGGGGTTCGATCCCGCCATTGCCCCGCTTGAGACAGACGCAGAGGCCGCGGACACACAAAATCCGGTCGCTGGGACAAGTCCGCCGCGCAATCGTCCAGAATTCGAAAACGATGCCAGCTTTGCCAACGCCATGCGCCCGGTCGAAGGCGAGCCGGAACTGCGGCCTGGCGCCAACTGGCCGGTTTTGGTGATTGCAGCTGTCGTTTTGATAGCAGCCGTGGTTTTCCTGGCGGCAAGCATGCTGCGCTGAGAACGATCCCGACGATGCAGCACCCCACGGCCTATTCATGGAGGTCTGGTGCGCCCTTCATGCCTGAGAGTTCGGTCATTGGGCACAGCAGCCGCGGTCGCGCGGGATCGGAGATGTCGAGCTTGTCCCAAGGGATGCGGTATAGACCGTCGCGGCGGCGCAATCGGAAAAGATCCAGCACCGCCACGCCTATGGCCGAGGCCGAAAGACGCTCGAAAGCAGCGTAGACCCCGACATGGAATTCGGTGACGAGGAAATCGTCACCGTCCCGTTCGGCGTGGATCTCCTCGATATAACCGACATTCTTGCCGCGCTGCGAGAGTACTCGTCGCCCTGCCAGATGCTCGAGATTGACCGTGGTCATTATCAAGCTCCCGGAATGCGCCCGATGACATGGTCGCGCAACCAGTCCTGCCAGGCGAAGATCGACGTTTCTCGCACATCGATGTCGAACTCGACATCGATGCCGATATCTTTCACCTTGTGCCAGGCGATCCGATGGGGTTCGCCATGCTGCTTGCCACCCAGCTTGACCGCGAGCCGCGCCATCCAGCGCCCAGGCCCTGCGCCGAGGCGACGTGCCAGGGTGATGGAGCCGAGCTCGATGGCAATGATCCGAGGCGGCTTGCCAGGCCGCAACTCCGCCACCAGCCCGTCGACCTTGCCGATCTTGATCTGCTCGCGGTCGACCACCTGCTTGTCGAGGAGATCACGCAGCAACTTCATCATGTGCCCCCGAATATCTGCAGCGGGATGGTCACCACCGCCAGTACGAAGCCAAGCGCGATGATGAAGATGACGGCGGCATTCGACAAAAAGCCATTGCGATGCTCGCCGACATAACGTTTGTCGTTCAGCAGAAACAGGAAAGGAACGACCGTCAGCGGCAGGCTGGCTGCCGTCAGCGCCATGGAAAAGATGGTGAGCCTCAGCGGATCGAGACCAAGCGCTATGGGAATAGCCGCCAAAAGCAATGATATCGTGTAGGTAGCGCTGAAACCCGGATCGTCGCGCGGCTTGCGATCCTCGCCCCAATTCCAGCCGAAACCCTGGGCCACAAGATAGGCTTGTTGCAATCCGACCTCTAGTGCGGCGCCGAAGCAGGCAATGGCGAGGGAGGCAACAAACAGCACGAAGCCCCAGAAGCCGAATATGGATATCAGCATCAACGGCAATTGGTGATAGTCGTCCACCTGGGTGACGCCATGCGTGGCGAGCACGAGAGCGGCCACGATCAACACGCCGATCGAGATGGTCCCCCCGAAAGTCATGCCCAACCCCGCTATGGCCCGATTGGCTCCGAGATAGCTTTTGTCCCACCGGTCCTCGATGGCCCCCGAGGAATAGAACATGAAGAGGTAGGGCGATATCGAGGCGCCGAGAATGCTCACCGCCATGAACCAGTAATTGGCGGCATCGTGGACCGGCAGCGAAGGCACGGCGCCCCTTGCGACTGCCGTCCAATCGGGTCTCAGCATCACCGCTCCGACGACGAAACACAGCGTCACCAGACCGAGAATAGATACGCCCTTCTCGATGAAGCCGAAGGTGCCTTTCCAAAGCAGCAGCCACGCCAGCAAAGCCACCGGCAGTGCCCACCACTGGAAGCCTATGCCGGTGGCAAATTCGAGCGCAATGGCGACGCCGCCGATCTCGGCGGACAGCACCAGGAAATTGACCAGCAGGGCGGCCAGCAACGGCCATAGAAAGACGTTGAAGCCGAATCTCTCGCGGATGCCGTCGGAGATCGTGTGATGGCTCACGGCCGCGAACCGGCCGGACATTTCGACAAGGAAGATGATGCAGATGGTGCCTAGCACCACCGCCCAGATCAACTGGAAGCCAAACATCGCGCCTGCCTGCGCCGCCGTCGCCATGGACCCAACTTCGAGGAAGCCGCCGACGCTGGTGACGACGCCGAGGGATATTTCCATGAGCTTCTTCATGGCTTCGGCGCGAAATACTTGGCGTAGGCGGTAGCGAGCGCACGCGATGCCAGCCGCAGATCCTGTTGCGCGTCTTGGACTTCCGGCCGGTCGCCCGCCTGCAATCCGGCCTCTGCACGCGCCACCGCGACCGACAAATCGTAGACTGCCTTTGTCAGTGAAGCTTGCTCGGCGGGTTCACTGGTTTGCGCGGACCGGATTTGCGCCCCGGCGTCGGCAAGCGTCTCGCCGATCGATTGCAGCGTACCCACCGTGTATGCGGTCGGCGCCGCCCCTGCCGCCCAGGCGTCCAGCGCCATCAACACGGTCTGCGATGCGGAGGCCGCTGTTCGTGATTGCTGCTCGATCTGATCGGAAGATGAGCATGCCGACAACAGCAGCAACAGCAAGCACAAGCAGTCGTGCCTGAGATAGCGGCGTCTAACGATCAAATCAGGCGTTTGGTGCGCCACCGAATAGTCTCCCCCGACCCAACAAAACCGTGGCCGGCGTAAATCTGATCTAGAGCACTCGTCGGGTCCGTCAACGACCGCGTCCGCCGATCCGGAGCACGAGGCGGCGAGCCAGGTCCCGATCGGTTTCAATTGCCGCACCGGCGTAAGCTGAAGGTCAGGCGGGGCGATCCCCGTTCGGCGCGTCTTGGATTCTGTATTCGTGAATGAGGCCGAGAACCTGAGTTCTGACTGTATCGCGCGCGTCGGGCTGGATGAAAAACATCAGCCGTTCGACCGCTTCCACGACTGCTTCCGGCAGATCCGAAACCGCATCGGTGAATTCGCTGCCATGCTCGTACATATTGTCCGTCAGCTTCTTGTCGAGGTCGGAAAGGATGCCCATCATCCACACTCCAGATCGGTGCTGTATTGAACTCAGTTCGGCAGGGTCACCGCGAGGTCGCCCTCTCCTGTTGCTGCCGGCCGTCGATCACTGTTGCCCCGGCATTTCCGTGTTTTCCCTGGGATTTTTCTGGACGCCCGCAGCCGGGGCGGTGTCCGCCGGGGCATTGCCGCCCTGGTTCTGCTCCGGCGCACGTTTCAGCGGGGAGGTCTGCCAGCCCATGTCAACGTAGAAAAAGCCGACGATGAAACCGACAATGATGACCGCCGCTATCACCAGCGAGATTATTGCGTTGCGTCGCTCCATAGGCCTAGTCGCCACTTGGCTTTGGAGATGCGGGCTGCGTTGGCTGCGTACCTTGCTGGTCGCCGCCGGTGCTGGTCTGCGGCGTCGGGTTGGTGTCCGTCGTGGGATTCTTGTCCACCGGCTGGCTGTTCGTAGTGTCCGTCTTGGACTTGGCCGGATCGGCATTGTCGTTGCACCCCGCCAAGGCGAGTAATGCCGCTGACATCAATAGCACTGCTCTCATGCCGATTTCTCCTGGCTGAGTTCGGGCGAAGCCGCCTGCCAATGACCTATTCGGTCGAACCGCACCGAAAGCCCCTGTTTGACCGCGCTTCTAGCCAGCAAATGGTCCAGTTCGGCGTCTTCGATCGGACTTCGTACGACTTGGCGAATGGCCTTGCAGGCAAGTTCCGTCGAGACGAAATCATATCTCCTGCTCCTGGCGACAACATATTGTTCGACCAGCATTTTCACGCGCCTGAGCGCGATTTCTTCGGCGTATTGCATTTTATTCCTCCTGCGCCCCGAACTGCCGAACGGGTTTGTTGTTCCAAAACATGATTGTCGAGGTGATTAGATGCTCGCGCTTTCCGATAGAAAGCGCGAGCGGATCAGGCTGAGGGGACCCGATCGTGCAGCATCAAACAAGGGGAGCAACGATGCTGCATGATATCGAACTCGCCCAGACCTGAGTTGTTCCACCTCTCCACGCCGCGTGTTCATTGAACTCAAGAACAAATCGTTGTCACGGCCCGCATACGGCCGCGCATCAACCCGCACGGAACAATCAGCTCCGACAGTGGTTCGGCCGAAGCGAAGTTCGGAGGACGTGATGACGAATGAAAAGTTGGCCGTGGTGACGGGCGCCTCGAGCGGCATTGGGAAGGAACTTGCCAAACTGTGCGCAAAGGACGGCTACCATCTGATCATAGCCGCCGACGAACCTGCGATCCGGCAGGCCGCCGAGGCGCTCGGTTCGCATGGTGTGACTGTCGAAGCCATCGAGGCCGATCTGGCGACCGAGGAAGGTGTCGATCGTTTGATCGCCGGGATCGGCGATCGCGATGTCGACCTGTTGTTCCTGAATGCCGGACGTGGGCTCGGCCGTGGTTTCGTCGATCAGGATTGGAAAAAAGTCCGCCGCATCATCGACACCAACATCACCGGTACCGTCTATCTCGCGCATCAACTCGGAGCCAGGATGGCACGCCGCGGCCGAGGCCGCATCCTCTTCACAGGATCGATCGCTGGTTTCATGCCGGGCACTTTCCAGGCGGTCTACAACGGCACCAAGGCTTTCATCGATTCCTTCTCGATCGCACTGCGTCATGAATTGCAGGACACAGGAGTCACAGTCACCGTGCTGATGCCCGGGGCATCGCAGACGCGGTTCTTCGAACGCGCCGAAATGATGGATACCAAGGTCGGCACCGATGAGAAGGACAATCCCGCCGATGTGGCCGAGGCCGGCTACGAGGCGATGATGGACGGTGAGGAACAAGTCATCAGCGGCTGGAAGAACAAGCTGCAGGTCGCCGCGGCGCATGTGACGCCGGCAGGCACGCTGGCCGAACAGCACCGCAAGATGGCCGAGCCGGATTCTGCCTCCAAAGGCTGACGTTCGGCCTTCACGCCAAACCAAAATGTCGGGCAGACTCTTCTGCCGACCTTCTTCCAAGGCAGGAGCACCATCATGAAAGCGCTTACGTGGCACGGCAAAGGCGACATTCGATGCGACCAGGTGGCTGATCCCGCCATCGAGGATGATCGTGACGTCATCATCAAAGTCACCTGTTGCGCCATATGCGGCTCGGACTTGCATCTGATGAACGGATATATGCCGACGATGGAGTCGGGCGATGTGCTCGGACACGAGACGATGGGCGAGGTCGTGGAAGTCGGCAGCGGCCATTCGAAATTCAGAAAGGGCGACCGCATCGTGGTGCCTTTCAACATCTCATGCGGCGAATGCTGGTTTTGCCAGAAGGGGCTGTTCTCGCTTTGCGACAGGTCCAATCCCAATGCCAAACAGGCTGCCGAAGTGATGGGACAATCCCCGGCTGGCCTGTTCGGCTATTCGCATCTGGTCGGCGGCTATTGGGGAGGGCAAGCCGAATATCTGCGCGTTCCTTTCGCTGATGTCGGTCCGATAAAGGTGCCCGAGGGAATGGACGACGAACAGGTGCTGTTCCTCTCCGACATCTTTCCAACCGGCTATATGGCGGCTGAAAACGCCGGCATCGAGCCAGGCGAAACCGTCGCCATCTGGGGTTGCGGTCCGGTTGGTCAGTTCGCCATTCAGAGCGCATGGATGCTCGGCGCCGGCCGCGTCATTGCCATAGACAAGGTGCCGGAGCGGCTGGCGATGGCTCGCGAGCACGGCAAGGCCGAGACGCTCGACTTCAGCAACTCCGATATCTACGACGCCTTGATGGCGATGACCGATGGCCGCGGTCCGGATCGCTGCATAGACTGTGTCGGTACCGAGTCGGATCCCGGCGCCAGTGCCGACTCCATGCTCGACAAGGTCAAGGCTGCCGTCTATCTCGGCACCGATAGGCCGCATGTATTGCGCGAAGCAATTTACTCCTGCCGCAAAGGCGGCACCATCTCGGTGCCCGGCGTCTATATCGGCCTCGTCGATCATATTCCGTTCGGCGCCGCCATGAACAAGGGACTGACCTTCCGGATGGGTCAGACGCACACGCAACGCTATCTCGAACCGCTCCTGGCCATGGTACAGAAGGGCGACATCGATCCCTCCTTCGTGATCACGCACCGGGCAGACCTCGAAGCGGGACCGGACCTCTACAAGACGTTCCGTGACAAGCAGGATGGCTGCATCAAGGTGGTGATGCGACCGCATGGCTGAGATGTCGGTATCTTGCGCGGGGTCCACCTTGCGCGGATTCCCCGCCAAGGATAGCACCGACGCTGCCGAGGAACCTGGAACTTTCGACCGTGGCGGCGGTTGACCCGCAGAATAAACTCAGGGCGACGAGACTGTCGTGCCCGCCCGCTGCGAAGGAAGTTATCGCCATGAGCAATGAGAATCCCACATCGAAACCCAGCGTCCGGTCGCCAAACGCCGATGCTCTGCCGCACCCGAGACGGGACGCCAGTGACACAGATGCCGGTGCCAAGCCGCTGACGCCGAAAACCGCCGGCACATCCCGGCCATCGGCCCCGCCGCTGGACAATCCGGTTGCCAATCGAAACGCCGGGCGGCCGCGTCAGGCGAGCACCACGCCTAGGCCGACCGACAAGCCCTTGGACTGATCGAAACCGGCCTCTTGAAATCACAGCGAGTGTTTGTCGGGACGAAGCGATGCCAGGTCGGCCAGGGTGTTGAGAAGTGCAGCGTCGCCTGCCGGTTTCGGCACGAATTTGCAGTTTCGGAAGGGTGTGGGAACGTCGCGCGGCCCAAATCCGGTCATGAATGCGAAGGGGATGCCGCGAGCCAGCAATGTTTCGGCCACGGGCAGACTTGTTTCACCGTTCAATTGAATGTCCAGCAGCGCCACGTCGGCTTTGCCTGCATCGATAAGCTGACGAGCCGCGGCGACCGACGAGACCGGGCCGATCACCGGATAACCCGCCGCACGCAGGCGAGACGCGACGTCTTCGGCGATCAGCCATTCGTCCTCGACCACCAGAACGCGCGGCCTGTCGTCGCTCACGGCGCCTCCTTGTGATTTGCCGGAAACGCGATCTGGACGCTGAGGCCGTCCTTGTGGAACGCGGTCTCGACATGGCCGCCGAGCCTGTAACCGATTTCTCCTTGCAACAAGGTCAGGCCAAAGCCGTTGTCCAAGGGCGCCTCGACAAGAGGACCGTCCTTCTCTCGCCAGCCAAATGTGAAACTTTCATCCTCGATCGACCATTGCACACTGACCTTGCCGTCGACTTTTGACAAAGCGCCATACTTGGCCGCATTGGTGGCCAGTTCATGAATGGCCATGCTGAGGGAAAGCCCCTGTTGCGGGCCCAATTTCACGTCTGCGCCATCGAGTTCAACCCGCTCGATGCCGAATGGTTCGAGCTCCTGCTGGAGCAATTCCCTGACCGAGGCTTCCTTCCATCTCTCCCGGGTCAGCAGGCCGTAGGCCCGCGACATGGCATGCAGGCGGCCGATCAGCGCATCCGCGAACTCCTCCTTCGTATCAGAACTTTCCCGCGTGCGGCTTGCAATGCTGGCGATCACCGCAAGCATGTTCTTGACCCGGTGGTTAAGTTCCGAGATGAGCACCTGCTGATGCTCTTCTGCCTGTGCCAGCGTGGTGACATCGACAAGTGTCACCACCACGCCCTGGATCCTGTTGCCCTTGTCCCGATAGGGATTGATGCGGACCATGTGGAACAAGCCCCTAGCATCGCGCGGCAGATGGTGATTCAGGATCTCGCCTGTCTCGAACACCTTGTCGATGTGCTGCTTCAACTCTGGGTAGTCGAGTTGGCTCGACAAATCCGTCAGCGGCCGGCCAACATCGGAGGGGCGCAGGCTGAAGAAGGATGACGCCGCCGGCGTGAAGGTGCGGACCACAAGGCTGCGGTCGAGGAAAATGGTCGCTATGTCGGTGCTTTCGAACAGGTTGCGCAGATCGCCGTTAGCGTGGTTGAGCTCTTCTATCTTGGCCGTCAACTCGGCGTTGATCGTGTTAAGTTCCTCGTTGAGCGACTGCATCTCCTCCTTCGAGGCTTCGAGTTCCTCGTTGGTGGATTGCGCCTCCTCATTGACGGAGACGAGTTCCTCGTTGGACGATTTCACCTCCTCCAGCGCGGTCTCGTATTCCTCGATCATCGATTGCAGGCGCTCTCTGGTATCGCGCAGTTCCCGCTCGAGATCGGCGGTGCTGTCACTGTCACGGCTGCCGCCGTCTTCCTCTGAGCGGGCCTGGGTCGGCCCCGACGGTTCGAACAGGACGAGATAAAGCGGCTCGCCATTGCCGCGTTCGGCGAGCGGCTCGATCGTCAGCCTGATCGGCTGCACCCGTTCGTCATCTTCCTCCACGGTCAGGTTTTCCCGCACCACTGTGCGGCGTGTGGTCGTCGCTTCGCGCAGTGCGGCGCGGAGGTCCAGCCGCAGCCCACGCCTTGCCATCGTCAGCAACTGCCGGCTGGGAATGCCTTGTGGCGCTTCGAGATATCTGCCGGTCCTGGCCGAATAATAGACGACATCGCCCTCGGCGTTGACCAGGACATGCGGCGGCGCGAACCGTTCCAGCACCTGCGCCTCCACTGCCTGCCGCAGGGGATAGCCGACAAGTCCCTTCTTCGAGCCGGCGCTTTCGGATGGGAAGACGCTGGAATGACTTTCCCCGATCAGGGCCGGCAGTCTGATGTGCGGTGAGGCATGCTCCCGCGCATGGAAGATGCGATGTTTCTTGTCGACGGTGGCGAACAGATCGTCGTGCTGCCCGACGCTTTCGGAGGTGCCAAGGAAAAGGTAACCGCCGGGCTTCAGCGCATAATGGAAGACAGGGATGACGCGGTTTTGGATGATCGGGCCAAAATAGATCAGCAGATTGCGGCAGGAGACCAAGTCCATGCGCGAGAAGGGTGGATCGCGAATGACGCTGTGCGGCGAGAAGATGCACAGCTCGCGTATCGCATTGCTGATGACATAGCTTTCGCCATCGCCGTTGAAAAACCGCTGTTTGCGTTCGGGAGAAAGACCTTGCAGCAAGGCTTCCGGATAGCGTGCCGCCCGCGCCACCGCCAGCGCCGGCTCGTCGATGTCGGTCGCGAATATCTGGACGCGCGGAACGACCGTAAGCTTCTCCATGTGTTCGCGCAGCAGGATGCCGATGGAGAACACCTCCTCGCCCGTGGCGCATCCGGGAACCCAGACCCTGACGGTGTCGCTGGCGGTCTTGCCTTCGAACAGCTGAGGTATGATCTTTCGCTCGAGCAACTCGAAGGCATCGGGGTCGCGAAAGAAGTTGGTGACATTGATCAGCAGATCGCGAAAAAGGTTCATCACCTCGCGAGCATCCTTCTTCAGCCAGTCTATATAAGCGCTGATGGAATGGACCTGGGCGATCTGCATGCGCCGCTTCACGCGGCGCAGGAATGTCTTGGTCTTGTAGCCCGAGAAGTCGTGGCCGGAGTGGCTGCGCAGAATGGCGTATATCTGTTCTCGCACCTTATCGATGTCGGCCGTGTGGTCGCCATCTTCTTCCGCAAGCCCTTCCAGCGGGTCGAAGCCGCGGGCGAAAGCCTCCAGCTTCGCCCCGATCTCCTCGGCGGGCACAGCGACATCGACGAGTCCGCTGGCAATAGCGCTCTGCGGCATGTCGGGATTGCGCGGCCCGTAGCCGTCCGGCGCTTGCGCGACGGTAAACCCGCCCCGCTCCTTGATGGCCTTGGCGCCCAGGGTTCCATCGGAGTCGCCGCCCGACAGGATGACGCCAACGGCATATTCGCCCTGGTCTTCACCCAATGCGGCGAAGAAGATATCGATGGGCTTGCGCTCCTGGGTAAGCCCATTGGGCCGGCGGAGGTGCAGCACCCCCGATTCAATGGCCAATGTCACGTTTTGCGGCATCACATAGACGTGGTCAGGTTCAACCACCATGCCGTCCTCGATCACAATGACAGGCATGTCGGTGTAGCGGCTGATGACCTCGTGCAACAGGCTTTCGCGCTTGGGGCTGAGATGCGTGATGATGACGAAAGCCATACCAGGCTGACCGGCCACGCCTTTGAACAGACCTTCCATCGCGGGAATGCCGCCCGCGGACGCGCCTATGCCCACGATGGGAAACCTTTTCGGTTGGGCTGTCACGTCATGTCCCCCTTTCGCCGACCCGACCTGAAATCCCCTCAAGGCCGGCGGACAGGACACAACCATATAGCGCGCAAGACGGATGGAACAAGACGTCAGGGATGACGTTGAACCCGATATCAATGGTGGTTCAATGACAAAACGATCTGCTGACATAAAACTCCCGACGCCGGTGGTATCAGGGGAGCCTGGATCGCTTGGAAGTTCCCATGCTGGGGCCGTCCCTGATCGCATGCTGGCGCTTACGAGACGGTTGCAGGCGGCCTTGGACGACAGAATTCGGAAGGCAAATCCGCTGCATTCTAACCTCCGTTCCAAGAAAGGATGACGACGTGCGCGACCTGCGGGGGCTGCATATTCTGATAGTCGAAGACGAATGGGCGATGGCGGGAGATCTTGCGCGGTTTTTCAGCAATATGGGTGCCATCATCCTCGGTCCCGCTGCAACCGTCGAACAGGCATCCAAACACACCGGGACGGCTGAAGCTGCAATCCTCGACGTCAATCTCAATGGCCGACGCGTGTTTCCAATCGCCGATGAGTTGATGCGCCGGGGTGTCCCCTTCGTGTTCTTCAGTGGCGATGACGACATCGCCATTCCCGATCATCTCCGCTACGCCAGCAATTTGCGGAAATCCTCGGGCAGCCAGGCGGTGTTCAACGCGCTCTTTCCCCCGCAGGCATCTGGGCGAGCGGCCTCCGTGCCGGACCCCTCCGACGACGTCTTCGCGCTTTTGCCCAAACTGCGACTTGCGGCGCGCCTTTTGCTGGCAGACGTCGAGGCATCGGATCGGCTCGTCGAGAGGACGCTCGAGCAAGCGATCCGGGATGTCGACCGCAGACAGCTTGGTCAATCCACTGAAAACTGGCTCAACGACATCATGCAAGAGATGGCGAAAACCCGCGGCGCAAAACTGATGCATTAGTTTGCCTTCCAAGGCCTCTCAGGCTGAAGTGCTAAGCCGCGGGGCCGTCATTGTTCACCACATCTCGAAAACTTGGCCGTACAGATAGGCCACTTGACCGGCGTCATCAGCCCTTCTGATTGCGCTCGACGAACTTGTTGAAACGGCTGGCTTTCCCCTCACCGGTCTTGGCCTGATACAGAAAGGCCAGATCATTCTCGTCGAATATCCGGAAGAACTCGTCCCATTCGATGGGCTCGAATGCTTCCTCGGGCTCGCCGAAGTCAATCCGCAGGATACCGCCCTCGCCTTTGGTGCGCACCACTGCCGGCCGGCCGTCCCGCTCCTCGGCCCATTTGCGAATTTCGTCATGGTTGGTGGTCATTTGCGACTGAGACATTGAAATCTCCTTTGATCATCGGCGTTGCCACATAGGACACGCGGGCTGTCGGGCGTCCTAACAGCACAAGCACGTCAATGTTCCAGAACCGCGCCGTGATCGCGCTGCGCCGGCTCCCAATGGGACCGGCCAAAGGAACTTTGTTGAAGCAAGGGAACAAACCTTTTGCCGAAAAGTTCGGGGCGCCGAGGTTACTTGTCTGAGGAGTCGTCGTGAAACGCATATTGGTTACAGGAGGCTGCGGCTTCATCGGCCGGCATGTCGCACAGGAACTCGTCGAGCAGGATTATTCGGTTCGCATCCTCGATGCGCTGCTGGAGCAGGTGCATGCGGGCGAAGCCGTCGCGCTTCCCGCCGGGACCGAACTGATCAAGGGCGACGTCCGCGACCGGGAGGCGGTCGCCAGGGCGCTGGAAGGTGTCGACGCGGTCATTCATCTGGCGGCGGAAGTCGGCGTCGGACAATCGATGTACGAGATCGCGCGCTATGTCGGCGCCAATGATCTCGGCACCGCAACGCTACTTGAAGCATTGATCAAGCACCCGGTCGAACGGATCGTCGTCGCCTCGTCGATGAGCGTCTATGGCGAAGGGCTCTATGCAACGCCAGACGGCCGGCGTGTCGACAATGCTCGGCGCAAGGCGAGCGACATCAGGAGCGGGCAATGGAACCCGCTGTCGCCAGAGGGAGACGCCCTCTCGCCGCTGCCGACGGACGAAGAAAAGCCGGTCGATCTCGCCTCCATCTATGCGCTGACAAAATACGCACAGGAACGCGCCGTGCTGATCTTCGGCGAGGCCTATGGCGTCGATGCGGTCGCGCTGCGCCTGTTCAATGTCTTCGGCGCCGGCCAGGCGTTATCCAATCCCTATACCGGCGTGCTGGCCAACTTCGCTTCGCGTCTCGCCAACGGCCAACGGCCAATGATCTTCGAGGATGGCGAACAGAAGCGCGATTTCGTCCATGTGCGTGACGTCGCCCGCGCCTTTCGCCTTGCTCTGCAGCAACGCCAGGCAAGGGGTCATGTCATCAACATCGGCAGCGGCCGCGCCTATGCGATCGGCGAAGTCGCGCGATTGCTGGCCGAAGCCATGGGGACACCGAACCGCTCGCCGGAACTGCTCGGCAAAGCCCGCTCCGGCGATATCCGGAACTGCTTCGCCGATATCTCCAAGGCCCGTGAGCTGCTCGGTTTCGAGCCGGTGCGGCAACTGGAGAATTCGCTCGGCGAGTTCGTTTCCTGGGTGCGTAACACGTCCGCCGTCGACCGCGGCGCCGACATGAAGCGCGAGCTAGAAGAACGTGGGTTGGTCTCATGAACACACGCAATCGACGCGACGCGCCGGTCGCCATCGTCGGCGGCAGCGGCTTCATAGGATCGAACCTCGCCGACAGCCTGTTGTCGGATGGCGAGCCGGTACTGGTGATCGACAATCTCAGCCGTCCGGGCGTCCAGCAGAACCTTGAATGGCTGGCGCAAAAACACGGTGGTCGCCTCACGGTGGAGACGATCGACGTGCGAGACGCCAACGCACTGGCGCCTGTCTTGATGGTTTCCAGGGCAATTTTCCATCTGGCCGCGCAAACCGCCGTCACCACAAGCCTGGTCCAGCCGGGCGAGGATTTCGACATCAACCTTCGCGGGACGTTCAACGTTCTGGAGGCCGCGCGGCTGAGCGGTGAGCATATCCCTGTGATCTTCGCCAGCACCAACAAGGTCTATGGCAGCCTGCCCGACGTAGCGGTCCGCGAGGATGGCGATCGCTATGTGCCTTGCGACAGCGTCATCCAAGGGAACGGCATCGATGAGGCTCGGGGCCTGGACTTCTGCACGCCCTACGGTTGCTCCAAAGGCGCGGCGGATCAGTATGTGCTCGACTATGCCAAATCTTACGGCATGCCGACGGCGGTTCTGCGGATGAGCTGCATCTATGGACCGCGCCAGTTCGGAACCGAGGACCAGGGCTGGGTCGCACACTTCCTGCTCAGCGCGCTGACGGGACGCCCAATCACCATTTACGGCGACGGCAGGCAAGTGCGCGATATCCTGCATGTCTCCGATGCCGTCGCCGCCTACAGGGCCGTGCTCGATCGCATCGAGACCACCAAAGGCCAGGCATTCAATCTTGGCGGCGGCCCGGAAAATGCGGTCAGCCTGCGCAGGTTGTTGAGCGAAATCCGTAGCCTGACCGGCCATGATCTTTCAATCCGCCATGATGGGGAACGCACCGGCGACCAGCCCTTCTTCGTCGCCGACACCCGCAAGATCAAAACCGCGCTTGGCTGGATGGCCCATGTTTCATGGCGCGAAGGCATCCGCGACCTCGCCGACTGGCTGCAGCGCCATCGGCTCGAGCCTCGCCCTGAAGCCGTGAGGTACGTTGCATGAAAATCGCCCTGGTGAACCCGTCCTGGACGTATGATGACAGCATTTATTTCGGCTGCCGCCAACCGCATCTGCCGCTGGAACTCGGCTATTCGAAGGCCCTGCTCGAAGCCGCCGGACATCAGGTGCTGATGCTGGATGGCCAGTTGCAGAAGCTCGACAATTCCGGTCTCTGCGAGCGGGTGGCTGATTTCGCCCCGGCTATGACCGTCGTCAGTACCGCCCCGACCTATCTGTTCTGGCGCTGCGCACCGCCGGAATTGCGTGTGCCGGCCGATTTCCTCAACCGTCTGGCCGGGCGCGGTGGACGCACGGTCGCGGTCGGGCCGCACGGCTCGGCGACGCCGGCGCCAACCTTGCGCAAGCTCGGTGTCGACATCGTCGTGCGCGGCGAATGCGAAGAAGTCGTCGAGCAACTTGCCCAGCGCGACGATTGGAGCGCGGTGCCCTCAACCGCTTATCTACGGGACGCCAAGGTGGTTTCGAACGGCGGCGTCCACGCCAGCTCGTTTATCGATCATCCGCCACTCGAATGGCCAGCGGACTGGATCGCAGCCCATGCGCATCACCATCACAGGTTCGATGACAATCAGGTCGGGTTCGGCGCGGAAGTCGAGGCATCGCGCGGCTGTCCCTACAATTGCAGCTTCTGCGCCAAGATCGATTTCCGCGATGCCTATCGCCGTCGAAACCACGAAGCGGTGGTAGCGGAGATCGATCGGCTGATTGCCCAAGGTGTCGGCTACATCTACTTCATCGACGAAATCTTCCTGCCGCAAAAAGCGTTGCTGGAAGCCTTGGTCGATCGCGACGTGAAATTCGGCGTACAGACCCGCATCGATCTGTGGAAGCCCGAGCTGCTGGAATTGCTGGGCGCCGCAGGCTGCGTCTCCATTGAAGCCGGTCTCGAAAGCCTGACCGTCGAAGGCCGGGCAATGCTGGCCAAGCGCTGCCGGCTGGGCACCGAGGAACTCGCCGCGCTGCTCGTCGACGCCAGACGTCACGTTCCATTCGTCCAGGCCAATCTGATCGGCGTGGTCGAGGATGATCCCGCCCTAGTCGAGCACTGGCGAACCCACCTGATCGACCACGGCGTATGGGCCAACGAACCTGTGCCGCTTTACCCGTATCCGAGTTCGCCCAGCTACCGCGAGCTTTGGGGCGAACCCGACGACCTTGCCTGGGAACGCGCCCATGACCACTACCTCGCATCTTTCCAGAAATTCAGTGACATCCAGGAGAGGCGGCCGCGGCCGCTGGCGGAACTGGAGGCGACATGTTGCGGACACTGACGCCGCGCTCGCGGCGCATCCTGATGACCGTCGATGCCGTGGGCGGCGTATGGCGCTATGCCCTTGATCTGGCGCGCGAACTTGTGAACGGCGGCGACAGCGTGGTGCTTGCCGGCCTCGGTCCGCAACCGTCGAGGCAGCAGGCCGAGGAGGCGGAGGCTTTCACGACGCTGATCTGGTTGAATACGCCGCCGGATTGGATGACCCGCAACGGCGGCGACCTCGACGCGCTGCCGCGGGAATTGCTTGCGCCCATGCGCGACCACGCCATCGACCTTGTCCATTTCAACGCGCCGACGCAGGCATCGGGATTCGATGCGCCATGCCCAGCCGTGGTGGTCTCCCATTCCTGCGTGACGACATGGTTCCACGCCGTCAGGAAACAGGCGGTGGATGGCGCATGGGCCTGGCAGAAGGAGCGCAACAGGCGCGGCTTGGATCGGGCCGACGCAGTCATTGCGCCGAGCCGCAGCCACGCCGACATGCTTGAGACCTGCTACGGCCCGATCGCGCGCCTGCACGTCGTGGCGAATAGCGCCCGCCCCGTCCCGAATGCCGAAAAACGTCAACCGCTCGTCTTCGCCGCCGCCCGTTGGTGGGACGAGGGCAAAAATGCGGCGGTGATCGACCAGGCCGCGTCACTGACGCAATGGCCCATCTTTGCCGCCGGTTCGATGCACGGTCCCAACGGCGGACGTGCCGGCTTCAGCTATGCCGTTCCTCTGGGAGCACTGCCGTCTCACGAGGTGCGCTCCTTGATGGCGCGCGCCGGTATTTTCGTGTCGCCATCGATCTATGAGCCATTCGGTCTGGCCGCGCTGGAAGCTGCCATGTCGGCAACGCCACTGGTGCTTTCCGACATCGCAACCTATCGCGAACTATGGGACGGGGCCGCGATGTTCTTTGATGCGCGCAATCCGCACGACCTCGCTGCCTGCCTCAATCGTCTCTCCAGCGACGCCGAATTCAGGCGGGAGCTCGGCCAGGCAGCCATGCGACGGAGCCGCCGGTTTACACTGGTCAGGCAAGCGGCTGCCATGCGAGGCGTCTACGACAAGGCGGCCCTGGCCATGGCGGGGCGCTGACCATGCGCTTTCTGTTCTACACCCACTCGGTCGTTTCCGACTGGAACCACGGCAATGCCCATTTCCTGCGCGGTATCATGCGGGAACTGATCGCGCGCCGGCACCAGGCGGTGGCGCTGGAGCCGGCGGACGGTTGGAGCCGTTCGAACCTGCTGGCCGAGAAGGGACCCTTCGCCATCGAACGCTTCCGCAAGGATTTCCCAGAACTGATGCCGGTGACCTATGATGCCGGGTTCGATCACGAAGCCTGGATCGCTGAGGCCGACGTCGTGATCGTTCATGAGTGGACGGATCCGGAGCTTGTCGCACGCATCGGCCGTGCCCGGGCCGCTGGCGGCAACTTCATCCTTCTGTTTCATGACACCCACCACCGGGCCGTATCGGCGACCGAGGCAATCTCGGCGCTGCGGTTGGAGCACTATGACGGCGTTCTCGCCTTTGGCGAAGCCTTGCGCGAGAGCTATCTGCGCGCCGGCTGGGGCAAGCGCGTCTTCACCTGGCATGAAGCCGCGGACGATCGCCTGTTCAAGCCGCACCCGGAGATCCACGTCACGTCCGATCTGGTCTGGATTGGAAACTGGGGCGACGATGAACGAACCGTCGAACTCAGGGAGTTTCTGATCAAGCCGGTGCGCGATCTCGGCCTCGAGGCCACGGTGCACGGCGTCCGCTATCCCAAGCCGGCGCTCACGGACCTAGCCGCCGCCGGACTGCGCTATGACGGATGGATCGCCAATGCCGACGTGCCGAAGGCGTTCGCCGCGCATCGTGTCACCGTCCACATCCCACGGCGCCCCTATCGTGAGGGTTTGCCCGGAATTCCGACGATCCGCATGTTCGAGGCGCTCGCCTGCGGCATTCCGCTGATTTCAGCACCATGGTCCGATGTCGAGCAGCTGTTCAGGCCCGGCGTCGACTTTCTGTTTGCCCACAATGGCTCGCAAATGCGGCAACACCTGCGGGCGGTATTGGCCGATGCGGATTTCGCGGCTTCCCTGGTGACTTCGGGTCTCGAGACCATCCGCTCGCGGCACACCTGCTCGCACCGCGTCGACGAGTTGTTCGGCGTGCTCACGGAATGCACAGCCGAACACACCATCAACAAGACCACCGCAAAGGAAGCCGCCGCATGAAGATGGCATTCTACGGATCGAGCCTCTTGTCGTCCTACTGGAACGGTGCCGCGACTTACTATCGCGGGTTGCTGAAGGCGCTTTCCCAATTGGGCTACGAAATCACCTTCTATGAGCCCGACGTCTACGACCGGCAGAAGAACCGCGACATCGAGGCGCCTGACTGGTGCACTGTGGTCGTTTATGAAGCGACCCAGCACGCGCTGATGCAGGTCGCGGCACGCGCCGCCAGCGCCGACATCGTCGTCAAGGCGAGTGGCGTCGGTTTCGAGGACGAGGCGCTGCTGCGCGCCGTCCTCGACCACGCCCGCAGCGACGCGCTGGTGGTATTCTGGGACGTGGACGCTCCAGCAACCCTTGCCCAGTTGCGCGACGAACCGGACCATCCGCTCCATGGCGCCCTGCAAGAAATCGACCTTGTGCTGACCTATGGCGGCGGCGACCCCGTCGTCTGGGCCTACCATGCCATGGGCGCGAACGAATGCGTGCCGATCTACAATGCGCTCGATCCCCAAACGCATCACCCGGTCGCCAGCAATGCGCGTTTCGCTTGCGATCTGGCGTTCCTGGGCAACCGGCTGCCGGATCGTGAGGCACGCGTCGAAGCGTTCTTCCTCGATCCCGCAAGCCAGCTTCCGAAACAGCGTTTTCTGCTCGGCGGATCTGGCTGGGGGGACAAGCCGCTTCCCCCCAACGTCGGCTGGCTTGGTCACGTTGGCACCCGCGATCATAATGCCTTCAACGTCACACCCAAGGCAGTGCTGAACATCAGCCGCGACAGCATGGCCGTAAACGGTTTTTCACCGGCCACGCGTGTCTTCGAGGCGGCTGGCGCCGGTTCCTGCCTCATCACCGACGCATGGCTGGGCGTGGAACTGTTCCTGAAACCAGGCGAGGAGATCCTGGTGGCACGCGACGGCGGCGATGTCGCCGAGATCATGCGCTCGCTGACCTCCAGTCGTGCAAAAGCAATCGGCCAGGCCGCACTTTGCCGCGTGCTGGCCGACCATACCTACGCGCTGCGGGCGGACGTGGCCGATGCCGTCTTCAAACGTCATTTCGAGCAGGGGACCGTGGAGGCAGCGGAATGACCAAGCAATTGAACATCGTCTTTCTCGGCCTGTCGCTGTCCTCGTCCTGGGGAAACGGCCACGCCACGACGTTTCGAGGCCTGCTGAAAGGTCTGCACGAACTCGGCCACCGCGTGACCTTTCTGGAGCGCGACGTGCCGTGGTACGCCAACCACCGCGATCTGCGAGATCCGGATTTCTGCGCCTTGCGCTACTACGAAACCACTGCGGAGTTGCAACGCGACTACGCCCGGTGCCTGGAGCAGGCCGACATCGTCGTCATCGGCTCCTTCGTGCCGGAAGGGCGCGTGGTCATCGACATCGTCGCTTCATTTTGCAAGGGGCGCTTCTGCTTCTACGACATCGACACACCGGTGACCGTGGCGCAGCTTTCGGCCGATGATTGCGATTATCTGAGCTGGCGGCAGATTCCGTATTTCGATGTCTACTTCTCGTTCACCGGCGGGCCGATGCTTGGCCATCTGGTGGAGGAGTTCGGCGCGCGCCGAGCCGAACCGCTCTACTGCTCGGCCGACCCGGAACGGCATCACCGGACCGGCGATCCGATCCGCTGGGATCTCGGCTATCTCGGCACCTACAGCGCGGATCGGCAGGCAACGCTGAACGCGCTGCTGCTCGAACCCGCACGGCATATGCCGGACCGCCGTTTCGTCGTAGCGGGCTCGCAATACCCATCCGACATCACCTGGCCGGACAATGTCGAACGCATCGAACATTTGCCGCCCGCCGATCATGCCGCGTTCTACAGCCGTCAGCGCTACACGCTGAACGTCACACGCAGTTCCATGATCGCTGCCGGATGGTCGCCCAGTGTGCGCCTGTTCGAAGCGGCTGCTTGCGGCACGCCCATCATCAGCGATCGCTGGCCAGGGCTCGACAGCTTCTTTCCCGCATCGGCGATCCACACCGCCGGAGAAACGGACGCTGTCGTCGAGATCCTCTTCGGCGAGTCCGAGCGCACACGCCGGGCCATGGCCCGCCGGGCCCGCGAACGCGTCCTCGCATTCCACACCGGTGCGGCCAGGGCCCGCGAATTCGTGGCGGCGTTGACACAGCCAAGGGCGGCGGCCCTCGATTTCGACATCGGAAGCGCAGCATGACCGGCATACAGGAGAAAACGACGATGCGACAAAAAAGAAACGCGCAAAGGGCAAAGGCAGTGCTTGTTGCCGGCGGTGCGGGATTCCTCGGTTCGCATCTTTGCGAAGCATTGCTCCGCGACGGCTGGCGCGTGATCTGCGCCGACAATTTCCTGACTGGGCGCATGGAGAACATCATCTCGATCATGGACCAGCCGGGTTTCCGATTGATCGAGCAGGACATCTGCCGGCCATTGGATCTCGGCGAGCCCGTGGAGCGTATCTTCAATCTGGCATGCGCTGCCTCGCCGCCGCGTTACCAGGCCGACCCGATCCACACCACGCGAACCTGTGTGATCGGCACGCTCAACCTGCTTGAACTCGCTGCCCACAATAACGCGCGGCTGCTACAGGCCTCGACGAGCGAAGTGTATGGCGATCCGGAGCAACATCCTCAGAAGGAGGACTATGTTGGCCATGTGAACTGCACCGGCCCACGCGCCTGCTACGACGAGGGCAAGCGCACCGCCGAAACGCTTTGCTTCGACTATCTTAGAGCCGGCAAAGCCGACGTGCGCGTCGCGCGCATCTTCAACACCTACGGTCCGAGAATGGATCCGGCGGACGGCCGCATCGTCTCGAACCTGATCATGCAGGCGCTCGAGAAACGTCCTCTGACGATCTTCGGCGACGGCTTGCAGACGCGATCCTTCTGCTACGTCTCCGATCAGATTGATGGATTGAGGCGACTGATGGATATCGATCCCAATCCGGGCAAGCCGGTCAACCTGGGCAATCCCGGAGAATTCAGCATCGTGCGACTGGCGGCGTTGGTAAAGGCGATGACCGGCACCAAATCGGATCTGAGATTTCTGCCGCTGCCGCAAGACGATCCTCGGCGCAGGCAGCCCGATATTTCGCGTGCAAAAGCGCTGCTCGGCTGGACACCGAAGGTGCCCCTCAACGAAGGGCTCAAGCTGACGATCGATTATTTCGCGGCGCTCGAAGGCAGTCGCATCGGCGATCAGATGACAGGCTTTGCCAAAAGGGCGAGACCCGCATCCGGCGGGCTGCAGAACCTTCCGGCATGATGCGAGCCGGCGGTCGAATCTTTCCCGAGATCGTGCGGAACATCCGCCCAAGCTTGTGGTTTGGCGGGAGGACCCGATACGGAGGATCATCCTCATGCGACCCAAGCGACCCGCGAGAGAGATCGACCAGATGGCCGAACGTGAGACGGCTGCCTATCTGCGGCGCGCCTCGATCACCTATCTCGAGTGCTGCGTCAGCCTGATGATGACGCATCTCCAGCGGGAGGAAGTGGCCACTATTCTCGAGCAGGAAGCAGACATGTTGCGAAGGCTGGACTGATCGGAACGATCATGCCCGGCATTCGTCCAGGAACCGTCTCAGTCGCATCCTATATCGGTCTGCCGTCGCGGCCAGCCTTGCTTTTTCCCGGCCATTTTCGGATTGCGCAGCCGTGCTCCAGAGCCCGAGCTGGAATGCCAAATAGCACGGTTCGAAAAAGCCGATGTGGCCGTTGTCGATGGCAAGCTTCATTCCTTGGACCAGGGTCCTCACATCGCTGTCGGATAGCCCGTACTCGACACGGGCGCCGGCAATGTCCCACTCAATCGGCTGGCAGCCGATCAAATCGTGTGCCCGGCAATGGTCGACAGCATCTGTCTTGAGCACCCTGCCGTCGGCACGAACGAGAAACTCCCACGGTTGTAGCTTTCCGTCGATTTCAACCCGCTGAAGCACATGCGCGGGAGTTTTTTTCGAGAGCCAACCGCGCAACGTCGCCGCGCGTTTTTCGCCCAGGGCTTCCGACGCATTGGAAACAGCCATCTCCGCGAGTGCAAGCAATGATGCACCCGGTTCGCAAGTTCGAAGATTAAGCGCACGCCAGGCCAGGTAATTTGTGAACTCCGCGATCAGCCTTTCCTTGGGCAGCGGCGCCTGATCCATCGTGGTGCCGTCAATCCACCGTTCAACCAGAAAGCCATGGCAAAGCGCGACAACTTGCGATCCGAACCCGGCTTCATGCAACATCGCCGCGGCTCGTTTCTTGCGCAGTCCGGTTTCGCCGAGGCCGGCAAATTTGACGAGCCAGCGGTCACGCCCGGCGGACGCAAGGAATTTGCGCCGCTCGGTACCGCGTGGGCTCGGCGGCCAGCGCCCTTCGTCGGTGTAGTGGGCGGCCCGCCACTCGCCGCCAGATAGTTCGGTCAGGCTTAATTCCGGCCTGCCGACCGCCTCGGCCACCCAATCGCGCAGCGTGGGAATTTTCGAGTTTTCGGAGAAGGTGCATTCAAACCCCGTCGCCACATGTTTCGGACAGCGCGACCATGTCTCCCAAGACTCCCGCGACGCTTCGGTGCCCGGGCCGCCTGAATGGCTGGGAAACAGGTGAATGCGGTCCGTATCGATACCCAGTTCACGCAGCCACACGACAACGGCATGCATCGAACTGCCGGAAAGGCCGGGACCCTCGTCGACAACGGCAAAGCGAGCCGACGGATTGTTCTTCCAGGTGGCGATCGACCGCGGATCGGCGTTGACATGCCGGCGGAAGGGATGACCGATCGGACGAACGCTGAATGGCGCCGCCGCGCCAATCGAGGCCGCCACCATAGCTGCCAGTCCAAGGCCAATGCTGCGGACGCCGATCACGCATGTGTTCGCATCGAGACCCGACTTCTGCGCCGCGTCCAAATAGCTTTCGGGATAAAGCGCATAATGCGCATAACCCTCGGCAGAGCCGGTCACAACCTCGGCCTGGCAGTCGAGCCCGGCCAGCAGTTTGAGAAGTCCCGGGTCGATGCCACCGCCGACGTCGAAACCGCTTCGCCACGACTTCGCCACCTCTGCCGCAAGTCCGACCAGCAACCTCGCGCCTTGCTGTTGTCGCGGCGAAAAGATGTCGATGCCGCTGGTTTCGAAGTCGACATCGGCAAGCGCCTGAACCAGCTCCGACACGCTGATGAACAGTCCGACCAATGCAGCGTGGCGTCGGACGCCATGAGACATCCGATCCAGGCTTTCGGCCATTTCACTTGCTGCTTCGCGAAGCTGTTGTGCGTTCTGCGTCTGCTTGTGGTCGCCGTAGACGATCATCGGTCGGTTTTCCAATGCTTGCCGTGCGGCAACGCATCGAATGCAGCTTCGATCCATGCTGTCTCGCGCAATTTTTCGATGGGCGGAGGAACATTCCGGCACGCTGATGGTTCGGCGCCAGGAACTTACCTTTGAACAACATAGGGTGGCGGTTCGTGGGATCGAAAAAGGTTCGTGTTGGTATCGTTGGTGTCGGCAACTGCGCATCCTCCCTCGTGCAGGGCCTCTCCTTTTACCGTCACGCGAAGAGCAACGAACCAATCCCTGGGCTGATGCATGCCGACCTCGGCGGCTACCATGTCGACGACATCGAGATTGTCTGCGCATTCGATGTCGCCAGGAGCAAAGTTGGCCTCGACGTCGCGGAAGCGATCTACGCCGCCCCCAACAACACGTTCCGCTTTGCCGACGCGTTGACAACCGGCGTTCGCGTCGAGCGCGGACCGACGCTGGACGGGATCGGCAAATATTTGCGTGACGAGATTGAAGAAGCTCCGGAGCCGGTTGCCAATGTCAGCGAGATCCTGCGCGACAGCAACGCTGACGTGCTGGTTTCCTACCTGCCGGTGGGTTCCGAGGAGGCGACCTGCTTCTATGCCGAATGCGCACTCGAGGCCGGCTGCGCCTTCGTCAATTGCATACCCGTTTTCATCGCCTCACGTCCGGAATGGCGCCGGCGCTTTGAGCAGCGAGGACTGCCGCTGGTCGGCGACGATATCAAGAGCCAGGTCGGCGCGACCATCGTGCACCGGTTGCTGGCCAATCTCTTTCGCGAACGCGGCGTGCGCATCGACCGCACCTATCAGCTGAATTTCGGCGGCAACACCGATTTTCTCAACATGCTGGAACGCGAGCGGCTGGAATCGAAGAAAATCTCGAAGACACAGTCCGTGGCCAGCCAGTTCGATGTTCCCCTGGAGCCGGGCAATATCCATGTCGGCCCGAGCGACCATGTGCCTTGGCTCACCGATCGCAAATGGGCCTATATAAGGGTGGAAGGCACGACTTTCGGCGGCGTGCCGCTCAATGCCGAACTCAAGCTGGAAGTCTGGGATTCTCCAAATTCAGCCGGCGTGGTGATCGATGCGTTACGCTGCGCCAAGCTGGCGCTCGATCGCGGCATAGCCGGTGCCCTGACCGGTCCCTGCAGTTATTTCATGAAGTCGCCTCCCGAACAGTTCACCGACGCCGAAGCGCGGCAGCGCACGCTTGCGTTCATCGCTGGCAAGGACGAGCCTTTGCTCGATGCCGCAGAATGACGACGACCTTCTTTCTGATCCGCCATGCGGCACACGACAATGTCGGCTCTTATCTTGCAGGCCGGATGGACGGCGTTTGCCTCGGCGATGCCGGCAAGGCACAGGCAGCGCAGCTTGGCGGCCGCATGGCCCGGGAGCCTATCGTCGCGATCCTGTGCAGCCCGCGTGAGCGTACGCGAGAGACGGCGCTGCCAATCGCGCTAGCCTGCGGTGTCGGGGACATCGCGATCTGCGCCGAACTCGACGAGATCGACTTCGGCGACTGGTCGGGAAAGACTTTCGATGAGCTGAATGGCGACGCCAGTTGGCGAGCGTGGAATGACCAGCGGCAGGAGGCAAGGACACCGAGTGGCGAGACCATGCAGGATGTCCAGCAACGCATTGTGTCGCTGATGGCCGCGGTCCGCGAGCGGCATCAGAACCAATGCGTCGCCCTGGTCAGCCATGCCGATGTGATCAAGGTCGCCGTCTGCACCGTCCTTGGCTTGCCGGCCGGTGACTGCTTTCGCTTCGACATCGATCCCGCCTCGATCACGACGATCGTGTCGGGGGACTGGGGGGCGAAGCTGATCCGATTGAACGAAGTTGCCTGACGAGGATTTGCCGGATGCAGATGGTCATTTTCGGTCTTACCGTCACGTCTTCATGGGGTAACGGCCATGCCACTTTATGGAGGGGACTGATCAGAGCCCTCGCCCGGCGCGGCTGGTCCATTACCTTCTTCGAACGCGACACACCCTACTATGCCGGAACGCGCGATCTCGATCATCTGGACGGCGGCAACGTCGTGCTCTACCCGGACTGGGAGGACATCCGCCGGGTCGCGGAGCAAACGATCAAACGATCGGATGTCGTGATCGTCACCTCTTATTGTCCCGACGCCGTGGACGCCTCGCGGCTGGCGCAGCAGGCAGGGCGCGGAGTGCGGGTCTTCTACGATCTGGACACTCCAGTCACGCTTGCCCGCATCGAACAAGGTGAGCGTCCACCCTATTTCGGCCCCGAGGGTCTTGCGGATTTCGATCTCGTCCTGAGTTACACAGGCGGCCCGGCGATCGACGCGCTAAAGACGGTGCTGGGTGCGCGCCACGTGGTGCCGCTCTATGGGCATGTCGATCCCGACCAACACCGGCCGGCAGCGCCGCGAGCCGATTTCAGGGCCGATTTGTCCTATCTCGGAACCTATGCGCCAGATCGCCAGGCGGCGGTCGAAAATCTGCTGGTTCGCCCAGCTGCGCGCTTGCCGGACCAGCGCTTCGTCATCGGCGGCGCACAATACCCGCAGGAGTTCCCGTGGAGCGACAACATCTTCTTCGTCAGGCACCTTCCGCCGGCCGATCACCCGGCGTTTTTCTCATCCTCTCGTCTGACGCTGAATGTCACCCGCGAGGCGATGGCGCAAAAGGGCTGGTGCCCTTCGGGCCGGTTGTTTGAAGCAGCGGCATGTGGAGTGCCGATCATAACCGACACCTGGCCGGGCCTAAGCAGCTTCTTCGAACCCGGCAGCGAGATCCTGCTGGCCCACGACACCGATGACGTCGTCGCGGCGCTCGCCTTACCCGCAGGAGAACTCGATGCCATCAAAACCCGAGCGCGCGAACGGGTTCTCGACGAACACACCTCTGCTCGGCGCGCGGCGGAGCTGGACCACATTCTAAACGACGCCTTTCAAAGATCTCCCGGCGAACCGATGATGGAAGCAGTCTGATGTTGGGCATTGTGCCCGCTGCCGGGCGCGGCAGCCGCATTCAGCCGCTCGGCTTCTCCAAAGAGCTGCTGCCGGTCGGCAGTCGGATCGATGGGCAGACCGAGCGTCCCTGCGCCGTGAGCGAGTATCTGGTGCGGCGGATGGTGCGCGCCGGCGTCGACAAGATCTGTTTCATCATTGGATCGGGCAAATCCGACATTCTCGAATATTACGCCGCCGGCTATGGTGACGCCGCGGCTCTCTTCGTGGTGCAGCCCAATCCGGTTGGGCTTTGCGATGCGATTTTTCGGGCAGCTCCTCTCGTCGCGCCCGATGAGGTCGTCCTGGTCGGCCTTCCCGACACGATCTGGTTTCCCGAGGACGGCTTCTGTCATTTGCCTGACGATCAGCTTTCATTTCTGCTCTTCCCGGTGGATCGTCCGGAATTCTTCGACGCCGTCATTGTCGATGACCACGAACGCGTGATCGAAATCCAGGTCAAGCAACAGGATGCCGGCACGAACTGGGTTTGGGGTGCGTTCAAGATGCCGGGCCAGATCCTGCATCAGCTTGCGGCACTCTGGCGCGAGCGGGAATGCCGTGACGAATATATCGGCACGTTGGTCAACGCCTACCTTGCGGCCGGAGGTCAAGCCTCCGGCGTCAAGGCTGGGTCCGCCTATGTCGATGTCGGCACGTTCAATGGCTATCGCACGGCTCTGCGGCTGCTCGAGGACGGCGCCGCACCCGTCCATCACCAAACGGCCACGATTATGCCAGGTGCCCGTTCGCATGTGCCTGTCGTTCCCGGCGAAGGAGCCTGATCATGCTGCATTCCCATGCCGAAATCCGCCGCCGTATCGATGCTCTCGGCCCATGGTTCCACAACATGGAACTGGCGGGTGTCGAAACCGCTCC
Source organism: Mesorhizobium sp. M0227 (assembly GCF_040321855.1). Classification (NCBI taxonomy): domain Bacteria; kingdom Pseudomonadati; phylum Pseudomonadota; class Alphaproteobacteria; order Hyphomicrobiales; family Phyllobacteriaceae; genus Mesorhizobium; species Mesorhizobium sp. M0227. Next base: position 34,412 of record NZ_JAMYSJ010000019.1, on the reverse strand, counting down.
CAACCATTTTCTCGGCAATTATCCGCTGATCAAATGGCGCAAATTCGCCGAGGCCATTCCCGCGGATCTGACAGGCAAGACGGTGTTGGATATCGGCTGCAATGCCGGTTTCTATTCCATCGAGATGAAACGGCGAGGTGCTGCCCGTGTCCTCGGCATCGATTTCGATGAGGCCTATCTGGCGCAGGCCCGCTTTGCCGCCGAGATCGCCAATTGCGAAATCGAATTCCAGAGACTTTCGGTCTACGACGTCGGCGCCCTGCGCGAAACATTCGATATCGTGCTGTTCATGGGGGTGCTTTATCACTTGCGCCACCCCTTGCTCGCGCTCGACCTTATCCGTGAGCATGTCGCCGGTGACCTGATGATCTTCCAGTCCATGCAGCGCGGCAGCACAGATCTGCCCGAGATGGAAGAGAACTATCATTTCTGGACGCATGACCTGTTCGACCGGCCGGAATTTCCCAAGCTCCATTTCATCGAGCACCGCTATGCCGATGACCCGACCAACTGGTGGATTCCCAACCGCGCCTGCACCGAAGCGATGCTGCGCAGCGCCGGATTTGAAATCGTCCTGCATCCGGAGCAGGAGGTCTATTTCTGCCGCGCCGCCGGCGACCCGGCCAGTGGCGGTCCCGTCTACCCCTCGAAAGGACAGCGCCATGATTGAAGCCGCGATGATCTGGAACGAGCCCAACAACAAATCGCATTGGGACCCGGAACTCGACCCTGATTGGAGCCGCTTTGCCAGGATGGCGATCCTGTCGGCGGACGCAATCGCATCTGAAAACCCGGCTTTGACCAAAGTGCTCGGCGGCATCTCGCCGATAGATCCGGGGTTCATCACCCGCATGAAGGAATTCGGCGTGCTGGATCATGTAGATGCCGTCGCTGTGCACGGCTTTCCCCTCGACTGGAATCTGTGGCAGATCCAGGAATGGCCGCAGAAGATCGGCGAGATCGCGACCGTCACCGACCTTCCCATCTGGGTCAGCGAAGTCGGCGTATCGACCTTCGGCGCCGAGGAAATCCAAGTCTGGGGGCTCAAGCGCACAGCTGAATTGCTGCTCGGCAATGCGCCACGCATCCAGTGGTACAGCCTCTATGATCTTCCGCGTGAATGGGAAGCAACGACGCGGCACCGCGAAGCCGAGGGCTCGTCTTATTACCGGCATTTCCATATGGGGCTGCTGCGCCAGGACGGCACGCCAAAGCCCGCGCTGGAGGAATTCCTGCGCCATGCACCTGCAATGGGCCTGGTGCAGTGGTTTCATTTCGAAGACCCGCGGCTGGACGATGCCGTCGCCTGGATGAAGCGGCTGGGTGTCACCAACATGCGTACCGGGCTTTCCTGGGCGGACAGCTTTCGGCCGAATGCGCTGGACTGGTTCGACCGGCAGATGGAAGCACTCGCCGATTTCGATGTGACGGTCACCTTCTGCTTCACACCTCAGCACCGCGGAATGATGCCCCACCACACCAGCCCCCCCCTGGTGCCGGAGGAGTTCGCGGAATTCTGTTCAACCATGATCCGCCGCTATGCGCCTGGCATGACATCGGCCTCGCTCCCCACGCAGCGGGCCTCGGCCGCGTGAAATGTCATGGTGCCCATGCATCAGATGCCGGGCTCCGCGACGCCGTTGACAGGTGGAGATGCGGCGCAGGGCAACGAGAAGCGACCGGCCGCGACGCTCACCGTCCTCAATGTCGCCTACCCTCTCGCGCCCGTCGGCCCCGACGCTGTCGGCGGTGCCGAACAGGTTCTGTCGATGCTCGATCGGGCACTGGTTCAGGCCGGTCATCGGTCTATCGTCATTGGCTGCGGAGGCTCCCGAACGAGCGGCACGCTTGTGGAAATACCGGCCGAAAACGGCGTACTCGACGAGGCGGCGAAGAGCCGCGCGCAACAGGCCCATCGCGACGCGATCGCGGCTGCCCGCGCCCGATGGCCCATCGACGTGGTTCATCTGCACGGCATTGATTTCGACGCTTATCTGCCCGACGATGGTCCGACCTTGGTGACCCTCCACCTGCCATTGGATTGGTATCCGGCCGCGGCATTGCGCCCGACGCGCGGTGACCTCTGGCTCCATGCGGTCTCGCCCAGCCAGCAGAAAACCGCGCCATCAGGCGCCAGGCTGGCGGCGCCCATTCCAAACGGCGTTGACATCGAAGCACTGACCCTGCTGCAGCCGAAGCGCGACTTTGCCCTTGTTCTAAGCCGGGTTTGCCCGGAAAAGGGCGTCCACCTGGCGCTCGACGCAGCCAAACAGGCAGATGTGCCGCTGGTCATCGGCGGCAAGGTCTATCCCTATGAAACGCATACGCGGTACTTTCGCGATGAGGTCCAATCTCGCCTCGATGGCCGCCGCCGCTTCCTTGGCCCGCTCGGCTTCACCGCCAAGCGACGCATTCTCAACGCAGCGCGCTGTCTGGTCATTCCGAGCCTCGCAGCCGAGACCAGCTCGCTTGTGGCCATGGAGGCCCTCGCCTGCGGTACCCCGGTGGTCGCCTTTCCAAATGGTGCGCTTCCCGATGTCATAGAGCACGGCAGGACGGGCTTTCTCGTCGACACGGTCGATGAGATGGCCCAAGCCATTCTTGCGGCGTCCAGCTTGGATGCCGAGACATGCAGGGCCGAAGCGCGACGGCGGTTTTCGCTGGAACGGATGATCTCGTCTTACATGGACGCCTATCAGGCGCTGGCACAGCTTGGCAGTGGTCGCCGGCGCTTCGCCGCGGTGCCGTGAGTAAAGCTGTGCTGCGCAGCGAAATCATCGGTGACCTCGCACAATTCGACGCCTTGACGCCGCACTGGTGGAAACTGTGGCAGCAGAGTCCCTCGGCGACGCCGTTTCAATCTCCCGCCTGGCTGGTGCCGTGGTGGCACGCATTCGCACCCGGTGAACTGGCGACGGTCGCGGTATGGCGCGGCGGCGATCTGGTCGGGCTGGCGCCGCTCTATCTCGAGCATGGGACCGCCGGTTCGAAGCTGCTTCCGGTCGGCATTTCGCTCAGCGACTACCTGGACATTCTGGCTGTCCCTGGGATCGAAGCCGAGGTCGTCGCCATTGTCGCCGAGTCGATCCTCTCGATCGGGTGGGTGCAATGGATCTTGTCGGACTTGCCGCAGGACAGCGTCGCCCTTGCGATGACGCATCCCGAGATGGATTGGCCGACCGCCCATGCCGCCTGCCCCGTGCTCGCCCTCGCCGGCGACGAAACGCTTGCAGGCTGCGTCCCCGCAAGACGCAGACGCCAGTTGCGTCGGGCGCGTCAAGCCGCATCAAGATGCGGCCGGATCGCGATGTCGTCGGCGAGCGGCAGTCCGCAAACCTTCCTCGATCAGTTGATCCGCCTGCACAATATGCGCTGGGCCGAACAAGGAGGCGGTGTGTTGGCCAACGCCGCCGTCGAGCAATTCCATCGGCTCTCACTTCCCGTGCTCGATGCTCACGGTCTGGTGCGATGCTGGCTGTTCGCGATCGATGGCGGGACCGTCGGCGCCTATTACGGATTTCACCACTGCGGCCGTGCCTATGCTTACCTCGGTGGCTTCGACCCTGCTTATGCCGAGGAGAGCCCAGGCGCGATCCTGATTGGCCACGCAATCGCGGAAGCGATCCGCGAAGATGCGCGCGAGTTCGATTTCCTGCGCGGCCAGGAGGCCTATAAATATGGCTGGGGCGCCGTCGACAGGTGGACGATGCGCAGGGTCTGGACGCGGAGTTGATGCATGAGTGTAACCGCACCGAAAGCCGCCCGGCGCCTGACATCGGTCAGGCTGGCGGTTGAAGACTGCGTGGCCGATGGCATTTGCGCCGAAGGCGTTCTCGTCAGACTGGCGCTCCACCTGCCGCCCACAATTGGAGCGGCGGAATTGGCGGAGGTCGTGCTGAAGGTCCAGCCGGCGGATGCCGGCGACGCAGCAAGGCTGCGAAAGGTCGCCGGACTGCTGCGCTGCAAGCCAGACGTCTTCGCCATGTTGCAGGCAGCGGGTGGCGCCGTTCGGCATGAGCGCAATGAGGATGAGACGAATGTCGCTGTCGTCAGGCGGCTGGCCTCCAGCTTCGATGCCGCGGCAGCGATTTCGGGAGCCGCGAGTGTCCAACTGGCATCCCTCGGCGATGAGGCAAGGCTCACAGCCACGACCAACGAAATCGTTGCATGGCTGGAAGCGCGAGAATTCACCGGAAGGGAACGGAGCATCCTCGACATCGGTTGCGGCATCGGCCGTTTCGAGCGTGCGCTGTGCAAATCCTTCAAGCGGATGGTCGGCATCGACATATCGCCGCGGATGATCTCCATCGCCTCCGAGCAATGCGCCGCACTCGGCAATGTCGAGTTGCGACAAACCTCCGGTCTCGATCTGTCCGAATTCGCCGATGCCAGTTTCGATTGCGTGCTGGCGGTGGACAGCTTTCCCTATCTGGTTCTGGCCGGCATGGCTGATCGGCATTTCGACGAAATTGCGCGCGTTCTGAAACGGCCGGGCTGGCTCGCCTTGCTGAACTATTCCTATCGCGGATCACTTCTCTCAGACCGCGATGACATCGGCCGTCTGGCGCAAGCTCATCAATTGCGGGTCCTCATCGACGGCGAGAAGCCGTTTCGGTCGTGGGATGGCGACGCCTTTCTGCTCGCTGGGTGAAGCGGAACATTACAGCGCGATGCCAGTTCGGACGTCGAACAACGGGCACCGACGAGTGTCCCCGATTCGAAGGAGGATATCATGGCATCCGGCGGTAAAAAACATTTCGGCCGCAGCAGCCAGGCAAGAGTGCCGACGCCGGCGCGGTGACCTCACCGGAGAAGGACGAGATCGAAGAAAACGCGGTCTTGTCGAATCGCGACAAGAAGCAGCATGGCCAGGAGCGCGGGCAGGACGGCAATCGGATCAAGTCCGATCAATATCCGGGTCACGCCGCTGACCGATTGCCTAAGGACTGAACGCTACCGCAGCGCGTCCATGGCCCGCGGCGACGAAGGAGCAGCAAGGAAATAAACCTGTGCAAGGGGCCGCTGGTGAGCTTCTTGGCGGTGGACACCGCCTTGTAATGCAAGGCGCTTACCACCACACTAGGATCAAGGGACCGCTATCAAGAGAATGTGATGTCTCGTTCGAGCGACGATACCGCGGATCCGCATGTCGAGATGGCTGTGGATCAGGAGATTGCTTCCCTGCTGGCCGCCATAGAGCAGGAAAAAATTCCAGATCGCCTGACCGAGCTGGCGATCGAATTGCAAAACGCGCTCGTCGAGAAACGTCGACGCGACGTGAAGAACTGACTATCTGCGGCCGTCGACCTCGACATCGAGCTGACCATCCGACAGCTGGTTTCGTCTTTCCATCAATGTCTGCAGCGAACTCTCCCCCAGGAATTCAAGGATGTTGGCGCGCGCACGGTTCAGGCGGCTTTTGACCGTCCCGACCGCGCAACCGCATATGTCGGCGGTTTCCTCGTAGCTCACTCCCAAAACGCCGATCAGCATCAGGACCTCGCGTTGGTGTTCAGGCAGCCTTTGAATGGCGCCGTGAACTTCCCTGCTCTGAACCGTCCATTCCTGGGTAGCTTCCGAAATTGGCCTCGAAGACGCGCAATCGAGCAGGCCGGGCGCCTCCCGGGCAGCGATCTTGACCCGGGTGTAATAAGTGTTGCGCATGATGGTGAAGAGCCACGACTTCATGCGCGTACCGGGTTCGAACTTGTCGATGTTGGCGAGACCCTTGGTCAGTGTCTCCTGCACGAGATCGTCGGCGTCGTCGGGGACGCGGCAGAAGGTGCGCGCGAATGCCCGCAGGGCAGGTATCAGGTCAACGATGGAAACTTCACTGGTTTCCTGGTCGGCCAAAAGGCAGCCTCCGGATGACAATGGTCCAGCTCCCAGAAGAAAGAGTGTGTGAACGCAGCCCCAGCTAAATGCATGGAAGTTTGGTTCGTTCCTCGTGCTGGAGACAACTCTTCATAAATTCTGCGCAGGCGGAGATATCTGTCATCCGATCGGCGCGCACCATCGCCGCAGCAGTCACGGCTCCTCCGACAGCGGTGTCTCCAGCGTCCATTTTTTACGGGAACAAAGCCGCTCACCGGCAGTTTGATGGCTTGACCACTTCAACCTTCCGGTATCGATCGAGGACCTGTCATGGCCAAATCCGCTCGCCCCTCCGCTCGCCAATCGGCAAGTGGACTGGATCAGAATAGCGCGCGCGGAAATGGCGGCGAGTTGCACCAGATCGCGGGGGACGAAACGCCTGCCCTTACGACGGCGCTCGGAACGCCTGTCTCCGACGACCAAAACACATTGCGGATCGGTGAGCGCGGACCATCGCTGATCGAGGACTTTCACTTTCGCGAGAAGATTTTCCACTTCGACCACGAACGCATCCCGGAAAGGGTCGTTCATGCCCGCGGCTACGGTGCGCATGGTTTTTTCGAGACCTACGAGTCACTTGCCAAATACACACGTGCCGACATTTTCCAGCGAGTTGGTGAGAAGACGCCGGCATTCGTTCGTTTCTCGACGGTTGCCGGCAACAAGGGCTCGTTCGATCTCGCCCGCGACGTGCGCGGCTTCGCGGTCAAGCTCTACACCAAGGAAGGCAATTGGGACCTGGTCGGCAACAACATCCCGGTCTTCTTCATCCAGGACGCCATCAAGTTTCCCGACCTGATCCACGCTGCCAAACAGGAGCCCGACCGTGCCTTTCCGCAGGCACAGACGGCGCACGACAATTTCTGGGACTTTATCAGCCTGATGCCGGAATCGATGCACATGGTGATGTGGATCATGTCGGATCGCGCGATCCCGCGTTCCTTCCGCTTCATGCAGGGCTTTGGTGTGCACACGTTCCGCCTCGTCAACGCGAAGGACGAATCCACCTTCGTCAAGTTCATCTGGAAACCCAAGCTCGGCATGCAATCGGTGGTCTGGAACGAGGCGGTCAAGATCAATGGCGCCGATCCCGACTTCCATCGCCGCGATCTGTGGGAGGCCATACAGGCCGGCAATTTCCCGGAATGGGAGTTGACGGTGCAACTGTTCGATCAGGCGTTTGCCGACAGTTTCGACTTCGATATCCTGGATGCAACGAAGATCATTCCCGAAGAGGTCCTCGAACCAATTCCGGTCGGTCGGCTGGTGCTCGACCGGATGCCGGATAATTTCTTCGCCGAGACCGAGCAGGTGGCGTTCATGACGCAGAATGTGCCGCCCGGAATCGATTTCTCCAACGATCCGCTTCTGCAAGGCCGCAACTTCTCTTATCTCGATACCCAATTGAAACGGCTGGGCAGCCCGAACTTTACCCATCTGCCGATCAATGCGCCGAAGTGCCCGTTCGCCCATTTTCAACAGGACGGGCACATGGCCATGCGCAACCCGGCCGGTCGCGCCAATTATGAGCCGAACTCATGGGGACTGGGACCGCGCGAGGATCCGCAGCGTGGCTTCCGTTCTTTCGCCGATGCCGAAGAAGGGCAGAAAGTACGTCTGCGCGCGGAGAGCTTCGCCGATCACTACAGCCAGGCCCGGCAATTCTTCAACAGCCAGACACCACCGGAGCAGCGTCACATCGCGATGGCGCTGACATTTGAACTGAGCAAGGTCCAGGCACCGGCGATCCGCGAGCGCATGGTTTCGCATTTGTTGAACATCGATGAAACGCTGGCGACCACGGTCGCCGACAAGCTCGGCGTCCGTGACCTGCCCGAACCTGCCGAAGCCGCCGTTACGCCGCGTGATGACTTGCCGCCGTCGCCGGCGCTCAGCATCATTCAAAATGGGCCTGATAGTTTTGAAGGCCGCAAAGTCGGTGTCATGCTTAGCGATGGAGCCGATGTCGCGCTGTTCGAGGAACTTCGTTCCGCCATCGAAGCGGAAGGCGCGGTGATGGAGGTGGTTGCGCCCAAGGTGGGCGGCGTCGAAACCGCCGACGGCACTCACATCGAGGCAAGGCACATGATCGACGGCGGTCCATCCGTATTGTTCGACGCGGTGGTGCTGCTCCTCTCCGAGGCGGGCGCCGAGTTGCTGGTCAAGGAGGCCGCTGCGAAGGATTTCGTGTCTGATGCGTTTGCGCACTGCAAGTTCATCGGCTTCACCACAGGGGCCGAGCCGCTCCTGATCAAAGCAGGCGTCGCTCCCGATGCCGATGAGGGGTTGACGCGGCTGGATTCGGCAGCTTCGGTAACTGCGTTTGTGCAGTCATGCCGCAAACTGCGGCTCTGGGCGCGGGAGGCGGCTGTCAAGCTTTGATGCGATGGCGCCAGCTGTTCCGTTGGCGTGTCCGCAGGCCTTGGTTGCCGCCACACCAGCCGCCACCGCGATCTACGAGCGGCCTTCCTTGCTGGACGCTTGTTGCCGCTGCTTTTCCAGGACCTCGTCGGTCCCGACCAGCTTCTTTGCTCCGCCTGAAATGGTCGTGGACACCACCGAGGGCGGATCGCTCGCCGGAAAGGAATCCTCCAACCCCGCCTGCAGTTGGTCCTCGAGCGTCTGTGGTTCTTCGGAACGGCCGGGCGTTCTGCGCGTGTCTATCTTCTCAAGTGCCTGTTTCTTTTTTGGCGAATCGTTGGCGTTCCGGACCAGGGCGTAAAGCTGCTCGATCGCGAATTCCTTGATCGATTCGAAATCGGCCCGATCGTCCTTTGCTGCCTCGATTTGATCAACCATGGCTTTCTCGAAGCGGTCGAGGCTGTCGGCTCCGCAGGCATGGGAAAGGCGCAACAGGGCCTCGTTCAGCATCAACGGAGCGAAATGTGCTGAAGCTTCAAGCCTGAGTTGCCTTAAACGATCCGGAGTGGCGGCCTGCAACTTTGACATGGACAACCTTCTTTCTCCCACAAACGTCTCAACGACATTTGACCGCCGATGTTCCACCAGGCCTGAACATCCTTCACGCCCGGCGAGCTACAGGAACCAGCTTGCTACCAGCCCCGCCGACGCCGCAAGAATCGCCAGGATCGTCACCCCACCCAGGATGTTCGTACTTGTGCTGTTGACCTTGTCACCCATGATCTTGCGGTTGTTGGTCATGATGAGAATGAGAAGCAGCAGCGGCGGCGTTGAAAATCCTTGCACGATGCCGGACCAGACCAGCGCTTTCATCGGGTTGAAGCCGAAGAAATTGAGGCCCACCGCCACCAGCGTTATGACCCCGATCACGATGTAGAATTTGGGAGCCTGCCGGGGTTTGGCATGCAAGCTATTCTTCCATCCCATCGCCTGAGCGAAATCGAAAGCAGCGCCAGCGGTCATGATCGGCACGGCCAGAAAGCCGACGCCAATTACACCGGCCGCAAAGAGAATGCCGGCAGCGTCGCCGGCAAGCGGCCGCAGCGCTTCGGCCGCCTGTGCCGCTGTCTCGATCTGCGTCTGCCCGGCCTTGTAGAGCGTCGACCCTGTCGAAAGGATGATGAAATACATGATCAGATTGGAAAACGTCATGCCGATCAGGATATCGCGGCGGGATCGGCGCAGCTCGCCCTCGGTGGCTCCTTTGCGCTCTTCGAGGCTCGTTCGACCCTTGGCGATCTCCTCCTCCACCTCCTGATTGGACTGCCACGTGTAAAGGTATGCGGAGAGCGTGGTCCCGACGATGGCGACGAGGATGGACAGGTATTCGCGGCTGAACTCGATTTTTGGCAACAGCGTGCCACGCAGAACGGAGGCGGCATCCGGTTTGGCAAGCACCGCGGAGACCACATAGGCAAGCAGAGCCAGAGCCAGCCACCGGAACACATTTCGGATCAATTTATACGATCCGAACACCTGCAGGGCAAAAATGACGATCGCGACGACAATGACGACCAACGGAGCAGGCAGCGGAACAAACAGCACAATGGCCGCCGACATGGCGCCAAGGTCGGCGGCTGCCTCGATCGTGTTGCCAATCAGTACGCCCACCAGCACAGACCATAGCAGCCAACGCGGATAGAAGTCCGATATGACCTTGAAAAGCCCGCGACCCGAAACCTGGCCAAGTTTGGATGAAAGATAGACGACGAGATACATCATCGGCAGCGTGACAGGTGCCGTCCACAGCAGGTCGGGCCCGAACCGCGCTCCGGCGCTCGCGTAGGTACCGATAGCCGAGCAGTCGTCATCGGCCGCGCCGGTGATCAGACCAAGCCCGAGAGCCCGAACGACGCCGCCTTTTTTTGGCTCTCTTGCCCTTTGGCCCTCTTCAGGTGGCTTGTTCATTGAAGGCGCGTCTTTACCGGGGCCACGCAAGAAATCATGACGAACATTCCAATCGGATGCCGATGAAGCAGCCGTTTCAAGCTGCATTGAGATCGAGTTCGAACCTCTGGTCAGGCTTTTTGTTCCTGGACACAGTCCCGGTCCGCGACGGCGATTCATCCCATGCGGGTTCTTTCGGCGGAGCCGAACATCGAAGCGAATGCTCCGTTCCCCTGAAGAAGAGAATGCTTGTGTCGAAGCCTGTCATTCAGGCGACGTGGCACAAAATTATTCTTTGAAGGAATGTCCAGCGGCGCCAAAGTCGAGTGTGGGGCCCGGCTGTTCATCCGCTTCGTCAGCGGCTCGTACCGCCGCCGATCACCATCCGCACGCCGAGGCCGATGATGAGACAGCCGGCGAGCCGCTGCTGCCAAAGCCTTGCGCGAGGGTGCCGCATGACCCATGCGCCGGCCGCGCCCGATGCCAAGGCGTAGGCTCCCAGCACCAGCACACCGGTTATCTTCTGTGTTGCGCCAAGCAGCACCAGCTGCAACGTGACGGAGCCCCTATGCGGATCGACAAATTGCGGCAGGAACGCAACCATGAACATCAAAGGCCAGGGATTGCTCAGATTGGCGATCATTCCTTCCCGGGCGGCGGCGAGCGGCCGCAGGGCCTTGAGGTCACCCGTGGGAATGGTTGCCGAGGATGAAAGCAGCAGCCGGATACCCAGCCAGACGATGTAGGCCGCCCCGGCCCATCGAAGCAGATTGAACGCCAGGGGCGAGGCGTGGACAAGCGAGGACAGGCCGAATGCAATCAGCGGAAGCTGCACAAGTCCGGCGCCCAGCGTCATGCCGAGCACCGTGAACAGCGCCACGTCGCGCCCCTGCCCGATGCCGCGTGCCATCACCAGCATGCTGTCGGGGCCTGGCGGCATCTGCATCAGAATGACGGTTCCGACAAAAGCTATCCACAATGAGGGATCGATGGGACATCTCCGCTCGCGTTGCCGATGACATCAAAGCGACCAGCCGTCATCCGGGTTCCGCGGCAAATGAAAATGTCCCATCGCGAAGAACCAGGCAGAACGTCAGATGGAACGCGGTGCCAGTCCTGGAAGTTGAAAAGCCGGAGCCGTTCCTGAACCGGTTTTGGAGGCCTGACCCGTGCATGAACCGATAAACGCCTTCCCGCTCCCGCTGGACACTCCTCCGATGGAGGCCAGGCTTGCCGATGAAATCCCCAGGGACGGGAACCGCTGGCAGTACGAGCCCAAATGGGACGGATTTCGCTGCCTGGCTTTCAAGAGCGACAACGCCGTTGACCTGCGCGCCAAATCCGGCAAGCCGCTCGGCCGCTATTTTCCAGAAATCACGGAGATTTTGCGTGACCTCAAGCGCGGGCACTTCGTCATCGACGGCGAGATTGTCATTGAGGTTGACGGTGAGCTTTCCTTCGAAGCGCTGCAGATGCGCCTTCACCCAGCACAAAGCAGAATCCGCAAACTGAGTTCGCAGACGCCTGCCAGTCTGATCCTCTTCGACATGCTTGCCAGGCCGGGCGGCGAGGTCATCACGGGCAAGCCACTTGTCGAAAGGCGGCGAGCGATCGAGGACTTCGCGACCTCCTCGAACAGTCCAGATCTTCGCCTGTCGAAGTGCGCTTATGATGCAGCCACGGCGGCTCGATGGCTAAACGGCTCCGGCCATGCATCGACCGACGGCATCGTGGCCAAAGTGCTCGATGAGCATTATCTGTGCGGCGAACGTGCGATGGTGAAGGTAAAGCCGAGGCGCACGGCCGATTGCGTTGTCGGCGGTTTCCGCTATCTCGCGGACAGTCGTGAGGTCGGCTCGCTGCTCCTCGGCCTCTACAATGACGACGGCAAGCTCGATCACGTCGGCTTCACGTCGACCATCGCCAGGACCGACAGAGGAGCGCTCACGCGCCGGCTGGAAGGGCTGCGGTCAGAGCCCGGATTCACCGGCAAGGCGCCCGGCGGCCCGAGCCGCTGGAGCACGGAGCGCAGCGGACAATGGGAACCCTTGGAACCTGAACTGGTGGTGGAGGTCCGCTTCGACCACGTTACCGGCAATCGGTTTCGCCACGGCACCAAACTGCTGCGCTGGCGCCCCGACAAGGCGCCACGGCAATGCACGTTCGAGCAGATCGAATAGACCGCTCCGGGGAGATCGCTTCCAGAAACCTGTCACGATTTATTGTGACGAAGGAACCAACTCGGGATTCACCGGTTCGGACACCATCCGCCGGAGCTACCCTGACATGCCAAATGCAGCAGAAATTCTCATCGATACGCTCGTCGCCTGGGACGTGGAGGTGGTGTTCGGCTTGCCGGGAGACGGCATAAACGGCGTCATGGAAGCGTTGCGGACGCGGCGCGACAAGATTGCCTTCGTTCAGGTCCGGCATGAAGAATCGGCTGCCTTCATGGCATGTGCGTATGCCAAGTGGACAGGTAAGCTGGGCGTGTGCCTTGCGACGTCCGGTCCCGGCGGAACACATCTTCTGACCGGCCTCTATGACGCCAAGCTCGACCAGGCTCCGGTGCTGGCGATTACGGGCATGCAGTTCCACGATCTGATCGAGACGTTCACGCAACAGGATGTCGATCTGACGCGCGTGTTCAATGATGTCTCCGTTTATAACGCCCATGTTGCCGATGCCGCGCATATGGAAAACGTCGCCAGCCTTGCCTGCCGAACCGCGCTGGCGCGCAAGGGCGTCGCACATCTTTCGATTGCCAGCGACATCCAGGAGCAGGAGCGCGATCCGTCGAAGCGCTCCAAGCGCAATCGCCCGGCGCACACGCCGCAGGATATGTTCGCCGCTCACAGCGTACCGCTGGACGTTGAGCTCGACAAAGCCGCCGACATTCTCAATGACGCTTCGCGGGTTGCGATCCTGGCCGGACGCGGCGCCATCGGCGCGGCCGCCGAACTCGAACACACGGCGCGCCTGCTGCAGGCGCCTGTCGCGAAGGCCTTGCTGGGCAAGGCGGTGCTGCCGGACGACCATCCCTACACCACCGGCGGGATCGGCATTCTTGGAACCCTGGCTTCGCAAGAGGCGATGGAGAGCTGTGACGCGGTGCTGATTGTCGGTTCGACCTTTCCCTATATCGAATACTACCCGCAGCCCGGGCAGGCCCGTGGCGTCCAGATCGACTGCGATGCGCAGCGGATCGGCTTGCGCTTTCCAGTCGAAGCCGGCCTTGTCGGCGACGCGGCCGAGACATTGCGCGCGCTCAACCAACGTCTGACGCAGAAGCCCTCCGATGAGTTCCTGCACCGTTCCCAAGAGACCATGAGAAAATGGCGCGAGATGATGCGGCAGTCGGAAGACATGCAGGCGCGACCCTTGAAGCCACAGGCGATTGCCCGGGCGTTCGGACAACGGTTGGCCGACGACACGGTGCTGGCCACGGATTCCGGTCAGAACACGGAACTGGCCGCCCGCCATGTCGATCTTCGCAGCGGCCAGGCATTTGGGGTGTCCGGATCGCTGGCGTCGATGGCTTGCGGTCTCGCCTACGCCATCGCTGCCGGCATAGCATTCCCCGGTCGCCCGATTGCCGCCATCGTCGGCGATGGCGGCTTTGCCATGCAGCTCGGCGAATTCTCGACGGCGGTGCGCTACAAGATCCCGCTGAAGGTTCTGGTGATCAAGAACAACATGCTCAATCAGATCGCCTGGGAGCAGATGATGTTTCTGGGGAATCCGCAATTCGGCTGCGAATTGCAGCCGATCGATTTTGCCATGGCGGCGGAAGCAATGGGCGCCAAGGGTTTTCGCATCGAGCGGACCGATCAGATCGAGACGGTTCTCGACCAGGCTTTCGCCACGGAAGGCCCTGTCGTGATCGAAGCGCTGGTCGATGCCTATGAGCCGCTGATGCCGCCCAAAATGCCGGCAGACTATGCCAAGAACTTCCGCCAGGCCCTGCCGCGAACACCGGGACACGAACGCATAGAAGAAAATATCGCCCGGGAGCCGGCGAAATCGATGATGGACGCCTAGAGGCGGCGCAAGGAGGTGGGAACAGCGCGCCTCCTTGGCTTCATTCTGGATCTTTCCAGATGAACCGGTGCTCTTCCGGGTGACGGATGCGGATCATGAGCTTCGACGCGCTTTTTTCGACCTCCATCTGCTACGGTAACGGCGCTCCGCAGGCCGGTTGGACTCTGGCGCTCCCCATCACATTGCCACTGGCGGCAATCCTTTTGCTGTATGTTGCCGGCGCCAACCGACTGTGGCGACGGAGCGGACGCGGACGTCGCTTGCGATCACGGCAGGCCTTCCAGTTTGCTGCCGGCTGGGCCGTCCTGGCGTTCGCCCTTGTAAGCCCGATCCATGCGTTGGGCGAACATGTGTTTGCGGCGCACATGATCGAGCATGAATTGCTGATGGTGGTCGCAGCGCCTCTGCTGGTTACCTCCCGCCCGACAGCGGCGATGATGTGGGCACTGCCGGTACAACTGCGCCAGATATTCGGAGCGGCCGGACATGCAAATACGCTTCGGGCGATCTGGGCGTTCATCAGCCGCCCTGTGGTCGCGACCGTCCTGCACGGAGCCGCGATATGGATTTGGCATCTCCCGGCGCTGTTCGAGGCTGCCCTCCAGCAGGGTTTCCTGCACTATGCCCAGCACGCGAGCTTCCTCGGCACCGGGCTTTTGTTCTGGTGGGTGCTGCTGCCTCGCCCTGGCCGCGAGCACGCTCGCGGCAATGCGGTGATGCATCTCTTCTTCACCTCGCTCCACACCGGGCTGCTCGGGGCTTTGCTCGTTGTCTCGCCAAAGCTGTGGTATCCGGCCAACGCCGTCGGCTCGGATCTGTGGGGGCTCAGCCCGCTCGAGGACCAGCAACTTGCAGGCTTGATCATGTGGATTCCCGCTGGCCTGATCTATGGCGGAGCCGCACTGCTCTTGGTCGCTTTCTGGATTCAAACGAGCAGTCGGCGGCATCAGGCTCCCCAGGAGTTGCGTATCGTCTAACCCGCACCGCTTCACGTCGGTTTTCGCCGGGGCGGTGTTGCCAAGCATCCTTTTTCAGTCAGCTGCGTTATGGCCTTGGCAACGATGGTGGATCCTTCATGGCGAGGTGCATGAGTCCGTTGGCCGGCTCTCGCAGGCGGACACGACCGCGAATGTCGCTTGCCTTTACATGTCCAACGCAAATCCTGACTGACATTGTTCCGGGAAAGGCCGCGCAACAGCGTTTGAGGTGGGTCAGCGCAGCGCCGATGTTGGTATTGGCAGGATGCGGCGATCGGCAGTCGGCCCTCCATGCACACGGTGCGAACGCCCGGAGAATCCTTGATCTGATCTGGTCTTTCAGCGCAGTCGCGGTGGCCACGTGGCTGCTTGTCATGCTGGTCTTGGCGGCAGCGCTTTTGCATCGCCGCCTGTCCGAGACAACGCGCTCGCCGCTCGAGATCGATTCACATCAGGAGCGCCGATTTACCCGCGCTGTCGGCAGCGCCATTGCGTTGACCGTTCTGGTGCTCGTCATGATGACGATAGCGAGTTTTTTCGCCGGCAAATCCATTGCTTCGCTGAGCGGAACGGAAACGCTTGCCGTGCGGATCACGGGGCACCAATGGTGGTGGGAGGTCCGGTATGCCGGTAATGATCCCTCGCAATCGATCGTCACGGCAAATGAAATCCATGTCCCGGTTGGCGAACCGGTCAAGGTCGAACTCGATTCGCTCGATGTCATTCATAGCTTCTGGGTGCCGAACCTTGCCGGTAAGCGCGATCTCATTCCGGGCCGGCTAAGCCAGCTTACCCTCATCGCCGATAAGCCCGGCATCTATCGTGGCCAGTGTGCCGAATTCTGCGGCTATCAGCACGCCCATATGGCCATCACCGTCATCGCGGAAAGCCGCGAAGCGTTCGAAGCATGGCAATCCAGGCAAAACGCCGTCGCATCGGCGCCTGGCGGCGAGGAAGAACGCCACGGCCAACAGGCATTTCTTTCCACCGGCTGTGCGCTCTGCCATACGATAAGAGGCACGCCTGCCAGCGGAACGGTCGGACCTGATCTTACCCATCTCGCCAGCCGACGTGCACTGGCCGCGGATACGCTGGCCATGACCCCTGGCGCACTCGCCGCCTGGATTGCCGATCCACAGTCGATAAAGCCTGGCGCCAAGATGCCGCGCATTGCCCTTAGCGCCGACGATCTCAACGCGGTCGTCACCTATCTCGGAAGCCTCGAATGAGCGGCATTGCGGGAAAGCCGGCCGAGCATACCGAGCAGGGCTTGAAAGGCATCCGTGACACCGGCCTCGAAGAGGTGAGACTGCGCGCTTTTCTGGCGCATGCCTGGCGAACGCCGAAAGGCTTCTACGGCTGGCTGGTCACGGTCGATCACAAGCTGATCGGACGGCGCTATATCGTGACGGCTTTCCTGTTTCTCATCCTTGCGGGTCTATCAGCGCTCGCCATGCGTTTCCAGCTTGCCCAGCCTGAGGCCGGCCACATCGGCCCCGATCTCTACAACCAGCTGTTCACCATGCATGGCACGACGATGATGTTTCTGTTCGCCGTGCCGGTGATGGAAGCTTTCGCCATTTACCTGGTGCCGCTGATGATCGGCACTCGCAATGTCGCCTTTCCGCGGCTCAATGCATTCAGCTACTGGGTCTATCTTTCCGGCGGGCTGATGATCTGGATCGCCTTTGCCTTCGAAACCGGTGCGGATGCCGGCTGGTTTTCCTACGTACCGCTCGCCGGACCCGAATATGGCATCGGCAAGCGCCCCGATTTTTGGGCGCAGATGGTGACCTACACTGAAGTGTCCGCGCTCGCGGTAGCGGTCGAGATCATCGCGACAGTGTTCAAACAACGTGCTCCCGGCATGTCGCTCGACCGCATCCCGCTCTATGTCTGGTCCGTCCTCGTTACGGCTTTCGTCATCCTGTTCGCCATGCCGGCCGTGATGGTCTCGAGTACAATGCTGATCCTGGACCGCCTGGTCGGCACGAAATTTTTCGATCCCGCAGCAGGCGGCGATGCACTGCTGTGGCAGCATCTGTTCTGGTTCTTCGGCCATCCCGAGGTCTACATAATCTTCATTCCGGCGACCGGCTTCGTCTCCGCGATCCTGCCGACCTTCGTTCGCCGCCCGATCTTCGGCTATCTCGGCATCGTCCTGTCGTTGATCTCGATCGGTTTTCTTTCCTTCGGCCTGTGGGTGCACCACATGTTCGCTACCGGCCTGCCGCAGCTCGGCGAAAGCTTCTTTACCGCTTCCTCGATGATGATCGCCATTCCGAGCGGCATTCAGATCTTCTGCTGGATTGCGACGATCTGGGGCGGCCGGCCGATCTTCGCCACGCCCATGCTTTTCGTGCTCGGCTTCATCTTCACCTTTGTGATCGGCGGCCTGACCGGGGTCATGGTCGCCTCGGTGCCGCTCGACCTGCAGGTGCACGACACCTATTTCGTGGTTGCCCATTTCCACTATGTGCTGGTCGGGGGCGCCGTCTTCCCCCTGCTCGGCGCCGTTTATTACTGGTTTCCCAAGATCACCGGACGCATGCTGTCGGAGAGGCTCGGCCGCTGGAATTTCTGGCTCGTCTTCCTCGGGTTCAATCTCACCTTCTTCCCCATGCATATTCTCGGTCTGCAAGGCATGCCGCGCCGCGTTTATACGTATCCGCCGGCGAGCGGCTGGGGCGAGATGAACCTCCTCATCAGCCTCTCTTCACTGGTGGTGTTCGCCGGCTTTGCGCTTTTCTTCCTGAACCTCCTGCTCAGCCTTCGCAACGGCCGCATTGCCGGAGACAATCCCTGGGGCGCGAGCACGCTCGAATGGGCGACGACGTCGCCGCCGCCCTCCTACGATTTTTCGCGGCTGCCCGTGGTAACTCACCGCGAACCGCTTTGGGCCGAGCCCGATACGCTTCCCGTGGTCGAGGGTCTGCGTGTCGACGCACGCGAGGTGCTCGCCGGCACGGTCGCCGATGCGGTGCCGCAACTAAGGGTGCCATCGGCTGACAACTCGATCTGGCCGCTGCTGTCGGCCATTGCGGTGGGCGGCGCATTTCTCGGTTCGATATACACGCCATGGGCGGTGGTCTGGGGAGCGATCCCGGTTTCGATCGGCTTCATCTGTTGGTTCTGGCCGAAAGGCGAGCCGGAGGACGAGGAATGAGGCACCGTCCCGTCGCCGACGTCAGCCACCTGCCCACATATGATTTCGGGTCGGCGAGCCCGATGTGGTGGGGAACCCTTGCCTTCATTGCTCTCGAGGCAACAGGTTTTGCCTTGGCGATAGGCACCTACTTCTATCTGGCTGTGCTGGCCCGGCATTGGCCCATCGGAGCCCCGGCGCCAGATTTGCTGCCGGGCACGGCAGCGTTGATTATTCTGGTTGCGAGCGTCGTGCCCAACCACCTGATCGAGTTTTGGGCGCGTCGCCAGGACCTCGCGAAAGTTCGCCTTGGCATGGTCGTCATGTCGATCGTCGGGATTCTTCCGCTGATCGTTCGCATCTGGGAATTTCCGGCTCTGCGGATTTCCTGGGATCAGAACGCTTACGGATCGATCGTGTGGTTCCTGCTTGGACTGCATACGACGCATCTTCTTACCGATGTCGGCGACACGATCGTCCTGGCGGTTCTCATGTTCACGCAAAAAGGCAAGGCGGGCCGCCGCTTCAGCGACGTCTCGGACAATGCGTTCTACTGGGACTTCGTCGTCGTCTCATGGGTCGTGCTCTATCTTGTTATTTATTGGGCTCCGAGGATGTGAGATGCAGGCGATCCGTACCGGCGTTTCCTGGGCAGGCCTGGTCAGCGGGCCAGTTGCGTGGGCAATAGCCCTGCAGCTCGATTACTCCATTGCATCCTGGCAGTGCCATGCCGGCTTTCGTCCCACTGCCTTGTTCTCATTGATAGGCGCCGCTGTCGCCCTGGCAGGCACGCTGCTGTCGTGGCACGCCGTTCATGACCGCGGACATGGTACGATCCCGCCCCGGAGGGCGCGCACGCGTGCGTTCCTTGCCAGGACTTCGGTGGGCGTCGGGGCGCTGTTCACGCTCATCTTGCTGGCGCAAGTGGTGGCAGGGCTGATCTTCAGCGGGTGCGAACTGTGACGACGCCAAAGACGCGGAGATTGGCCATCCACCGCCGGTACGCGCTTTGGCCTGCCACGGGCATTCCATTCCCACCCGTCATTTCTCGGGCGGTCGTACTCGTCTTGTCGTCGTTGGCGCTTTGCACCGAGCTGCGGGCGAGCGAAATCCAGAGGGGTGAATATCTCACGCGAGCGGCCGACTGCATCGGCTGCCACACGTCCAATCCGAGCCGCCCCTTCGCTGGAGGCTATCGCGTGCCGACACCGTTCGGCGATGTATACTCGACCAACATCACACCAGATCTCGAAACGGGCATCGGACGCTATTCCGCGGACGAGTTCGTGCGAGCCGTCAAGAAAGGTATCAGGCGCGACGGAGCCGATCTCTACCCCGCCATGCCCTATGACAGCTTCGCCGCAATGAGCCGCGAGGACGTGCTTGCAATTCGGGCCTATATCCTTGCGCAGCCGCCGATTTCCCAGCCGCGGCCGCGAAACATTCTGCCTTTTCCATTCAACCAGCGCTGGACGGTTGCGCTGTGGAAGCTCGCGAATCTCCAAACCGGCAGTTTCACGCCTGATCGGAGCCGGACCGCCGCATGGAACAGGGGAGCCTACCTTGTCGAGGTGCTCGGCCACTGCGGTGCCTGCCACACGCCAAGGAATGCGACGTTCGGCATGGATGAAGACCACAAGCTTGCCGGCGGCACCGCCGGCATCTGGCACGCCTTCAACATCACCAGCGACAAGATCGCAGGCGTCGGCGGCTGGAGCAACGAAGAGCTGTCTCGATTTCTCAAAACCGGCGCCGTGCCCGGGAAGGCCTACGCGGGCGGGCCGATGGCGGAAACGGTCATGAACAGCCTGCAGCATCTTTCCGACGACGACATCCAGGCTATTGTCGCCTATCTCAGGGACGTGCCCACCCAACCGGGAGACGAGAAGCAGCCGCGTTTCTCATGGGGTAACGCGGCCGCGGCCGCGGCCGACGGCGATGCTGGAACCGAGGGGATGACGCAAGGCAGCGGGACCGCAACCGGCGATGATCTCTATCGATCGCTCTGTTCGACGTGCCATGGGGCGAACGGAGGCGGATCGCCCGACGGATACTATCCGTCCTTGACCCGCAACAGCACCCCCGGCGCGGCCACGCCCGAGGATGTCGTCATGACCATCCTTGAAGGCGTCAAAGCTGGTGACGTGGCCGGGCGTCAATCGATGGCGGCCTTCGGCGGCTGGCTGGACGATGGCCAGATGGCAGCTCTTGCAAATTACGTCACCGCGCGGTTCGGAAATCCCGACCTCAGCGTCACCGCGGCCGATGTACGCCAGATGCGAGCAGGAACGACAACCAGCCAGACAATCATGATTCTGGCGGCTCAATCACTTGTAGCGGGCGCCGCCGTGTTGATGCTTGGCCTGCTGCTTTTGCTGGCAAGACGCCTGCGCCGTGGGGCGACTTCAGCGCGCCTCATGTTCGCGCATAGAGATAGGCGGTAATGTCGCGCGCCTCTTGAAGCGACAGATTTGTATTGGGCATGGCCGCCTTCGGGTCTACATCCCGCGCCCTGCTGATCCAGCGCATCATCGCATCCGGGGTGGCTCGCGACGCCCCGATATATCCTCTTTCGACGACGCCTTGCAGGGACGGACCGACGGTGCCATGGGCGCCGGGTACCCCCGGGATTTCGTGACATCCGCCACAGCCGTGGCGGATCATTGCCGGGACGGCCCGGTCAGGGTCGCCACCGATGGCCTGTGCAATGGTGGTTTCCCGGAGATTGTCGCCGCGGACCAAGTTGACGGCGCAAACTACCGGAATAATGACGATTGCCGCGGATACGCCTGCCACCCAGGGCAGCGCGGATGGCATCAGCCTGACGGGTTGTCGGCTCATCCGCGCATGCCATCGCAGTCGCAAAACGCGGCCCGATCGCAGCCCCAGGGAAAGGAGCAATGTCCGGCAGCGCTCCGAGGCACCAATCTATTTGTTGCAGTTCTGCACATTCGACGTTGTCGTGCCGGAGGCGGTGTTTGTGTCGGTATCATTGCCCGCGGCGTCCTTGCAGCGGTCGCTCATGCCGTTCGGGGTGGTTGTCGAATTTGTTGCGTTCGGGTCAACGGGGGTTGTCGAAGTACCGGAACCGGAACCGGCGGTACCATTGGCATCATTCGTGGTTCCGGGCGTCGTGCCCGAACCGCTGTTGGAGCTTGAACCGTTCGACTGCGCCATTGCCGATGTGGCCAATGTGAGCGCGAGCACAGCGGTGGAGAGAAGTTTGACAATCATGGTGGATCTCCTGGTTGTGTACCGCCACCAAACCAATCCTTTGCTGATAGTTCCCGGCGAAATCGTGTTCAGCGAAATTCCTGTGAAACGGTTTCAGGCTACCGCAGACTGTTAGCCGCGCGACGGCAGTCGGTATAAGCGCCGCTTGTTGCGCCGTCCGGCCGCGGAAGCAGCGCCAGCCGCATATCCTCGCCAAACACATCGTCGCTCACTGGTGGCCGCTGCAAGCGCCCTCAAACGCCCGATCATCCCTGGATCGTGCAGGAAACAGCTCAATCATCGCAACGAAAATCACACCAACGGGCCGAACACGAATGTAGCAAGCAGAACAAGGAAAATCACAGCGATAACTGCGACCGCCCACATGACAATCCTTCTTGTCCCCCGTTGCTCTTGCTTGCGAGAGATATCTTCTGACACAGTACGAAATCCTTGCTGCAAAATTCAACTGACGATAAGGCTCGGCGCCTGCATGGCCCGGACCTGCCGAATTGGCACCCGGGCCGCGTCTTGGAGTTGGCCGCAGCCGGGGCTCACACGCCTACCAGCCCTGCCGACCGTACCAGTCATCGATATCGCGCCGCACACGGTCCTTTTCGAGGCCGTAACGCTCCTGGATCTTGCCTTCGAGTTGATCGCGCTTGCCGGCGATGCGGTCAAGGTCATCATCCGTGAGTTTACCCCACTGCTCCTTGACCTTGCCTTTCACCTGTTTCCAGTTTCCTTCCACGCGGTTCCAGTCCATGACACCGTTCTCCTTCGGTTTGAAAACGTCTAACCTCGGAGAGCAAACGCAAATCAACGACGGATGTTCCTGGAACTCGACAGCAAGGCGCTTGTCTTGCTCTCACAGGCCGCGATCCATTCCTTTACGCTCAGTCTGCGTCATCAATTGAGGTCGAGCGGAATTCGGGTGGTGGAGATGGCTCCGCCAATTGTCGATACCGGTCTCGTTGGCAGCACCCGCAGCGGAGGAACAGCCAACCGTATGATGGTCAGTCCGGACGAATTCGCCACCGAGGCGCTGCGCATTCGAAGCGGACAAGGACGAGGTGCTTGTCGGTATTTTGGCCCATACGCGCCGGATGGGCGAAGCTTTGTTCGAGCGGATGAACAATCACTCCTGAGCCATTATGGGATCGCCGTCGCGGTTGCGGCAATCCGCTGGTTTCCGTGCGTCCCTCGAGGTTTTGTCAGCTATGTCCCCGGGGTCGGAACACAGACTGGATGGTAGGCCCGGAAGGTCAACGTTTCTACAGAATCAACTCGTTGTGGCTGATCCCACTCCTGCAAGGCGGGCAAATCATGGACTGGAGCGGCGGCCTCATTCTGTAAAATCCGGGCGTTGGCAGCTTTGCCAGCTAAGCAGCGACGCCACCTAAATAGGCGCTGATAACCGCTTCATTGCTCGCGAGATCGCTGCCTGGTCCCTCAAGAACAACGCGTCCGGCCTTGAGAACGTAGCCGTAGTCGGCGAATTTCAAGGCGACTTTGCTATTCTGCTCCACAAGCAGAATGGTCACGCCTTCACGATTGAGGCGCTGCACGATGTTCATGACTTCCTTGATCAGTTGCGGCGCCAGACCCATGGAAGGCTCATCGAGCAACAGCACCTTGGGCGCGGCCATGAGGGCTCTGCCGATCGCCAGCATCTGCTGCTCGCCTCCCGAGAGGTTCCTTGCATCGCCATTCTGTCTGCGCGCCAGGATGGGGAAGAGCTCAAAAACATGATCCAGCCGCCGCCGGCGCTCGACGTCGTCGGCAAGCGTGAACGAGCCCAGGTCGAGGTTCTCCCTGATCGTCATGTCGCCGAAAATACGCCTTCCCTCCGGGACGTGGACGAGCCCGCGATGCGGCAGGCGATGGGCAGGGACTTTGGTTATGTCCTCGCCCAGGAAGCGGACACATCCGGAGGATGCGGCAACAAGGCCGGACAGCGTGCGCAGGGTGGTGCTCTTGCCCGCACCATTCGCGCCAAGCAGGGCGACGATCTGGCCGCGCTTGACCGAAAGGCTGACACCATGAAGGGCTTCGATGCCGTCATAGCGTGCGACGATGCGGTCCGCGGAAAGAACGATTTCGGCGTCCATCAGTCCTCCGTACCGAGATAGGCTTCGATGACCCTGGGGTCTTTTCGCACGGCCTCCGGCGGTCCGTCGGCGATCTTCTGCCCATAGTCGAACACCACGATCTTCTCCGACACCTGCATGACCAGGCCCATATCGTGCTCGATCAGCAGGACGGTGACACCGGTTTCGTCACGGATGCGGCGGATCAGGTGAACAAGGTCCAGCTTCTCGCGCTCGTTCAGGCCGGCGGCGGGCTCGTCCAGCAGGATGAGCTCGGGCGCCGACGCCAGGGCTCTTGCGAGTTCGAGCCGCCGTTGATCGCCATAGGAAAGACCACCGGCACGGCGATGCGCATGCTGCTCGATGCCGACAAAATCGAGCCAGCGCATGCCAGCCGCGCGGATCGTCTCCTCCTCGCGCCGCTGTGCCGGCAAGTGCAGGATCGCCGACATGATGCCGTGGCGGCTGCGGCAATGCTGGCCGGACATGGCGTTTTCCAGAACGGTCATTTCCTTGAACAGCCGGATGTTCTGGAACGTGCGGGCGAGGCCGAGCGCGGTGATGCGATGCGGCGGCAAGCCGGTGATTGGCCGGCCGCCCAGACTGATCGAGCCGCCCTTCGGCTTGTAGAAGCCGGTCAGGCAATTGAAGAGTGATGTCTTGCCGGCCCCGTTCGGCCCGATAAGACTGTTGATGGCGCCTTTCTCAACCGAGAACGAAATGTCGTGAAGGACTTTCAGTCCTCCGAAACTGAGACGCAGGTCGCGGACTTCCAGCAGCGCCATGGTCAAACTCGCTTGTCCGGCCACAGCCCGTTCGGCCTGAAGAGCATGATTGCCAGCAGCGCAACCGCGGTCACCAGGGGACGATAGGTTCCCGCGCCGCGCAGCACCTCCGGAAGCAGGGCCACGAGAACAGCACCAAGGACGACGCCGGGAATGCGGCCCATGCCGCCCAGGACGACGCCGAGAAGGATGAGCAGCGATTGGTTGAAGGTGAAACTCTCCGGCGAGATGGCCGTCATCTTGGCTGCGTAGAGGCATCCGGCCACGGAAGCGATCACAGCGCCCATCATATAGGCTTGCAGCTTGGCCGTGACACGGTTGATGCCGATGCCAGCGGCGGCGTCCTCATCGTAGCGAACGTAGAACCAGGCTCGTCCCATTCGCGATCGCTCGACGCTCAGACAGACGAAGGCGGTGAGAAGCGCAAGCACCAGGAACGCATAGTAGAAGTGCTGCACCTGCATCAGCCTGAAGCCGAATATCTCCGGGCGCTCGATGCCGATGAGTCCGCTCGCGCCACCGGTGATGTCGAGGTTGCGGGCGATGATGCGCACGATTTCGCCGAAGCCCAGCGTCACGATCGCCAGATAGTCGCTGCGCAATCTCAATGTCGGAGCCCCGATGATGATGCCGGCCACGCAGGCGGCGACCATGGCGACCGGGATGGTAAGCCAGAAATTGAACCCGAATTCCGCGGTCAGGATGCCTGATGTGTAGGCGCCGACCGCGAAGAAGGCGGCGTAGCCGAGATCGAGCAGGCCTGCATAGCCGACGACAACGTTGAGGCCGAGGCACAGAACGACATAGAGCAGCGCCGTGGTTGCCACCTCCGTCACATAGGCGTTGGCGAATTGCGGCAACACCAGCGCGCAGGTGAGCGCCGCCAGGCCGGGCAGCACGACGGACCAGCGCATCAATTGCGGTTGCCCGGCGGTCGGCATGGTTCTCACTTCGTCGGTCATCACACCCGCTCCACGACAGAGCGTCCAAGAAGGCCGGTCGGCTTGAACACAAGGAACAGGATCAGGGTCCCGAACACGAAGACGTCACGCCACTCCGAGCCGACGAAGGGCAAGGACGAACCGAAAGCTTCGAGCAGGCCGAGCAGCAATCCGCCGAGCATGGCGCCCGGCACGCTGCCGATCCCACCTATGACCGCGGCGGTGAAGGCCTTGAGCCCCATGATGAAGCCCATGAAGAAATGGACACTGCCATAATAGGCGCCGGCCATGACCCCGCCGCCGGCAGCGAGCGCCGAGCCCATGAAGAAGGTCAAGGCGATCACCCGGTCGACATCGATGCCCATCAGGCGGCTCGCCCCCATGTCGATGGACACGGCGCGCATCGCCTTGCCGTACATGGTGCGTGAGACAAAGGCCTGCATGCCGGCCATAAGAGCGATGGAGGCGGCCACCAGCACCATCTGCGTGTAGGTGATGTGAACGGTGGAAATATCCACGCCGGCAAAACCGAGGTCCGTGTTGAAGGCGTAATGCCGCCCGCCTGTCAGGGCGAGTGCCGTGCCGTTCAGCACCATCGACGCGCCGAGCGCCGTGATGAGGATGGAGAGGCGCGGCGCATTGCGCATCGGCCTGTAGGCGAAGCGTTCGATGATGACGCCGAGCAAGCCGACAGCCAGCATCGACACAAGCAGGGCGCAGACCACGCCCAGCCAGCCATTGCCGACCCATATGCCGACGAAGGAGAACACGATGAGGCCGACGAAGGCGCCGTTCATGTAGATGTCGCCATGGGCGAAATTCAGGAGCTTGATGACGCCGAAGACCATGCTGTAGCCAAGCGCGATCAGGGCATAGAACGAGCCGACGATAAGACCGTTCACCAGTTGCTGAATAAGCAGGTCGAGCGTCATTGATGCTCCAGGGCAGAATTGAAAAAGTCTTGTCTGAGCGCAGCGTCGGCACACCAGACAATCGGCGGTGACGCCGAGGCCGCCACAAGGCCTGCCTCGGCGTCAATCCGGTTGGCCTTTATTCGGCTACCCACTTGCCGCCCTTGGCGATCACCGGGCGGAAGTTTGACGTCTGGAGCGTGTTCTTGTCGGTGAACTTGATTTCACCGGCAAGGCCCTTGAAGTCGCTTGCCTTGAGCGCTTCGATGATTGCCTTTTGATCCGCCGACTTGGCCCGCGTGATGGCATCGACGATCAGGTCGCCCACATCATGGGAGAGAGCTGCATAGGCGCCGGCGTCGCGGCCATAGGCCTCCTTGTACTTGGCCTTGAAGTCGGCGGCGCCAGACAGGAGGTCGACGGTGGGCGGGGACAGCAGATACACGCCCTCACCGGCCGAGCCGGCGATTTCCAGATACTCCGGCGAATTGTTGCCATCGCCAAGCACGACGCCACCCTGGAACCCGGCCTGCCGAAGCTGCTTGGTGAGCAGTGCGCCACCGGCATGGTAGGCGGTCCAGAAGACAGCGTCCGCGCCGCTCGATTTGATCTTGGTGACGACCGCCGAATAGTCCTGCTCGCCGGCCGTGGTGGTCTCCTTGGCGGCAATCTCGCCGCCTGCGGTCTTGAAGGCTTCGGCGGTCAGCTTGGCCAGGTCGGACGAATAGGCATCGCCTTCGTCCACGACCGCGATCTTCTTGTAGCCGTTCTTCTTGAAGAGCTCGACAGCTGTCGTCGCCTGCATGTCGCCGGTCGAATTGGCGAGGAAGGCATTGCCCTGATTGGCGGCGACCAGCTTGGTCGAGTTCGCTCCGATGATGACGAATGGAATGCCGGCGTCACCATAGATCTTCAATGTCGGCAAGACGGCGCCCGAGCAGTAGCCGCCGACGATGGCGGTCACGCCTTCCGAGACAAGCTTGCTGCCTGCGGTCACCGCCTGCTGCGGATCGCAGGCGTCGTCGGCGGTAGTGGTGATGATCTTGTCGCCGTTGACGCCGCCTTTGGCGTTGACGGCATCGATCGCCATCTTCACGGCGTTCTCCATATCCTGCCCCTCACTGGCCAGTTGGCCAGTCATGGGGGCCACAATGCCGATCTTGATGTCGGCAGCCGCGGCCATCGTGGTCATAGCCAGCCCGGCAAGGGCGGTGGCACAAGCAAGCCTCTTGGCAAGCCTCTTGAAGGAAACAACCATTAATTCTCTCCATTTCCCCTGTTGGCGCATCCAGGCGGCGTGCCCGAAATGCATTGTTTCGCCCCTCGGTTAGCTGGGGAGCGGTTATGTTGAGCAGGATCGCCAGCCGGCCACGCGATGGTCACCGGCAGGACCTGACCCGCCGATCAGTGACTGCCGCCGGCAGCCCGGGCATAGGCTCCCTGGTAGCGGTTCTCCCGGATGCTCTGCATGATCTCGGCCTCACGCGCTTCTTGCGCCCTGACGGCGGCCAGCAAAGCCGCGGCATCTTCGATTGGAAATGCCACGACGCCATCCTCGTCACCGACGACGATGTCGCCGGGACCGACGACCATGCCGCCTATGCAGACGGGAACATTTATGGCTCCCGGACCATCCTTGTAAGGTCCGAGATGGATGGCCGACCGTGCGAAGCATGGAAACGGATTGCGGCCGATGGCACCGGCATCGCGAATGGCGCCGTCGATGACAATGCCTGCGGCGCCGCGCGACGCCGCGACACTTGTCATGATCTCGCCGACCAGCGCGCGTCCTTCATACCCGCCGCCATCGACGACGATGACGTCTCCGGGCTGCAACAGATCGAGCGCACGATGGATGAACTGGTTGTCGCCGGGGCGGGTCCTGACCGTCAGCGCCCTCCCCGCCATGACGCCGCCCACCCGGTGAAATGGCCGCAACCCGACAGCCCCGGGGACACGGGCGAGATTGTCGCTGATCAACGGCGTCGCCAGAGCGCGGAACGCGTCGATCAGTTCGCTTTCCTGTGATCCATCCGCCATCGTCTGCACTCCCCGTCGTCGGCACTTTTATGAATATAGTATCCAATCACAATTAATTCAATGGAGTCAACCGGCTTGCAATGGTCGGCAGAAAAAAGCCAAAGCAGCCCATAAACGCCGCCACTTGGGCAAACATGACGGCAAAGGCCCACCCGTCCGGGCTTGCAATGGCGGCAAAGTTCAAGATATATTGGATAACATATCCATAAACGCCATGATTGTAAAAAGGGAATTGGCTGTGAAGCATGCAGGAAAAGTCGTGATCGTTACCGGGGCGGCACAAGGCCTGGGCCTTGCCTGCGCCGAGCGCTTTCATGCCGATGGCGCCAAGGTTGTGCTTGTCGACGTGCAGGCCGATCGCGGGCGCGAGCATGCCGAACGTCTTGGTGAGCGTGCCGCCTGGCTATCGGCGGATCTCTCCGAATGCACGCAGGAAATGGCAGCCGATGTTGTTGCCAAGGCCACAGAGCGATTCGGCGGTGTCGACGTCCTCATCAACAATGCCGGCATCATCCATCTGGACGATTTCGTCGACTTCCCCGAGGAAGCCTTCGACCTGGTTCAGCGCGTCAATCTCAAGGCGCCCTTCCTTCTCGGGCAGGCCGCGGCAAGGGCCATGATCGCGCAGGGACGCGGCGGCTCGATCATCAACATGTCGTCGATCAACGCCATCCTGGCCATCCCCAATTCCGTTGCCTATGCCGTGTCCAAGGGTGGCATCAAGCAATTGACGGCGGTGATGGCCGTCGGATTGATCCCGCATAACATCCGCGTCAACGCCATCGGCCCCGGCACCATCCTGACCGACATGGTCAAGAGTTCGGTCATGGCCAGCGAAGCGCAGCGCCAGACCATCCTGTCGCGCACGCCAAGCGGCCGATGCGGCGAACCATCGGAGATCGCCAGCGTCGCTTCCTTCCTGGCCAGCGACGATGCCTCCTACATCGTCGGCCAGACCATCTATCCGGATGGCGGTCGCCTGATCCTGAACTATACGGTGCCGGTGAAGGACTGACCGCCCATGGTTGTCGGTACGCCTCACATCAGTCTTGCGGGATCGGGCGCGCTGCTGCTCGATGGCGTGCAGGGGGCTTTCAGCGATGCCACCCAGGAACTGGTCTGGGCGGTGGCGAATGCCGCGCTGCGCCTAGAGGGGGTGCGCGAGGCCGTTCCCGGCATGAACAACCTGCTGGTGGTGTTTGACCCACTCGCTACGGACGCCCACAGCGTCACGGGTCAGCTGATGTCGCTCTGGGCTTGCACCGATGCCCACGCGGTGACCGGCACGCATCATACCATTCCCGTCAGTTATGGCGGCGCGCGCGGCGAGGATCTCGCCGGCTGGGCCGCACATTGCGGCATGTCTGTCGACGAGACCGTCAGCCGCCACGCGGCGGCCACCTACACCGTCGCCGCCATCGGCGCCATGCCGGGCTTTCCCTATCTGTCCGGTCTCGACCCGCTGCTTGCCTGGGCAAGGCGCAGCACGCCTCGCCTCAAAGTCACTGAGGGCGCCGTCATCATTGGTGGCGCGCAGGCGGGTATCATGCCGATGACTGCGCCTTCCGGATGGCACATAATCGGCCATACCGACGTGAAGCTGTTCAAGGCCGAAGCGGAATTGCCCGTGCTGCTCAGGCCCGGAGACAAAATCCGATTCGCAATCGCAGAGATCGAGGCATGATCGAGATCCTCACCACCGGCTTGCCGAACACGGTCCAGGATCTCGGCCGGCCCGGTCATCTGGCGCTGGGGGTCAGCCATGGCGGCGCCATGGACAGGCAGGCGCTGGCGATCGCCAATCTCATGCTGGGCAATGACCCCTCGGCTGCCGGGATCGAGGTCGCGCTTCATCCGTTCCGGCTGCGCGTGCATATCGACACCGCCGTCGCCATCACCGGCGCGGATTGCGCCGTCAGCGTCGGCGATCGGCCCTGTCCACCCTGGTGGGCCATGACGATCCGCGCCGGCGAGACCCTAGTCCTCGAAACCCCGCGCATCGGTGCTCGTTCCTACATCGCCTTTGCCGGCGGGCTCGATCTGCCGTCCGTCATGGGGTCGCGCGCGACGGATGTGAAAGGCGGTTTCGGCGGTTTCGCCGGACGCGGTCTGTCCCGCGGTGACCGGCTTGCGCTCAACCCTGCGCAATGCCGCCTTCCCGCGGGCGGCATCGGCGCAGCGCTGGAAGAGCGGCGAGGCGCGGCGGACGGCTTGGCCTCGGCAATCGAATTGCGGGTTTTGCCGGCCGCCGAGTTCGACGCCTTCAGGCCGGAGGCCCAGGCGGCTTTCACCGGCAGCGAATGGAGCATCACCAACGACGCCAACCGTATGGGATATCGCCTTGCCGGGGCGACGCTTTCCCTCCTCTCGCCGCTGGAATTGCTGTCCCACGGCATCGTGCCGGGAACTGTTCAAGTGCCGCCGTCCGGCCAGCCGATCATCCAACTTGCCGATGCCAACACCTGCGGCGGCTATCCGAAGATCGCCACGGTGATCGAAGCCGATTTCTGGCGGCTGGCGCAAGCGCCGGTCGGCGCTCGCCTACGTTTCTTGCCGGTCTCGATCGAAGCGTCGACAGAAGCGCTTCGCGCGAACCGGCAGCAAAGTCACGACTTTATCGCCGCCCGAAACCTTATGGCCGGCGAGCAGAGGGCTCCATGAAAATTCGCCCCTTCACCATCGAGATTGCCCAGTCTGAAATCGACGATTTGAAGAAGCGCATCTCGATCTGGCGCGAGCCGGACCAGTTGCAGGCAATAGGCTGGACGCAGGGAACGGAGCACGAGCAACTGCGCCGACTAATGCAACACTGGCGCACTGGCTTCGATTGGCGCAAGCAGGAAGCCGCCTGGAACATCCATCCGCACTACCAGACGGATATCGGCGGCGAAACCCTCCATTTCATCCATGCGCGCGCCGCTGTCGCAACCGGCAGAACGGTCATACTCACCCATGGCTGGCCAGGCAGCGTCTTCGAATTTCATGAGTTGATCCCGCTTCTGACCGACCCGCTTTCGCATGGCGGAAGACAGGAGGACGCCTTCAACGTCGTGGTCCCCTCGATTCCCGGCTATGGCTTTTCAAGCCGACCGACCAGGCCTGGTCTCAACCTGTTCACCGTCGCCGACCTTTGGGCCGAGTTGATGAGCCGTCTCGGCTACAAACGATATCTCGCGCAAGGTGGCGATCTGGGCGCCGGCGTGTCGACCTGCCTGGCGCACGCGCATCCAGACAGTCTCGCCGGGGTGCATCTGAACTTCATCCCCGGCTCATACTCACCTCCTCACGATCCAGGCCCGGATGGCGACCTAAGCTTGGAAGAACGCGCCTTCCTGGAACGGAAAGCCGAATGGGCGGATATTCATGGCGCCTATGCTCATATTCAAGCGACGCGCCCGCAAACGCTTGCCTATGGGCTGACGGATTCGCCGGTCGGACTGGCAGCGTGGATGATCGAGAAGTTCCGCGACTGGAGCGATTGCGATGGCGATCTGGCCAACGCCGCATTTTCGCGCGACGACATGCTCGCCAACATCTCGCTTTACTGGTTCACCCGGACCGTCGCTTCGTCGATGCGACTCTATTGGGAAACGCGCGCCCGTCCGCTTGCATTCGCGTCCGGCACAGCGATCAACGTCCCGCTTGCAGTGGCTTTGTTCCCCAAAGAGCTGCCGATGCCGCCCAGGAGTTGGGTCGAGCGCGTCTTCAAGGACATCCGCCAGTGGACAGCGATGCCGCGCGGTGGTCATTTCGCAGCCCTCGAGCAGCCCGCTTTGCTTGCACAGAATATAAGAGCCTTTGCCGGCGGTCTGGATTTTTAAAGGCAGCGTTTGCGCGCAGCCAAACCCGAAGGCCAGAAATGAACAATACCGCCCTCACCATCGATGCCTTGCATAAGCGCGTCGATGCAATTTTCCGCAAGGCCGGACTGAACCCCATCCAGGCCAGCGCCATCACACGGGTCATCGTCGCGGCGGAGCGCGATGCCTGCAAATCGCATGGTATCTACCGGATCGAAGGCGCGCTGCGAACGATCAAGGCAGGGAAGGTAAACCCAGACGCGGTGCCCGAACTGTTGCCGCAAGACGCTCCCGCCATTGTGAAAGTGGATGCGAAGCACGGCTTCGCCAACCCGGCCTTCGAACTGGGCCTGCCGGTGCTGGTCGAGCGGGCACGCTCCTGCGGCATCGCCGCGCTAGCGATCAACGATGCCGTGCATTTTTCCGCCCTTTGGGTGGAAGTCGAAGCCTTGACCCAGGCAGGCCTTGCCGGCCTGGCCATGTGCCCGAGCTATGCCACCGTCGCTCCGACCGGTGGCAACGGACCGTTGCTGGGCACCAATCCTTTTGCCTTTGGCTGGCCGCGTAAAGAGCAGCCTCCCTACGTTTTCGACTTCGCGACCTCGGTTGCCGCGCGCGGCGAGATCGAGCTCCACCGCCGGGCAGGCAAGAAGCTGCCGGAAGGCTGGGCCATGGATTCGGACGGCAGGCCAACGACCGATCCCGAAGCTGCCCTGGCGGGCGCCATGCTTCCCTTCGGCGGGCACAAAGGCTCCGCCATCGCGACGATGATCGAACTGCTCGCCGGGATCATGATCGGCGACCTGACCAGCCCCGGGGCGCTCGAGCTGCTTGGCACCACGACGCTTTATCCGTCGCACGGAGAGTTGGTCATCGCTTTCTCGCCGAAAGCCTTCGCCGCCGGCCGGCCCGGCAATCCGCTGGGCCGTGCTGAAGCGCTGTTCGAGGCGATCTTGGGCCAAGGTGCGCGCCTACCCTCGCAAAGGCGGTTCCTAGCCCGCGAGACGTCGGAGCGCGACGGTATCGTCCTCTCGCACCAGGAAATGGAACAACTCGATCGTTTTCTCGAACGGGGGCTCGACACGGTCTGAATCGGTATCGCCAGGGCCAAGATCAATCACTGGAGGAGAAAAATGCGCTGGACGAAAACATTCACGGTCGTCGGCTGCCATGCCGAGGGCGAAGTCGGCAATGTGATCACCGGAGGCGTCAAGGACGTTCCGGGCAAGACCATGTTCGAAAAGAAGGAGTATCTCGAAGCGCATATGGACGACATTCGTGGGCTGCTCTTGTTCGAGCCGCGCGGTGCGCCCTACGTCAACGGCAACATCATCCTGCCGCCTTGCGATCCCTCGGCGGATCTCGGTTACGTCATAATTGAAAGCACCGAATACCCGCCCATGTCGGGCTCCAACACCATCTGCGTCGCCACCGTGGCGCTGGAAACGGGCATGGTGCCGATGAAGGAACCCGAGACGCGGCTGCGCATGGAGGCGCCGGCCGGCATGATCGAGGTGCGCTGCCTCTGCGAGAACGGCAAGGTGAAGCAGGTGGAGTTCACCAATGTGCCGGCTTTCGCGTTCCACCTCGACACACCTGTCGAAGTCGAGGGGCTCGGCACGATCACCGTCGACACCTCCTATGGCGGCATGACTTTCGCCCATGTGAACGCGCGCGCACTGGGCTTTTCCATAACACCCGACGAGGCACACCAGATGTCGCTGATGGGCCAACGTATCAAGAAGGCGGCCAACGAACAGCTCGTTGTCGTGCATCCGGAGAACGCTAAGATCCGCGACGTGTCCAACGTGATTTTCGAAGGCCCGATCAAGCGCGTCGACGGTCGCGTGGAAAGCGTCAACGGCACGGTGTGTCTGCATGGCAGGCTCGACCGCTCGCCTACGGGCACCGGCACCACCGGGCGGCTGGCGGTGATGTCGGCAAAGGGGCAGATCGCCAAGGGAGAGCTGTTCCGCAACAAGTCGATCATCGGGACCCATTTCGATTCCCGGGTGATCGCCAATGCGCGCGTCGGCGATCGCGACGCTGTCGTGGTCACCATTGCCGGGCAGGCCTGGATTACCAGCATTGGCCAGTACGGCCTCGACCCGACAGACCCTTATCCACGAGGGCATCGCCTCAGCGACGTCTGGTTCTGAAACGGACGCGGGGGGGGGGGGCGCGGCCCGGCCGGGGGGCGAGGGAGGGCGGTGGGCTGCCGGCGGGGGCGCCGCGGCACGCCGCGGCGTCGCGCTGGCGGGTGATTAATCGGGCTCGCACGGCGCCG
>NZ_JAMYSJ010000018.1:0-112168 GCF_040321855.1 Mesorhizobium sp. M0227 | reverse complement strand
CAGTCCGTTTTGCTTATCATTTCCCTTTGAATATATTGGCACAGGCTCGCTTGCTTCGAAAACCCCAAGGGAGCGGTCATTGCGCTTTCCAGCCGATGCAGACCAGTTCGTCGGAATTGGGTCTTTGCGCGATAGAAATCACGGCAAATTGGAGGACAGTCTTGGGGACCTCAACCGATGCTCATTGCTCCGCTTGTGGCTATGACACGTTCTTGATGCTCGGAGGTGGGATGGCAAATCACACAACCTATGCGGCCTGGCCCGTCAGCTGCATAGCGTGTTCTGCGATCACCACGGCCAATTTCGAACAGACGCCATTAGCTTGCGAGGTGTGCGCGACAACGAGGGTCATCCCGGCTTCCGATCCTCGCGAATGGAAAGGAGGTGGTCGAGTGCCGCGAGGGGCTGGCCAGGCCCGCCGCCAAACCAAAAGAACGGGCCCATGCCGAGGTCAGCTTCCAGCCGAATCCAGATCGCGCACCCACTCGGTTTCTCAGCCAAGGCCCGGGAGAGTGATACGGTGCCGGGCTCCTTCTGCGTTCCGGTCTTGAACTGGATGTGGCGAACGATCTTTCCTCGTGCCATCACCAGGTCGTAGCCGTGGGCGTCGAATTCCGATCGGAGGACTTCGACATCGTACACGCCGAGCCGCCAGAGCTCTCGGAGAGCGTCGCCAACGAAAACGTGTTCGACGATTCGCTCCCGCAAGGTCGAGTAGAGGTAGTTTGAAGCGACCGTCGTCATATCCGGTCCACATCAAGGCCGGCGTTCACTAGCCTGCCGGCGATCTTTCGCATCTTCGCAAATTCAGTCCCGAAGGCCGGCGTCAGCCCCACGGCTTCGCAGAACTCTCTGCCTGTTACACCCTCCAGAACATCGGCATACTTGATCACCTGAACGTGGAGCTCGGCGATATATCCATTCCGCGGCGATGTCTCGATCGCAACCTTGATCTTCTTTAGTGCTTCGTCAGCCCTCATCCGACTCCCCATGATTACTCGGTATCGCTGACCGTACCCTGGCGTTTAGCTAATTGCAATATGCTTAAAGCTAATAAGTACAAAGACAGCATCGCTGGCCAAGGGATATCGTCCTTCGAGCGGGTTCGTCTGCGCTCGACTGGCGAGCTAGGCTGATGAGAAACTTTCCGGGATCAGCATTCTAACCGGAAGTGCTCAAAGGCACATCGCATGCGGCAAGCGGCACGGGCTGCGCCGCACCGGGGGAAAGCGTTTCTCGAACAGGTGGCGATTGGGCAAACAATGAACTGCGAAGCGCGATGCGGTCGAAGTGGCCGTGTCATCGTCTACGACCGGGTGATCGCCGTGTGCCGTGTCGGCGGTCGAAACATCGGCGATCTTCTTCGTGGCCTCCATGCATCTGAAGGCGGAAACTGAAAGGCCCGGGCTTAACAGCGGATTGGCGATCGGGCCTTAGGCGATCTCCACATATCCGATCAACTCGGCCGAAAAACTCCCGTCTCCATTCGCAGCCCCCTTGTGTTTGAGCTCCCGCTGCAAGGTGGGCTCAACAGCACTTGCGAAGAGCGAGAGGCGCTCATCAGGGGATAGGGTGGGACTCGTTTCCGCCGCGTGGAGAAATTGGCCGGCCTGCCGCTCCACACTTGGAACTCGCGTTCCGTCTGTATTAACCGCGATCGGCTGAACGGAAATACGCTTCTCCCCGGTGCCGGCCGATGCCTCAACAAGCCAAAACGAGAGAAGCGTTGTTCCAATCTCGCTTCCTCCAAGCGAAACGCCGAGTTGCTCTGGTGGCAGACTGCGCCACCGTCCCAACTCCTCCTGTACAAGGGGATGATCGAGCCCCATTAGGTCCACGTTGTCATTTGACGTGGCCATGTTGCGGTCCAGTGTGAACCGCTTCTTTCGTGCCCCATCCGTGGCGATCAAGTCGTAGGTCAAATCGTCGACCTTGTTGAGCCTCCAGTTCCTATCGGCCAGAGCCACCGCTAGGAACCGGACTAGGCGATCCATCCCCGACGAGACATCGGAAAACGGCTTGTAGTCGTCGAGACTAAATCCATCGAGGTCCTGAAACAGATCGAAGACGACTTCGCGTGCTTCCCGCGCGTTGGAAAGCGCCGCTTCAAGTTCAACGGCCGTTCTCTTCAGTTCGGGATCAGAAAGCGCTTCCTGATACAGTCGGTCGTAGTTCAATCGCTCGGAAAGTTGACCTAGTATCTGAGAACGAAGATCCTCCGCGATGTTCCCCTGATCATCCACCTTGCCGAGCGTTCGTGCGATCTCGGTGAGCTTGTCATCCAAGAGAAGAAAGATGCGTCCCTCGATCGTGTCTGAGAGCACTAGATTGTAGACCTGTGCCGCGTGAGCCTGGCCATACCGATGGATGCGGCCGATCCGCTGCTCCATATCCATCGGATTCCAGGGCAAGTCGAAATTGAAGAGAACGCGCGCGAACTGAAGGTTTATGCCTTCGCGGCCGGCTGCCGTACAGACCAGGACCCGCGGCCCGTCCTTGAGACGAAAGCGCCGTTCAGCTGCAACCTTTGCACCGTGGTCCCCGCCACGTAGGACGACGACCCCCTGGCCTGGATAAACCTGTTCAATCTCGCGGGCGAGCAGGTCAACCGTGCCGAGGTAGGTGGCGAAAATCACGATCTTCTCGTTGGAGTTCTGGCGCCACAGCGTGCCCAATCCATCGAGCAGTTTTTGGACCTTGGTCTCCCGCTGCTCAGGAAATACCGATAGCAGATCGGCAATGCGAAGCCGTTCCTCGGGCAGATGAATATCGACTGCGGCCGACGCGGCGTCCTCCATATGCGATGAGGCGAACTCGCTGCCATAGGGGTCGGAGGCCAATTCGAGCGCCTCTTCGTCCAGCTTCTTCGCAAGTCGATACTTGAGGTCGGCCATCACCCGGTCGACTTCGGTCCGGCCAACGGGATCGCGCCCGAGAACCCATTCGGCATGGATCAGCTCGCGGGCCTCATCGTAAAGGCGCTCGCGGCCCTCAATGTCGAGGTCGCGATCACGAATAAGGGCCTCGTGCAACGTTAGCATCAGCATCCGGCGCTTCAAGGTCCGACGCACGGCGGCAAAGCTTGATGCTGCGATCTTCTGGAAGATGGCCATCAAGAAGCCAAGGGCACGACCTTGGTTGCCCTGTCGCTTGGCAAGATCGAAACCGTCCTCGAGGTACTCGCGCAGCTTCTCATAAAATCGCCGCTCCTCGTCCCCCATAAGAAATGATTCTGTATGCACCCACCGCCGGGCAAAAAGGGGATCACCATCCGGCCGGCAGGCATCGGCCTTGGTCCGACGGAACATGACAGTGTTCAAGCGATGACGATTCTCGAGCATCTCTTCAGGACTGCCGAAGAGGGTCGGATTGAGAAGTTGAATAAGCATCCAAAACTGAAAATGATTGCCTTGATGCGGCGTCGCAGAAAGCAAAAGGAGATCACGCGCGTGACTCTTCAGCGCCTCTCCGAGCTTGTAGTTCTCCGTCTTCCGAACCTTCCCTCCCGTTCGGTACGCGGTCAGGTGGTGCGCCTCATCGAAAACTACCAGATCCCAGCGTGGCGCTTCCAGCAACCGCTTGATACGCGCCGGTCGCTTTAACGTATCGATGCTGGCGATCAGTCGATCATGCTTGGCAAAGGCGTTGGTCTTCCGATCGGTGATGTCGCCTTCCGATCCGAACACCTCGAAATCCAGATTGAAGACTTCGTTCAACTCCCGGTGCCAATTATTTACGAGGCCCGCGGGAACCACCATTAGTGCCCGGTCCAACTCGCCTCGACTGACCAACTCGCGCAAGATCAGGGCAGTTTCGATAGTCTTGCCAAGACCGACCTCGTCGGCGATTAGGAAGCGGCGGGGCGAAGCTGTGGCAATCCTGTGCGTCAGAACCACCTGGTGCGGAAGCAGATCAATCCGTGCCGACGTTAGGGCCGACGCACTTTCCATGACCGGCAACGTGTGGGCTTCATAGGAAAGCCATACAGCCCGCGCCCGCTCGGGCGTACCTTCGACCGATCGCAGAATTCGCTCCGTCCGCGACACTTCGCGCCGGACGCTTTCGTGCGGAACGCGCCGCTCCCCGCTGCTGAAGAAGGCTCGCAGATAGCCTTCGTGCGGAGAGTCGAGCACAACCCCTGCGCCAAAATCAGGGTGGGTTATCCGATCGCCCGGACTGAAACTTACACCATCCATCAAACAGGCCCTCAGGTGATCCGCAGGTGAAACAAGCCGACTGGCTTGCCTCCCTCAGAGAGGATGATTTCCTGCGGGTATTCCCGAGCCTCGCCCCACAGGAGACGCCCAAACTCGATTTTCTGGTCGGCGTGGGGCGCCGAGCAGCGCCAGCGGACGGCATCCGTCGCCATGTCGGTATGAAAACGGCGATGTCCGACGGGCAGCCAGAAAACGAGGGCAGCTTCACCAGAATATTCATCCTGGAAGGATAAGATGGCGGATTTCAGCTCGTTTGCCAGCCACCCGTCAGCGTCGGCCGGAGTGAGTAGATCGAGACATGCATCTAGGCCGGCCACCACCAGCGTATTTCCGCCGTTGCTCGGCAAATCGTCCGGCCAATCCCTCGGGGCACGGAGGAGTTCGCGCAAGCTGTAGACTTCGGAGGGCTTTGCGACGACCGAGAGCGCTTCATCGTCCCAAATCCAGCTCACGCCACGCCGCTGCCAGACGCTGTCGAGCAATTGCTTCACGCTCAATCCTCCTGGAACAGCGACATCTGTGCGACCGCCTCTTTGTGGCTGGAGGCCCAGTTGTTGTAGATCGACAATGCCCGCGACGACCCGTTTCGCTTCGGCGGGGTCGCGCCGTGCTTGCTGAGCCATTCGAGGAGACTCTTCAGGGCGGGATGCGGCCTGAAATTCTCGTTCTTCAGCGTATCCGATGCGTTGATGCCGCTGCCATCGTAACAAGCGCCGATCAGCACGAGCGCCTGATCGAGATCGGCTGTCAAACGCCGGCGGTGCCTTCCCTGCCAATCCTGAGCAAAGGCAACAGGGTCGGCGAGATGGAATACCTTCTTCTCTTCGTTCGCCCAACCACGGTTGGTGAACTCGTCGGGCGCGATACCGGAGCCACGCAGCAGTTTTTGCATCTGGTCGCGCGCGAGCTCAGTTTGGCCGTTGAAGATGCGGAGGAACTGCCGGGTAATGGGTTCTGCCGTAACTGGCGGCGGTTCGGTCGTCTTATTCGCGTCCTCGTCGATCAGTTGGTTAATGCCTACAAGGGCCTCCTTGACCGAGATAGCACGACCTTCATCCACGAAGACCTTGCCATAGTGGCGGGAGAAATACTCCAGCGCCTTACCTCGACGAATGACCTGAAGGTCCGCAGCCGGCAGACCGGCTCTTGCGTGGTTTTCAAGCATTCCCTGAAGCTGGCGGACATCGGCCAGCACCTCTCGGCGCATGCGTCCCCAACTCACGGCCTTAGGTTCTTCGGTGCGTTTCCGGCACACGTGGATGATGTCATATTCTATGGTCTTTGAGCCGAACTCACCGTCCCCCTTTGTTTCATCCGACCGGATCGGATAGGTGGCTTCGAGGAAAAAACCCGCGTCAAATAGCGATTCAAGAACGGAGACCCATGGGGCGTCTTCGCTGTGGTGGAACGTGAACGCGAGCATGCCACCTGGTTTCAGGATACGGTGCGCCTCCTTCCAGCACGCCGTCAGGAGCCGTTGGTAAAAACCATCGGGGTCATCGGGCTCACGTGCTTTATTGGAGACCGCTTCCATTGATTTGGGCGTGTACTCGGGTCCGAAAATCTCTGGATATTTGGTTTTGAGCGGCAGACGCATCCAAACGTAAAAAAAGTCGGCCAGTTCCGAGTAGTGAAGCAATCCACCGAATGGCGGATCGGTAATCACCAGATCAACAGATTGATCTGCATAGTGGAGAAGATCCGTCGACGAGCATTGAAGTATTTCTGCGCCGTTGACGGGATCTCCAGGAAATACTTTTTCGCTTTTTCCACTCACTTTTTCAGCAATGGCTGGATGAACAGTGCTGAGAGTTTCGGCGCTAACGGCTTCCCAAGGTTGTTCGGACCACTCCTTCGACTCTGTGAGGGGGCCGACCGTTGATGACCATGGGCCATACCCAACCGGCGAAAAGACTCCTACCTCGACCACAGTCGATT
This sequence comes from Mesorhizobium sp. M0227, assembly GCF_040321855.1. Lineage (NCBI taxonomy): Bacteria > Pseudomonadati > Pseudomonadota > Alphaproteobacteria > Hyphomicrobiales > Phyllobacteriaceae > Mesorhizobium > Mesorhizobium sp. M0227. The sequence continues at coordinate 106,013 of NZ_JAMYSJ010000018.1, read as the reverse complement.
TGGGATGGTAATTGTTATTTGAAAGAGCAGGAACGAAATGGTCCTTAGTCACGTGCCAAAATGCAAACATAGTATTATTGCGCAGAAAATTCTGGAACGACCCGAGAACATATTCTCGGGTAGACCAATCGTGATCTCCCGCTTCGAATATGGCCTTCAGGATTTGGGTAAGAGCCAAGAGTTGACGCGGATTAAACATTGTCCACCAATGCGTGAAACCGTGATTTGGCACCCCGCCTTGAAGATGATGGGTCATGAAACCATAGGGCAGCTCTGATCGCGGCCAGTAGTCAGATAAATCTGTATTCCCGCGCTTTTCCCACTCTAGAATTGCCGCGTCGTATTGGCGTGACAAACGGTTGTCGAACGGTAGAAAGAAACGACCACCGTAGGGCAGACCGCCCTTATCCCGTTGCGGTGAATAAGCTTGAACCGCATAACCGGCCATTGGCGCTGTTTTGCCAGTAGCCTTAACGGCCTCAAGGACATCATTTTCTTTTCCGTCTGCTTGGCAAGCAAACGTGGATTTTTTGGGAACCGTCCCTCCTGATTTTCCGGTGTTAAAGGTAACCATTGTTACTGGACAGGTGACTTCAGGCGGCAGTGTGCCGCGAACCTCCAAGAGGCGAATCCTTGCGGCTCTTTCCTGATTCCAGCGAATGGTTGATTCCGCATCGTCCTGCGCCGAACCGCCGAACCGCTTTCCATTTGCATCCTTTGAGGGACTTCCCCCCAACCATTCCGGATGCACCAGCAGGGACAATTCTACTTTCTTATTCTTACCCTTACCAAGTTTGACCATCGACGTGTGGCCGCAACTCGGGCAGGTCACGCGCCCCCTAGCGTCGAGGACCGAATACGGCCTCTCGTCCGGGGCGACGTAGAGCGGCACGTCAGGCGCCATTCGGGCCTCGGCATCCTCTATCTCAAACTCGGTGCCGCATGCGGAGCATTCATGCTCCCAATGCTTCACGGTCAGCGTCTTCACCGCCATGACCGGGCTGGTCATGATCGGCGTTCGATGGCCACAGCCCGTCACCTGGCACGGGCCGTGCTTGGCCCAGAAGGTGTAGATCATCTCCGGGCCTTCGTAGTTGTAGTCTCTGCGCTCTTCGGACTTGATGGTCAGCGGATCGAAGTCCGGTCCCATCGCCTTGCCCGTCGGCTTGTGTGTCCAGATCCCTTTCTCGCCGTTCGGGCCGTCGCAATAGTAGAATGGCATAATCTGAGGCTTCACTTCTGCCTCAATGTCCGCCAGCAGACGCTGCACCTCGTCGAGATCTACATCGGCTAGCTCCTGCTTCACAACAAACCATGCAACCGGATTGAGGTCGTTGCCGGACATCTGCATACCCAGCCGTGAGCCCTCCACCAGGGTCGTGCCGCCGCCCATAAAGATGTCGGCGACCTTCAAGTGCTTGAAGGCCCCCTTTTTCTGATGATTCGCGTAGTAGTTGTCCCAGACGAGCTTCGCAGCTAACGCGGGATCTTCTGGAGCCTTTGTTGCCGCCGCGATGAGCATCGACCGGAACACGGTCGACCGACGGCGCGCCCACCATTTCGACATCTGATAGATCGGCTTGCCCGCGTTGCCTTCGATGACGGCGACTTGGTTCACGGGCAAGATTGGAAAATCAACTTCAAGACAGGTCTTCGAACGATTCGGATCGCCGAAATCAACTGTCTCCAACGCAACCGTCTTGCCAGCACCAACTGCGCGAGCCACTTCCTGAGCAATAAAGTCTTTCTTCGTGGCCATACGCGGCGTTCCCTACTTCGTCATTTCTATGAATGGTGACAGCATCTCAAGCAGAGAGAGCCCACCATGCGCCAGCGTCGGGTATCCACCCTGGCTGCGCCATTTCCATCGACCGACAGCAAGCAGATGCTTGCCATGCGGACTGTTCGCTTGCAGAGCCACCGGCGGCACAAACGATCCGGGATCGTGCTCGCCGGCCACGAGGCGGCCGCTCTTGAGGATGCCCTTTAGGAAGGCGGCCTGTTCGTCTGGAGCATCGAAGAACAAGCCGGTCGCGGCGTAGCCGTGGTCTGACGTGATCACCAGCCGCCTGCCCTTTGCAAGACGCTCGACAAACTCCCAAAAATCATCGCTGCCCAGTTGCGCCGCAATGTCGCGAGTAAGAGTGTCGAGCCCCTGACCGGCGCCAGAACCATCGTGCAATTTGCTGTCTGGCCATTGATGCCAGAAGATCCAATTAGGGGACGCATCGATGAGATCGGCGCAATCCTTCCACGGCAGATCGACGCATTCGGTTCTTGCTGGCGCGAAGCGATGCGCCTTGCCACCGCCGTTATTCTGAAGCTGGCTTCGGCTGTTGAATCCAAGGGCACGGGCAAAGGCATTTGTCTCGCTCGGCACCTCCGCCCCATGCGCTGTCGTCCTGTGAACAGCAAAGCCACGGGCCTTTGCGCCCTCAACCAACCAAGGCAGTTCACGCAGACTTAGCCCATCGAGGATAAGGATGGCCTTGGCGCTGTAGGGTGACGACCACCAGTCGACGAGCCGATCAGCGTTCCGGTCGACAGTCTCGCCGAACTGTTCCCATAAGTCCCACGCAGCCGCCGCGAGGAGATGGTCAAGCGCGCCAATGGCGCGGTCCCGTCTCGTGACCTCCCCCGAGGCGTTGGGCGCCGACAAGGGCTGAACGCAGACCGAAAGGATGTCGTCGATGATTACCCGCCATGCCTCGTCAGGCGCTGCAGTCGTCAGGGCGCGAAACTGATCCGGATCAAGCGCCATCAGTTGCTCTCCTTGTCGAGGGAGAGTTCAAAGGTCATGCCGTCCGGTAGCTTTTTCAGCAGCTCTTTCAACTGAGCGCCGGTTGCCGCTGTGACCTTTAAGGTCACTTCCCGGACCGGGGTGGCGGGGCCGATTCCCCAACCCTCCAGCTTGCCGATCAGGTTGAGCGGCGAAGTCGCCGGGTTGGAAAGGGTCGTCCGCGAACCAGGCGCCGTTCCGCCAAAAATTCCGCCAGGTATCTGTGGGCCAGTTTCGGAATCTGAAGGCGCATCTGGACTGCCTTCTCCCGGCGTTGGGGGCGGTGCCGGCGCTGCACCTCCACCGAACAGTCCTCCAGCGGGCAAATCACTCGGCGATGCCGCCGGCGGTGCTGTTCCCCCGGTCGATGGCACGGCAGAGGGCGGAAGCAGGAAAATCTCATCAAGCTGGCGTCCGGTATAAGCCAACTTGGGCCGCAGACGCCTCCACGCCGCGTCCTCATCCTCTCCGGCTTGCGTTTGCAAATACTCCATGCCCCGGAGATTGATCGCCACCTTGCCGCGCGCGCACATGCGGACGATGCGCTCCTTCATCGCCGTCTCGCCCAGCCAGGGGATGCAATCTTGTCCCGCCGGTCGCGGCTCCTGAAGCTCACGCAACAGCTTGCCTACGGGGACATTGTCGCTAGCCGCCTCCAGCACGAGAGCTTCGAAATCCTCGGGGACGAAGAGATCGTTGACTAGGGCCTGCTCGATAGCATCGGGAATCTTCGCGCCTTGTTCGCGAAGTGTCTCAACGTGGAATTCGCATTTGGCCGGTTCCGTGAAGTTCCAGCGGTGCAGCACTGCGAAGCGGTCGAACCGCTTCTTTAGAATGTCCCGGAGTTCGTTCTGATACTTCGTCTGGAGTTTGCGATATTCCGGGCTTTGGACGCTCCATTCCTGCGCCTTCATCTCGGCGCGCGCGAGGATCAACAGGTCACGGTCATAAAACGCGTTCGTCGTCCCGGCTCGCGGCAGCAGGAAGCGAACGGTGTTGCGGCGCTTCTGGAGATGATCTTTCAACCACCGCCCAAGGCGTTCGCTCAACCGGTCCGGCTCCTCCGGCAACACGAGGATCGGCAGGCGTTCATCCCATCTCTCCGGCTGCTCAGCTTCGTCTAGGCCCGACCAGGGATCGGTCAGCCACGTGCGCGGCAGGGCAATGACGCGGAAGGTACGCGCCACCTCCTCGGAACCGCCGATGACATAGCGCGTCTCCCTCGCCAGTTGCGCGAGATCGGACCCGTCCGTGAAGAGCTTATCGTTCCGGGCGGAGGCCATGACCTTGGCCTGTGGGTTCTCCTCCTCCTTGAAGACAAGCCGCGCACCATCTTGATGGATGTTGAAGCTGTTCTCGATGATCGTGGCCAGCTCGACCTGGAAGGCGTTGTCGTCGATCGGCTTGGTCTGAGTGATATCCGCTTGAAGAACGGCTGGTTCGGCGCCCGCAAGATTTCCAACTGCGATCGAGCGAAGCCACAACGCGCCCACGATTTCCTGCAAGTGGGGAGCCTTCGACGCATGATCGGAGACTGCCTCAGTGACCGAGGTCAGATTGCGCAGCGCCTTGTCGCGAAGCGTCCGATGTTGCTGATTGGCGACCGAATCCAGGAGCGCGCCAATGCCCGAGGCATCGTCATCCATCCTGAAGTCCGCCGCGGTCAACACGGGCGTTTGGTCTCCGCGGCTCTTGAAGAGATTTGCCAGAATTCTGATCAGATCTCGGGTCTCTTGAGCATCGGTGGCGACGAGGACTTGATCTTCCAGCAACTGCAGAAGATGCGGCGCAAAGGGCCACGACTCAATAAAATCCCGTTGCTTGCGATCCTGCTCCGCCGCTGGCGTGCTCAAGAGTCGGAAATATTCCGAGATGTGCCGCGCAAGGGCGGCCTCGATCGACGATGATGTGATCTGGAGCCGGTTTTCGAAGAGACGGTGCAACAGCATCCGTCGCCGATCATGCTGGATCCGCTCCGGGCTTCCGCCCGCTTTGAAATCGATCTGCACGGGGTTGACGCGATGTATCTGCTGATATGCGTCAGTTTCGCCATTTCGTACAGAAACGACGAGAACAAGGAGCTCAGGATGCTCCTTGGCGATCTCAGACAGGATCTGGATGAAATTGAACGCCCAGTGCTTCCATGGATATTGTTTGGTGTTCGTGAGGCCATCGTACCAAGTCTGAAATTCATCCAGCAGCAGCATGACAGGCTTATGCCGAAGGAGTTCCAGGATGAGTTGGTCAGACGGAATATCCGTCATCGCGGCACCCATGCCTTCCCACTTACCTTTGATGTAGGCACCGTGCGGATGCTGCTCGAACAGTAGGTCCCAAAGAAACTTGTAGCGCTGCCGATGCAGGCTCTCGCCGATGACGAGCATCCCATCGCGCAACTGGATGTCGCCGATGTGCGGATCGCCCAGCGTGGTCGACCAATTCTTCAGCCAAGCGCCGGTTGAAGCCGCATCGTTGACCGCGTGAAACAGTGCGGCCATCAAGTGGGACTTACCAAGACCGCGCTCACCAATAACGACGACCGGGCGACCTTGATTCGGCCCGACAGCTTCGATGCCCTTCAACAAGTCATGCGTCGGATAGGTGATTTCCAGAAAATCCTTGGCCGCGATCTGCGTGGCGCCGGTATTTGCCTCGTTTGATAGTTCGATCGCCGTCCCTTTGAGACGCCGCCCTCTAAATTCTTGCCTGAGATTAAGCCCGAGCATTCGCCGTCCCCGTTGCCCCGTTCGCGTAGGTGCCGCTGTACGTAGCCAGCGGTTCCAAGAGAATGATTTGTTGATCTTGTGGAGCGCGTGAGTTTGGATCGACATCCAACCCCAGGCGCTTCAGTGTGTAATAGAGAAGAGCTCTGCGAACCTTCACTCGCGCTTTTCCCTCGCGCATGCCGTAGTCCAGCGCGATTGCTTTCTTCTGAGCGTCGGAAAGACCAGGGTGCGGGCCAATTTCAAGCGTGACCTCGTCCTGCCAATCAGTATCTGCACCCGCTTCAATCTCACCCGGTTTCGCGCCTCGCGTCTCTAAGATGCGAGACAAAAGGAAATCCTTGAATACTCGGTCGACACCGCAGAATGCCCGTGCATGCCATCGAAATCCGTCAAAACCGAGCGCATGCGGCGTGATCCAACGCCATCTCGATTCGGAGCTGGACAGGGACTGATATCGAATTTCTACGGCTTCCCTTTGGCGAATCGCGGAAAGCATCGATCGCAAGACCTCTGCCCTGATTTCTCGCGCAGGGCTGGGAGCGACGCCAAACGATGGAAAATGCCCAAGCCACGCTTGTGACGGATCGAGAATGCCGTCAGCAACCGAGCGAAGCTGACTGAGATACCCATCGGGGTCTGGCTTTAGGAAACAGGGTGTGAAGGCGTCACTCGCGATATAGCGCTTGGCGCTCTTGTCGTAGATCGCGTTATGAGGCGCCCGCTCCTGATAGAGAGTGAGGTCCTTGGACGCCTGCGGCACCGAAACATCGAACATCTCGATGATATCGGCGCGGTTGACGCCACCTTCCCAGAACAGCCGGAACTCGATGAATTCGAGTCGCCGCTCCACTCCCCACTTTAGTCCCGCGCCGGCCTGCGCCATCAAGTTCGCCTCCAACGATACGGATAGAAACTATCTGGACATATCTATACGATCCATCTATTTTCTATTCGCGAAGGGTGCTTGGGTCAAGGCGGAATGCGTCGCAGTGGACGGGTGCGTCGCCTCGTTCCTCAGAAAGCGCGGTTCCACGGGGGTTAAGGCGGAAAAGTGATGGAAGCATCAGGCAGACGAACCATCATCGCCCACGGGCGCCTAGCAATGCGCGAGCGTCGACTCGCCGCCGCGCGGGAACGCCAGCACGGCCTTCAGATCATGTCGTTTGAACAATTGGCGGTTCGCCTTGCCGGCGGGTTCGCCAGGCCGATCGACGATGAGAGTTTGCGCGCCGCGATCCAGGCGGTCTTGCCGTCCACCCCGCTCGGCGAACTGGAAAGCATCAAACTGCTTCCCGGTATGGTCGATGCGTCGGCCGACACCCTTCACAAGGTCTGGCGCGCGGGGATCGACCTGGCCGCGCGCGCAGCGGACCATCCCCGCCTCGACTCCATCGCGCGGCTTGAAACCGCGGTGCTGGCGCAACTGCCGTCAGGGATGATGCGCCCGGTCGATCTCGTCGCCGCGGCCAGTCTGCGCCTTGGTCATGCCAAGGCCGTGCTCGGCCCGGTCGAGATCATCGGGATCACCGAGTTGTCGCCCTGTTGGCGTCCCCTCCTTCAGGCGCTGACCGCCCATACCGCAGTGACGTGGACCGCGGGTCCGCGTTCCACACCCGCTTGGCTCGAAGCAGCGGGTGTCGCAGTCAGCCGGACAAGCCCTCAAACGCCCGCCATCAGCGCCGTCAGCGCGGCCACGGCCTATCATGAGGTCATTGAAGCCGTGCGCTGGGCCCGCAGCCTGTTGGCCTCCGGGGAAGCCGTCCCCGCTGACGTCGCCATCGCAGGCGCCTCGACGGCCGAGTATGACGACCATTTCCTCTCACTTCGCGCCGACGCCAATCTCGATCTTCACTTCGTTCACGGGATCAAAGTCACGACAACGCGGGACGGCCAAGCCGCCGCCGCGCTCGCCGACATCCTCATCCGAGGCCTGTCGCAGACCCGTATGCGCCGCCTGGCTGGACTTTGCGGATCGGCAGCAGGCCCGTTCCAGACCTTGCCCCCGGGTTGGATGCGCGTCCTTCCGTCGGACGCGCCGCTGGCTTCTGCCGCCGCCTGGACCCGCTTGCTCGATCGCCTGACGCCGGCTGACTGGCCCGACGCGCAGGATCATGCCGCGACGCTGCGCGGCATCGTCGCGCTCCTCGCCAAGGGCCACATCGCCGCAGAGGAAATCGGCGCTGCGCTTCTCAATGGTCGAGCACTGGCGATCTGGCGCAAGGCGCTGTTGGCCGGTCCTTCCGGATCGCTCGACGCGACCCTCGAAACCTTGAAACAGGATGACGGCCTGGAGGCCTGCGTCTCCGTCGCCTGGATGCCGGCCAGCGCATTGGCTGCATCGCCGCGCCGGTTCGTCCGGCTCGTCGGCCTCAACTCTGCGCGTTGGCCGCGCGGCATTTCGGAAGATCGCCTGATCTCCGACCACATCATTCCGACCGTCGAGCTCGATCCGCTCCCGGTCGGCGCGGCCGACCGGCGGGATTTCGAGACCATTCTCGCGACGACCGAGCGCCAGATCATTCTGTCGCGGTCACGTCGCGACAGCGAAGGCAGACTTCTCGGGCGCAGTTCTCTGGTCGGTGATCACGCTAGCGAGACCTACATCCGCCGCAATGCGGTCCCGCTCCACGCTTTCAGCGAAACCGACCGGCTTATGGCGCGTCCGCAAGAGTTTGCACATGAACCGCAGGCGATCAGCGCGACGACCTGCTGGCGCGACTGGCACCACAAGGAGATCACGCCGCACGACGGGCTGGTTCGGGCGGACCATCCTCTCCTGCTGGCCATCCTGGCCCGAACTCAGTCGGCCAGTTCGCTCAAGCTCCTTCTGCGAAGCCCCCTCGGCTTCCTCTGGAAATATGGGATGCACTTGCGGATGCCCGAGAGCGGGACCGATCCCCTGGTTCTCGATGCGTTCGGCATGGGCGACCTCGTCCACATGACGCTTGACCTCGCGCTCCAAAAGCTGGAGGCGGCAGGTGGCCTCGCCAAGGCCGACGAAAACCAGATCGCAGCGGCGGTGCGGAACGCCGCCGCCGAGGTTTCAGGTGTCTGGGAAAGCGAACGCGCCGTCCCGCCCGCTGTCATCTGGCACCGGACACTGGATGAAGTGCGCCTGCTCACCAGCCGCGCGCTCACCTATGGTGATGAGCATCTGCCGGACGCCCGGTCCTATGGCGAAGTGGCGTTTGGCGGGCTTAGCGTCAAATCGGATGCCGACAGCCCGTGGGATTCGGCAACGGCCGTCGAAATCCCCGACGCCGGGTTTCGCATCGCCGGCTACATCGATCGTCTCGACATTTCAGGCGATGGCAAGCGCGTCCTGGTCCGCGACTACAAGACGGGCAGGCCACCCAAGGACAATATCGGCCTGGACGGTGGCCGGGAATTGCAACGCTGCCTCTACGCCTTCGCCGTGAAGGCGTTGCTGGGCACGGATGTCTCTATCAGCGCGTCGCTGCTCTACCCGCGCGACCAGATCGATCTGCAACTCGACGATCCCGAAGCCACACTGGTCGAGATCACCGGATATCTGCAGGCGGCGCGAACCAATCTGACAGCCGGCAACGCGCTCATCGGACCGGATACCGGCGGAACCTACGACGACCTGGCTTTTGCGCTGCCGGCGAACGCAGGCGCCACCTATTGCAAACGCAAGCTTTCGGCCGCGACCGAATTGTTTGGCGACGCCGCGCAAGTCTGGGAGGCGCAGTAATGACCGTTGTAACGAAAGACCTTCGCGATGACGCCGCCCGCTGCAACGCGATCCGCGTGCATGATCGCTCGATCCTGGTCGAGGCTGGCGCCGGGTCCGGCAAGACGGCTGTCATGGCCGGTCGCATCGCGGTGATGCTGGCCGAAGGCATCGCGCCCAAATCCATCGCGGCGGTGACGTTCACAGAACTGGCGGCCAGCGAGCTTCTGATCCGCGTGCGCGACTTCGTCAGCGACCTCTCCGCCGGACAAATTCCGCCCGAACTGCGGATCGCCTTGCTCGGCGGTCTGTCAGACACCCAAAAAGCCCATCTCGCGGCAGCGAGCGCTGCGATCGACGAGATCACCTGCTCGACCATCCACGGCTTCTGCCAGCGCCTGATCAAGCCCTATCCGGTCGAGGCTGATATCGATCCGGGCGCCAGTGTGATGGATCGCAACCAGGCCGATCTCGCCTTCATCGAGATCGTCGAGGTCTGGCTGCGGGAGCAACTCTCAGGTGGCGAAGGCGGCATCATCGCCGAAATGGTGCTTCAGAATCCCGGTGAGACCGTCGGGCTGATCCACAAGATCGTCGCGAACCTGCGCCGGCGTCGAACGGTGTCCGCCCCGGAGGTCACCCCGCTGGCGCCGCACCTTCAAGCCTTCCTCGCCGCGGCGGACTCCTTCGCCGAGTTCATCCGCACAGCGCCCGCGGTCGAGGAAGAAACGGCGACGATCGCCGAGCGGTTCGCCGAAATGGCGCAGGCCCTTGATCAGGCTCCGGTTGCCGAAACGCCGGCCGGGCTGGTCCGCCTGCTGGTATCCCAGCCGCACCACGATCTTTGCACCAAGAGTGGGGCCTTCTCCGCATTCAGGAGGAAGGGCAAATGGGTCGATGCGGCCAAGCGCGAGGGCTTGGCCAAGGCTGATGGCGAGCGGCTCAACACGGCAGCCGAAGGCCACTATATGGCGTGCTGCGAGGCATGGCAGACCATGCTTCAGAATGTCGCCAGCCGCGTGCTCGCCGATCTGATCGCCCAGGTGCAGCCGGTTCTGCACCGCTTCCGCGACCACAAGCGTTCAGCCGCTCTGCTCGATTTCGACGACTTGATCTTCGCGGCGCGCGGCTTGCTGCGCGATCATGATGATGTTCGCCGCGCGCTCGCGGCGCGTTTCGCCCATGTACTGGTCGATGAGTTTCAAGACACCGACCCGCTACAGACCGAGATCTTCTGGCGTCTCTGCGGCGAACCGCCCGCTGACGGTTCGACCGCCGACTGGTCGGCTTTTCAAATCCGTCCCGGCGCACTGTTCCTGGTCGGCGATCCCAAGCAGGCGATCTATCGTTTCCGCGGCGCTGACGTCAGCGCCTATGTGCGGGCACGGGATGCGTTTCTCGCCCAGAACCCGGACAGTGTCCTGTCGATCTCGACCAACTTTCGCTCCTGCGCTCCCATTCTCACTTATGTGAACGAGCGCTTCGAGACGTTGCTGTCGAGCGAAGGGCAGCCGGGCTTCACCGCGCTCGACCCGTTCCACGCTGATCGCGAAGAGGCGCTGTGTGTCGCAGCCCTGGATGTCGCGGTCGCCGACGAGAACGGCAAGGCCACGGCCGAACAGCAGCGTGACGCCGAAGCCGAAGCGGTCGCCGAAATGTGCGCCCGCCTGATCGGCAGCGAGATGATCCTCGATCGCCGGAGCGGCGCCAGCCGGGTCTGCCGGCCGGGCGACATTGCCTTGCTCGCCCCTACCGGCAGCGATCTGTGGCGCTATGAAGAGGCGCTGGAACGACACGGCATTCCGGTCGCGACCCAGGCGGGCAAGGGACTGTTTCGCCGCCAGGAAATCCAAGACCTCATCGCCCTGACCCGCGTCCTCGCCGATCGGCGCGACACCCTCGCTTTGGGCGCACTGCTGCGCGGCCCGCTCGTCGGCCTGACCGAGGAGGAGCTTCTCGACATTATCTGGACGCTGCCGCGCTCCGAGGGCTACCCGGATGCGCTGCCCCGGCTCGATCTCGGGGTCGATGCAAGCGGTATCGAACACACGCTTGCCCGGACCACCATCGAGAAGCTGCAAACGCTCTACCGTCGGACCAACAGCACCACGCCGCACGACCTCCTGTCGCAGGCAGTCGATGTGATGCGGGTACGCCCGATCCTGCTCGAACGGCACCGGGGACAGGCGGAACGCGCACTCGCCAACGTCGATCTCTATCTGAGTCTGACCTCCGCCTTTGCGGTTCGGGGCCTTCGCGCCTTTGCCGAGACCATGACGGCGGCCTGGACCGACGAATCGCGTGCCGTTGAAGGACGACCCGACGCCCAGGAAGAGGCCATCGCCCTCTACACCATGCACGCCGCTAAGGGCCTGGAATGGCCGATCGTCGTGCCCGTCAATACGATGACAGGGATCATGGCGCCGGAAAGCGCGGTGACCGATCGCGACAGCGACATTTTCTATTGCCCAGTCTTTGGCGTCCGACCGGTCGGGTATGACGACGCCCGCGACGCGGAAAAAGCCGAGCTCGATCGCGAGCGCATCCGGCTCTGGTATGTCGCCGCCACCCGGGCGCGCGAGCTGCTTGTCCTGCCTCGGCTTGACGCCGCGCCGTCGAAATCGGCCTGGATCTCCCTCCTCGATTTGTCGATCGGCGAGCTTCCGGCGCTCGATCTGTCACATCTCTCGCCGGACGTGGGAGCAGCACCGGCCGGCCAGAGCAACCCGCAGACACGGGAGATTTTTGCGGCCGAAGCCGCTGCCATCGCAGACCGTCATCGCCGCCTGACCTGGCTAGCGCCAAGCCGCGACGAATCCAGCACCGGGCCTGTTGTGACACCCGAAGCGGTAGAAATCTGGACAGCAAGCGACGCGGGTCAACCTCATGACGATGCCACCCCCGCCAGCGTCCAGGGCGGACGCGAACGTGGTCTGATCCTGCACAAGCTTTTCGAGGAGGTTCTGACCGGCGAAACGCCCGACGATGTGGCGTCTCTGGCCAAACGCGCGCAGGTGCTCATCGCCACGATCGACAGCCCGGTGGTTGATGATCCCGCCCAAGGTCTTTCGCCGGCCGAGCTCGCAGGCTGCGTGGCTCGCACCCTCGCCTTGCCCGAAATCGCCGAGCTTCGGCCGACCCTTGCGCCGGAGTTTCCGGTCTATGCCTCGGCGTTTGTCGACGATCTTGAACAGGCGACCGCAGGCATCGCGGACGCCATCAGTTTTGCGCCTGACGGAAAACCGCAGGTCGTCGTCGACTGGAAGAGCGATGTTCAGCCAAGCCCGGAGGCCATCGAGCACTATCGCGCCCAGGTACGGAACTATCTTGATATGACCGGGACACAACGGGGGCTGATCGTACTGGTGACGTCGGGCGAAATCCTCGCGGTTGCGCCTTCGCCAGTCGCCGCGGTCGCGGCGTAGGCGGCCGGCGCAGGGGGGATCGATGCACGCACGAACAGACGCCACCGCTCCAAGACAGGACGACCTCTTCACCGAGGAGGTGTCGCTGCTCCTCCCGGCGCGAATGGCCGTCGAGGGCAGAGTCTTGGGCAGCACGACGCGCCAGCAGGCGGGGCCATCGATACAAGCCATTTGCCGGCTCAAGCCTTTCACGGTTCGGCGGGTCGGTGGATTTGAGACGACGCTGTCAAACGGCCAGACCCTCATCGTACTCAGCGGAAAAACGGCGACTAAGCTGGATGCTGACCTCGTCCTGCTCGTACCCGATGCCCAGCACCCAGAGGAAATCAAGGCAGCGCTGGAGCGTGGAGAAGGGCGTTGGCTTCGTCCTACGCCCCTCAATCCCGCTCTGGTAAGCGTTCCAGATATGACGACCCGACTTGCGGCCGTTACCGTATCCTGGGATGACGCCTTCCATCTGCGCGAAGGCCGGGCGGCCGCGGATGGCAAGCTAGCCGTCCCCGGACTGAGGAGACCCCAAATCGGCGCACTCCACGCGGCCCTCGCGCATGCGACACGCTCGACCGAGCCCGCGACCATCGTCATGCCGACCGGCACGGGCAAGACAGAGACCATGCTGGCCCTGAACGCTAGCCAGCAGTTTGATCGGTTACTGGTCGTGGTGCCAACCGACGCCCTTCGCGAACAGATCGCCGGGAAATTCGAAACCTTTGGCGTCCTCAAGAGTCAGGCGTGCCTCGACGCATCAGCCGACTATCCCGTGGTGGTCCGTCTTGCGCACATCCCCGCGTCTGTTGCCGAGGTCGATCAAATCTTCGACACGGCCAACGTCATCGTCACAACCATGCACATCGCCGGGCGGGCAGAACCCCAGGTTCAAGAACAGATGGCGGCGCGAGCCGCAGCGCTCTTCATCGATGAGGCACACCATATCGGCGCCCGGACATGGTCGGAATTTCGCAGTCTCTTCGTCGACCGCAAACCACCGATCCCGATCGTCCAGTTTACCGCCACCCCGTTTCGCGAGGATGGGCGGCGCGTGGACGGCGAGTTCATCTATACCTATCCCCTGAAGAAGGCGCAGGAAGAAGGCTATTTCAAACCGATCCGGTTCGAGGCCGTCTTCGGACTTGGTCGTCCTGACGCCGACCTGGCGATCGCCGAAAAGCTAGGCGAAGTCCTTGCCGAGGACCTCGCGGCTGGCCTCAACCACCTCGCCATGGCCCGTTGCAGCACCATCGAACGCGCAAAGCACTTGCACCGGCTGTATACCGAGAGTTATCCGGAACATCGGCCAGTCATCGTTCACAGCCAGCAGCCGCTGCGGGAGAGACGCGAAAATCTTGCAGCGCTTCGACGATTCGAGAGCCGGATCATCGTGTGTGTCGACATGCTGGGTGAAGGGTTCGACCTTCCCGAACTGAAAATCGCGGCTCTGCACGACCACCACAAAAGCATCGCGGTCACGATCCAGTTTGTTGGCCGCTTCACTCGCCAAGACCCAACCTTGGGTGATGCGACCGTCATCGCCAACACCGGCATCGACGACATCGATCGATCACTGGCGAAGCTCTATTCCGAAGACGCTGATTGGAACGCGCTGGTTGAGGCGCTGAGCTCGGCCAAGATCGAGCGCCAGGTCCGGCGTGCCGAGATGTTCAAGGGCTTCACCGGCGATCTCGACGATATTCCGTTGCAAACCCTCGAGCCGAAGATGAACGCGGTCGTGTACCGGACTTCGTGCGATGGCTGGGATCCCTTCCAAGCCGAAGATCTATACGACCCCGGCTTCTACCTCGGCATGAAAATCAATCCGCACCAGCGCGTGGCGATCTTCGTCACCCGGGCGGAGGAACAGGCCCGCTGGACGACGGCGCAACACGCCATCAACGTGACGTGGGACCTGCATATGCTGCATTGGGACCAGGCAAGCGGCCTGCTCTATATCAGTAGTTCAGCCAAGGGACCGTTCGACCGCCTGGCCAAGGCCGTTTGCGGCGAGACGGCCCGCCGCGTCGAGGGCGAAGATGTCTTCCGCAGCCTGCACGGCTTCAAGCGCCTGATCCTGCGTAACCTCGGCCTCACTCACCATCAGGGCCGCGGCGTTCGCTATTCCATGTACATGGGCGTCGATGTGGCCGACGGGCTGGACAGCGCCAAATCCCAGTCACGGATCAAGAACAACGTCTTCGCCACCGGGTTTCTCGACGGCGCGCCGGCTTCGCGAGGCTGCTCGGCCAAAGGCAAGTTCTGGTCGATCTCCAAGGTACGTGATCTCACCGACTGGGTCGACTGGTGTCAGGATGTCGGCCGCGCCGTGAATGATCCCGGCATCACCACCGACGGTGTGTTCAAGAGCGCTATGCGTCCGCGCCAGATCAGTGATCGCCCGGCGGTCCCGCCCGTGGCGATTCATTGGCCGGAATCGCTGTTGATGCAGATCGAAGACCGGATCGAAATCACCTTTGGCGACAAACCAGTCGTGTTCACAGAATGCGACATCGAGCTGCTCGACAATGCGCGAACAGGGCCGCTCCGCTTTGCGGTGCGAAGCGACGACCAGTCCGCCGAGTTCGAGATCGTCTTTGCCGATGGCGGAGCGCGCTACCCCCAGCGCAACGGACCCAAGGCGACGATCAAGGTGGGCAGCAAGATCCAGACGCTTTCGGAGTCCTTTGCCGATGATGCACCGCAGATCGACTTCGGTGACGGCTCCCTGCTGATCTATAGCCACCTCTATGCCCTGCCCGAGGACGAAATGGTCCAGCCCTATCCGCCCGAGAAGATCGAGGTGTGGGACTGGTCGAAAACCAACATCCGCGCCGAAGCGCAGGGCGTCGAGAAGCGGATTGATTCTGTACAGCGCCTCGTCATCGAAACCTTGTTGGCCGACACCGAGCCCTATGACGTCATCTTTGACGACGATGGCAAAGGTGAAATCGCTGATGTGGTCACGTTGCGCATCACCGACAGCGTCGTGTCGGTGACCTTGTTCCACTGCAAATATTCAAGCGCCGCAACGCCCGGCGCTCGGCTCAACGACCTCTACGAGGTGTGCGGGCAAGCTCAGAAATCGGCCAGGTGGCGTGATCGGCCCAACCGGATGCTCCAGCACATGCTGAAGCGGGAACAGATGCGGCGTGACAGGGGGCTCAGCTCGCGGATCGAGAGGGGTTCGGCGGCCATGATCAAGAAGCTGAAAGCCGGCTGGCAGGACCATCGCTTCGAATACGACGTTCGCATTGTGCAGCCCGGTCTTTCCCGCCAAGCGATTGGCGAGGAAGGTCTGCACCTGCTTGCCGGCGTCGAGACATATCTGCTGGAGACCCGTGCCATGCGCCTGCGGATCATCGGTAGCGACTGATGCCCAGGTTCATTCAACAGCGGCGCTGGTCGCCCAAAACAAAGGTGCCGCGACCAATGTCGTCACTTGCATTGGCTCAGGAAAACCTATCCCCGGAAGATGCGCACAAGGCGCTCGCCGCAGACCTGAACCGAATCCGGTTGACGGGATGGAGAATAAACTCGCGCGGCTTGGCGATACAACGGCGATCACCGGAAGGATCAGCACAGCCCCGGGCAGCGTCCTGATCCCCGGTATGCACTACGCCGAGGCCGCCGCCAGATCGAGACCAACATAAACCGTTGAGGTCAGCGGCCCCGTTGCGATGCCGTGGGTTTGGATGCAAAAAACGAGCGGAACCTTCCCGATGGACGGCAGGTGTTCCTGCAGGACATCGAAATCGTCGAACTCCTCGTCGCCATCGGCCGCTTCCAGTTCTTGGCGCTTCCTGTCGATCTCTTCCTTGAGCTGCGGCCGGATGAAGTCGAACTCGCCCGTCTCGGCCGTGTAGTGAAACAGAACCGTGGGGATGTTTTCCCACTCTGGAACGTGCTCTCCGTAACCAAACTCCCCGGTCGCCGGATCGTATCCTGCAGCGACGACTTCACCCGTGATGGGGCAGCGCAACACGAGAAGCTTTTCTTCCTCCCAGTCGATCGTGACGAGAGCCTTCGAGAATGCGGTATCGGCCATAATTCTTTCTCCGGCTGCTTATGAGTCTGGCTGCGGATATCGCGGCAATAGTACGCACGTGCAACAGCCAATTTCAGTCAGATTGTCGCATTGGCGGCGTTGAACACCGCAGTCGCGCCCTATGAGGTGCAGCGCTCAGAGCCGCCCATGCGGATGCGCCACTCAGCTCCCCCCAACTGTTCAAATTTCATCCAAGCAATTCAATGAATCCATTAAGATCAAAGCATGAGTCGTATCGATGTTCTGGCGCCCTTGCATAAACTGCACCTCCGGAAGGCGCGTAGCATCGCATCATCGTTCCAGACTTATCCGTGCGGAAAGCTACACACCCGCATATCCATATCAGACGCAGGAGATGTCATTGACGCTGTATGACCACATCTATGGCTGCCTGTTGGGAGGCGCGTGCGGAGACGCTCTTGGCGCTCCCGTAGAATTTCTCAAGCTGGAGGAGATTACCGCTCGATATGGCTCGCAGGGAATCTTGGACTTCGATGCAGCCTACGGCGTCACTGGTGCGATCACTGACGACACGCAGATGACCCTTTTTACGGTCGACGGGTTGATTAGGGCTGCCATTCGAATGTCTGAGAAGGGTATCGGACATCCGCCGGCTGTCGTGCATCATGCTTACAAGCGCTGGCTCGTCACACAGGATCAGCCATTCGAGCAACTCTCATCCGACGACGAACTCGACGGCTGGCTGATCCGCGAGAAGAGGCTTTGGACGCGAAGAGCACCTGGAAATACTTGTCTGTCTGCACTTCGGGAAAGTAGGTCATTCGGCAGCGCCGCGAATAACAACAGCAAAGGCTGCGGGACGGTCATGCGGGACGCGTCCTTCGGCTTTTTCGCAGTCGATAACCCGCACCACGCTTTCAGTCTCGCGATGGAGACAGCAAGAACCACGCATGGGCATCCCTCCGCTGCCTTTTCATCCGGAGCGCTCGCGGCGATCATTGCCTTTGTGGCGCAAGGAGAGCCACTTCCGCATGCCATCGAGCAGGCACTATCGATCCTGCAGAGCGAACACGACGCCCGCGAGGTCCAGGACGCGCTCCGGCACGCGGCGCAACTAAGCAGTGCAACAGATTGGCGCGATCGGCTGTCCGAGCTTGGCGAGGGCTGGGTTGCAGAAGAGGCGCTCGCGATCGCCGTTCTTTGCGCGCTCGCCGCTGAAGACCCTCGCGAGGCGATCATCGCGGCGGTCAACCATAGCGGCGATTCCGACTCGACTGGCGCGATAGCGGGAAACGTCGTGGGGGCTTTGCATGGACCCCGATCACTACCGACGGCGTGGGTGGAACGTGTGGAGCTTGGCGATGTGATCGAGACGTTGGCGAGGGACTTCGCGGCTATCATCGAAGGTCGCTATGAAACCGAAACCTTCTGGGACCGATATCCGGGCTGGTAGGTGAACCAGAGGACATCGCAACAAATTAACCCTGTCGGCTCGGCTTCTTTCATTTGAGATCTGTCTCGGATCCCGATCGGTTACGGCCGTTCACGCAGCGGCATGAACGCAAGCGGCCCCCGATGGTGCGTCAACACCGAACCGAGGCGTGACCCGCAACCTGGTGAGAGGTCTTGGGCTATGAGAATTGATAGATGGCATTTCCGCTTTCCGCCGTCCGGAAGGGGACCGCCGGAATTCGACGGTGCGGCTGGCGGGTTATCGACGCCATTTTGGACAATCGACAGGATCGCTGCCGCCTGGAGCCTTCGACAACGACGTCGACAGGCTGGTCGATGAAGCTATGAAGGCGGCGCTTGGGCGAACGCCGACGAGCTTCTTCCGTTCGTCGGCGAAGCTCAGCGAGCGAGGCGAGCGAGCGCATCTATACAACAATCCAGGCATAGGGCACCAGCGAGCGCGGCTAAATCTTCGAGGTCGAGCCGTCGCCGCGTTTCGGCCTAACAAGGGACGAAAGATGAAGCAAAGCCTATCCCTGCTTGACTTCGAGATATGAGTTCCAGGACGCGACTTGCGCAACAGCCAGATGTTCGGCCCGGTAGACGAGGCGGGGCTTGTCCTCCCTCAGCGCAATAAGGGAAACTTTATTGCCGTTGCGGCCCGCAACCATTCGAACAATCCAGTCCTGGGCTGTTCGATGGAACGCGATGTCGCCGGCTTCCGCATTCTCTCCCTGTCGCAGTGCCGATACATTCCCGCGATGCGTAGTGCAGTCGTCGCTCAATCGCTGAATATCCTTTAGCCAATCCAGTTCGATTGAGGTTAGGCCTCCGATGCTCTGACGTGCTTCATCGATCACCGCTTCGTCTGAAAGGATGATCTGTGCGAGCGCAAGAATCATCGCATTCTGTTTCAGCCTCTGCTCGCCTGCTTCAGGGTTCTCCCTGAAAGGCTTCTGCAAATTCAATGTCAGTCCGCAGTCCCAAGCCAGCCAAAGCAGCAAGCCCTTGAGCCGCGCCACGTCGTCGCTATCCCGAAAATCCTCTCCAAGTGGTTCGAGGCTGAGCAGCGACGTATTGGACATTGAGGAGTCTCGTTCGAAGAGATTCAACATGACTGCCTCCAGGAGACGCAGCCGCTGATCCCGCGGAACTGTGGTTGTGCCTTTTGCGACCCAGGCGACACGCCCATCGCACGTTCGCAGTTCTCGAAGAACAGCCAGCACGCCCAACAAGCGTACCAATACTTTTGTAAGGGGTTGCGTTCCTGCGGAGAGGGCTTTCAACTGCGATACCATCCTGTTGATGATAGTGCGTACCTTCGAATGACAAATGCGAAGCAGATCAGCTTGTTTTGCGGACGTAAGATTCGTGATCTGGCCATCGGGATCGTCGTCAGCGCCAATCTGCTCTTCTTCAGTGCGGCCAAACCGATCGGTCTCTTCGTGCGACCTTTCCTCCTGCATGCGTAAGTGGAAGATCAAGGCATCGAGCAGATAGGCAAAGTCGCTAGAATGTTCCAAGCGCCGCTTTTTGCCGCGCTTCTTCATCTCGCTCACATCGATGGCCAGCGTCTCAGGAACATCGGATTCGTTTGGCTGATCCGTACTGCGCGAGCCTGATTTCCTTAGCTGCTGGGTCGGGGCGGGGGCGTTCTCTTCGTCAAATATGATTTTATCAATGCACTGAATGAGTAGTGCGATGTCAGGAGTATCGCTGTCCAGGCTGAGCAGAGCTTCCTTGAAGCGCCGCTGCGTTCCGCTCCGGGCCTGCTCCTCTACCATGCCAGCATGATGGAGGATAAGTTTCAACACGACGCCGCCTGCAATTATGCCGTGGAGTGTAGTGGCCTTATCGATGTCACGGGCCGCAAAATCCAGAACCGCAAAACCGTCTTCGACGGTGAGCCCACCCGCCTGGCAGATTTCGCTCCCATCAGGAGCGTTCAACGTGAAAGCCAGGTTCTCAAGAGCCTTCAGGAGGCTTATGTCGAAGAGGACGCGCGTATCTTCGGCTAGCGCAACGCCGCTGCGAACGCCTGCGGACGAGGTGTCCTTTTCCTGCGCCTGGTTGATCTGGATGGCGTCCCAGTCCTCCGTGGTAAGCGCCGGTAGGTTGCGAATGTCCCCGCATCCGAGTGCATTTGCCGTCAGCAGAGCATCATCGCCAACGCGGGCGAGCACCAGCTCGACGTTGCCGCTGTCTTTGTCGGCGAGCCATGCGGGTCGACTGGGGTTCGCGCTACCCGATGCAAAGACGGAGGCACCGCCGGTCTGCTCTGCCAGAACGAATTTGGCGTGGAGATACCGGCTTTCCGAGTTCTCATCACAACCAAGTCCGTCAGCCCGGACAAAGGATACCCCTTCAAGATCATGAGCGCGAACGGGCATCTGCACGGTTCCGGGATCGACGGCTACAGTCATCCTTCCCGGTTGCAGCTCCTCCTTCACGCGATGGAGGAAGTTCAGCTTTTGATCGAAGAAAGCCCCGCCGATCGAAATCTGGGCAGTTTCTCCCCCCAGCAGCGCGGTGAACTGTTGCCATAGGGATTCCCCTCCCGGACGAGCGGCAAGAAGCCTCAGTCTCGTATCAGGAAGCGCCGCCGCATTCATCCAAGGGGCGAACTCCTTCACACGTCGAGTCATAGCCCGGACATGATCGGGGATGCCATCCGTGAATGCGTCCAGCCAGTATTCGACTTCCGTCCAGACTGCTTGAGCAAGCGCTATCCCTGAACCGTCATCGTCCCCTTGGATGCGCACAAGATTTGTCATCTCGCGATTAAACCCGAAGCCGGCAAGGGTCATATTGTGACTGCCGATCAGGATCGCTCCCTTGGTCTTGCCCGTCAGAAAAACCAGCTTTGGATGAAAAGCGCCCGGAACCCTCACCGGTAGAAGGCTGTACTGACGGCCGGCAAGTCGGGGCGGGTGGACCGTCAAAGAGGCCGCATATTGCTGAGCATCCATTAGAAGGACGTTGTGCCGTACGCCGGCATTGACCAACCGGCGCAGCACCACTTCTTCATAGAAGGGCAAATACGCATTGTAGGTCGTCGTCAGCGAAGCTTCGTAACCCCCCTTCTTCAATTCCTCCATCAGCGAGATTTTAGGGAGCATCCGTAAGCTCCAGCTGCGCGCGCCCCAGCATGCTGGGCTGCCAACCCGACGCGGTTCTCTCAAGCGCGCCAATGTCCTTGAGCACCCGGACAGCCTGATTGAAACGAGGCCGTGTGTGAACAGCCGGCGGGATTGCAATGACCTCCATCCCGCGATCAGAAGGGCGTATTCTGAATGTAGATTGCGACTGGCTGCGAAGTTTTCTTAGGGCCACGCGTAGGTGCATCTCCAGGCCCCAGTTGATCAAGAGCCACCGGAGCACATCTTGAATTGTCGTGGAGGCCCAAATGCCCGTGGCATTGCGGGCAAACGACTCCAGATTAATCGGGTAATAGCGGAAGTAGTCCGGCTCAAACACCAGGTCGGCGTAATGCCGATCGGTAGGATCGGCCCTGCTTGCGAGTGCAATCAGCGTTCGCAGCGCAGCCAAAACTATCTCTCTGCGGTTCTGGGGCGACTTGCTGGCCCGTGAGAGCGACGTGATGCGCTCGGTCAGCTTCACTTCATGCATTTGCTCGTTCCAGCGCGTAAGGTCGGGCAGCCACGCCTTGCTGTCCGCGACACACTCCGAAAATGACTTCTGCGGTCCCAGAGCCTCCAACGCTTCAAGAACTTCAAATTGCTGCATGAACCAGTCTGCGATGTCTGCGCTCGCATCGAAGCGAAGAGTCGATGCTTCGTAGGCATCTAGCAAGGCGTAAAATAGCCCCTGCACCGCAACCGAGAGCAGCTCGTTGCGAGCGTAGACCGCCCATTTCTCATGGGTACCGGATAATTCGGGAGAGATAGTCCACGGCTCGCCTCCGGGCAGGCTGCTCGCATAAGTACAAGCACGAAACGCCGTCTCGGAGAGCTGTTGACCGTGGGCACAAAGAAGGTCGGCAAGCTGCAATATCAATTGCAGCGACCGGCGGCGCGGCAGCGCCTCGCTGTCGTGGAAACGATCCCTAACAAAGAACAGCTCGCCGAGGATCTTCTGCTCACCCGGACTGTTGCAAAGCTGGCAGGGGCAGAAGCCATGTAGAGCATCCAGCTCCGACGCGGTAACCAAGTCGGCATCGACCGCTTTCATGAAAAGCGGTCGATTGACGCTGGCATCCATTCGTTCAGCGATGACAGCCCCCACTTGCCTAGTATAGCGGACCCCAGCGGACGCATCGCCGTCGATAATCGAAAGCTCTCTTAAGACTCCGAGATAATACTGTCCGAGCCCACCCAGATCACTCGCGAAATATCGCTTCTTGGCCCCCGACCGCAGTGAGAAGTCGGACAGATGGATTGTGCCGTCGGCCCCCAGCGACCGCGCGACGCTTGCCAGAGTATCACTACCCACCATTGCTGCAGCATGATCGTCAGCATCGCCGCCGCATACAGCGGCATGGCGATGCGCGATAAGACAGAACAAACAGTCAGCCCGGCGAAAACGCTCGATGAAGGCGTCATTGAATTCCCGGTGGCCGGCCTTGTCGAGAGCCCATATAAGCCAAGGGTAGAAAGAATAGTATCGCGCTCTGTCCGTAACGTTAGTGATGCCAGGGAGCAGCCGTCCATATATGCTTATGCAGGGCGCCTGGACAGCTAGATGATCAAGCCCTCCAATCTGTAGTGGTGGCTTAACCCACGCCGTCTCTATCTGCATAAATCATGCCCCCCGCAATCATTTCCATATCCACCCTGATATTCAAATCAGCTTATCAATTAATCAACGCACTACAAATCCAAGAAGCGTCGCGGATTGGCAAGGGGCAAACCGCTGCCAAGAAACGATCCCTGCCGCCTATCCATAGGCGGGGATTTTCCGGGTGGCGCGAATCCTCTGGCCGGGCAGGACCCTCTCGCTCTCGGAGATGGCCGAGTGCTGCCGCCCCATTCGTCGTCTCCAAATCAATTGCGTAACGTATCAAAAAATAATACTTTATGCATATGAAATCAGAATCGCGCCTGCATGCTCGTAATTATATTTCCCGCTTGGCAGCCGGCGGTCACTATCATTTCAGCTCTGCCGATGCCCAGTCCGCTTTGGGCGTGTCTGCCGATGCCGCCAAGCTGGCCCTGAACCGGCTTGCGAAGCAAGGCTTGATCGCTTCCCCTGCCCGGGGGTTCTACGTCATCGTTCCTCCGGAATACAGCTCTCTCGGTTGTCTGCCCGCCGAGCAGTTTATTCCCGCGCTGATGAAACGGTTGGGCCTGTCTTACTATACGGGTCTGCTGTCCGCCGCCCAGTTTCATGGCGCGGCCCATCACCGCCCCCAGGAATATCAGGTGATGGTTGTTAAGAGCCGCCGCCCCATCTCCTGCGGCGCGGTGCGAGTCGCCTTCGTCATGCGCAAGAACATCAGCGCGATTCCCGTGCAAAGCTTCAATACGCCGCGCGGCACGGTTCTCGTATCGACGCCCGAGTCGACGGCCGTCGATCTTGTCGGCTATTACAACCATGTCGGCGGTCTCGACCAGGTCGCGACAATTCTCGGCGAACTCGCCGACAATCTTGACCCCGACAAGCTTGTAACCGCTGCGCAGACAGCGCCTGTCCCGTGGGCGCAGCGGCTCGGCTATCTGCTGGAGCGCGTGGAGGCAGGCGAGCGCGCGCAAGCACTGAAATCCCATGTCCGCAAACATGCCCGGCAGGCGACGGTCCTGCTGCCGACAGCGGAGGCCAAGGGCGCTGAACGGGATGAAGGCTGGAAGCTCGACATCAACGCCGACGTGGAGGCCGAGCTGTGATCCCGCGCGACTACATAACCGAGTGGCGGTCACAGGCCCCTTGGGTTCAGGACATCCAGGTCGAGCAGGACCTCGTTATCTGCCGCGCGCTGGTCGAGATATTTTCCCATCCCGTTCTATCGGAAGCGCTGGCGTTTCGCGGCGGCACAGCGCTCTACAAACTCTACCTCAAACCGGCCGCGCGCTATTCCGAGGACATCGACCTCGTGCAGATGCGCGCCGAGCCGGCGGGGCCGGTCATGGAAGCCCTCCGGTCAGTGCTTGACCCTTGGCTTGGCACGCCGCGCTGGAAGCAGACCGAAGGCCGCGTAACCTTCGTGTACCGGTTTTTGTCGGAGGATGCTCCGCCGATCAATATGAGGCTGAAGGTCGAAATCAATTCGCGCGAACATTTCGCCGTTCACGGCTTCAAGCAGATGCCGTTCGGCGTTTCGTCGCGCTGGTTCGAAGGCGCGTGCGAGATACCGACCTACGAGTTGGACGAGCTTCTCGGCACCAAACTGCGCGCGCTCTATCAGCGCAAGAAGGGCCGCGACCTGTTCGACCTGGCGGTCGCCCTTACGCATGACGGCGTCGACCCCGGCCGCATCGTCGAGACCTTTGCGGCCTACGTGGGCCATGGCGGGCACACCATAACGCGCGCCCTGTTCGAGCAGAATATGCATCAGAAGCTCACTGATCCGCAGTTTACCGCCGATATCAGTCCGCTCCTCGCGACCGGGTATTCTTGGGATTTATTGGCGGCGGCCGATGCCGTCGGTGCCGCGTTGATTGAGCGGCTTGCCGGTGAGCCGTGGAAGGGCGCTTCATAACTATGCCAAGTGAGATTGGCGACAAGGAATGCATCGCCTCTCGAAACTACAGCTTCAATCCGCGATGGTTTTCCAGGTACGCACCGCTTTGTCCAGAGCGCGCATGATCTGAAGTTGATTAGCACCAAATGCATAGTGACCTGTGATCGCGGTTGAAACAGGCATCGCACGCCCTTTTCGTCGATGAAAGTTATCGGGTAGGGGCAGCGTATTTGAAGGCATTTCCTGCGTGCCGAGCTTGATTGGCTTCAACCGCGCATCGACCAGCACTTCTATTCGGGCGGGGACGGCAGTCGTCAGGCCGAGGTCGTTGGCGGCCGTCATACCATCGATGACGGCGCGCGCCCGATCGCGGCGCATGACGGCGCGGATCACAGCGCGATAATCCGGCACGGTGGCGCGGCCAGTCAGGTTGTTCGTGCGCGGCCGGTCATAGAGGCCTCGGTCAATCCGGCGCAGCTCCCCGGCGGCTGCCAGGCGCTGCAGGGTTTTGTCCACGGCGGCGCGCGAGCCGAGATCGGCGAAGTCGCCGGGGGTCCAGACCTCGTCGGGTTTGGACTCAAATGCGGGCAAGCAGGGGCGAGCGAAGATCGGTATCGGGCTCAACTATGGGCATGTCTGAAATATGCTACAGTTTTCGGACACTCCGTGGCGCCCAAACTCCAAAAATGGAACTCGCATTTTCGCATTGAAGGATATGGCCCGAGCATCGAATGCCTCCTTCCGCAGGGGCACGACATCATCCCGGTTGACTCTTAGCCAAGACGAGAACAAATGTAGAACATATGACAGGCTTTCCGCGTTTCAAGGGTCAGATGAGTGTATCGGCGCCCCCTGCTGCCATTTCCGAGCTTCGAGACCGCATCGCGCGTCTCGAAGGCGGAAAAGCGCGCGCGCGAACGGTTTTGCCGTTCGGAGTGGCCGCAATCGACAGGGTTCTGCCGGGAGGGGGATTGGCTTTTGGCGGTCTGCATGAGGTCGCGGGTGGTGGAAATGACGCTGTCGATGGTGCGGCCGCGGCGCTCTTCGCCGCCGGTATTGCGGCGCGCACGGTGGGCAAGGTGCTGTGGTGCCTTACCCGGCCCGATCTTTTCGCGCCTGCGATCGAACAGGCCGGCCTTTCTCCGGGACGGGTAATCTATGTCGAAGCCGGCGACGAAAAATCCGTTCTCGCCTGTTTCGAAGAGGGTCTTCGTGGCGGTTTTGGCGCTGTCGTTGCCGAGATAGCCCGGCTTTCGATGACGGCCTCACGGCGGCTTCAGCTCGCCGCCGAAAGCTCCGGCGCCATCGGCATCGCCATTCGCCGCTGGCGCCGCCAGACGGAGGCAACCGATTTCGGCCAGCCGACAGCCGCCGAAACCCGCTGGCGGGTGTCGGTCGTGCCGTCGACGCCATTGCCGGTTCAGGGAGTCGGGCGTGCGCGCTGGCAGCTTGAACTGATCCGATGCCGGGCCGGAGAGAGTGCGGATTTCATAGTGGAGGCTTGCGATGCCAAGGGTCGTATCGCTCTTCCTTCCGATGTGGCCGACAGACCGCTTCAGAAGGAAATCGGGCGACGCCGCGCCTCCGCCTGAGACGCCGCTCGTTTTGATCGGCCGCGATGGACGTCGCCGTGTGGTGCTCGCCACTGACGCTGCAGCGCGCGCAGCCGGCCTGCGCATCGGCATGCCGGCGAGTAAGGCGCAGGCGCTCGTTCCGGGTCTTGTCGTTCATGATGCCGAGCCCGAAGCAGATGAGGTGGCGCTCGAGCGATTGGCGCTGTGGGCACTGCGCCGCTACGCGCCGATCGTCGCTGCCGATCCGCCGGATGGCATCGTGATCGACACGACCGGCGCCGATCATCTGCATGGCGGCGAGGCGGCGATGCTTACCGATATAGTGGCGCGACTTGGCGCGTCCGGCTTCGCCGCGCGTGCCGCGGTCGCCGGCACCTGGGGTGCAGCTCACGCACTGGCCCGCTTCAGTACACGGCAGACGCTTGTGGTTCCATCCGGCGATGGACAGGCGATCCTGCCTTTGCCGATCGCTGCCCTCCGTCTTCCCGTCGCGACGATCGATAGCCTGCGACGGCTTGGCTTCGAGACAATCGCGGATCTTGCTGGCACGCCGCGCGCATCGCTGGCCTTGCGTTTTGGACCGGAACCCGGCCGCCGCCTCGACCAGGCGTTCGGGCGGGTGAGCGAACCGATCGAGCCGATCCGGCCGGAAGAAATCGTCGAGGTCCGCCGCAATTTTGCCGAGCCGATCGGAGCGGCAGAAACAATCGCGCGTTATACCGGCAAGCTGGTCGCTGAACTATGCGCCTCACTCGAGACGCGAGGGCTTGGCGCGCGCCGGCTCGATCTTCTGTTCTTCCGTGTCGACAGTCGCGTCGAGGCGATCCGTATCGGTACGGCAATGCCGGTTCGCGATGTGAAGCGTTTGACCCGGCTTCTCACAGATAAAATAGAAACTATCGATCCAGGGTTCGGCATCGAGCTGATGCGGCTTGCCGCGACCGTTGCCGAGCCGCTGAGGGCCAAGCAGATGATTTCCTCGCTCGCCGAGGCGCCCGAACCCGATGTGTCGGATGTGATCGACATCCTCGCCAACCGTGTCGGTGAGGAGCGGCTTTATCGCTTCGCCCCGGTGCAGAGCGACGTTCCCGAACGGTCGGTTCAACGCATTGCCCCAATGGCGCCCGATGCCGGCGAGGGCTGGCCCGGCCATTGGCCACGACCGTCACGGCTGCTGCCGCGGCCCGAGCCGATCGAGACGGTAGCACTTCTTCCCGACCATCCGCCCGTGACCTTCACCTGGCGCGGCGTTCGCCGGCGCGTGAAGCGTGCGGACGGCCCTGAACGGGTTTTCGGGGAATGGTGGAAGCGTGACGCCGAACTCGCAGCGGTGCGGGACTATTTCCAGGTCGAGGATGAGAACGGCGAGCGGTACTGGGTCTATCGCGCCGGCGACGGCGAAGACACCGCGACCGGATCGCACAAATGGTTCATGCACGGGATCTTCGGATGATTGGCGGAGCCCATTATGCCGAGCTGCAGGTGACCTCGCATTTCTCGTTCCTGCGGGGAGCATCGTCATGCGAGGAACTATTCGCGCAGGCGGCACTGCTCGGCATCGAGGCGCTGGCTGTCGTCGACCGCAATTCGCTTGCTGGCATCGTGCGCGCCCACGAGGCCGCGAAGGCGACAGGCGTCCGGCTGATCGTCGGCTGCCGTCTCGATCTCGCCGACGGAATGGCATTGCTGGTCTACCCGACCGACCGACCGGCTTATTCGCGGCTTTGCCGCTTGCTGTCGCTCGGCAAGGGCAGGGCGGGCAAAGCAAAATGCCATCTCGAATGGGATGACGTCGTCGCCTATGGCGAGGGGCTTATCGCGGTGCTCGTTCCCGACGAAGCCGATGATCGCTGTGCCGTCCGTCTACGACGCCTGCGCGAGGCCTTCGCCGATCGCGCCTATCTGGCGCTCACCTTGCGCAGGCGCCCGAACGACCAGCTCCGACTTTACGAGCTGGCAAATCTTGCAACTGCAATGCGCGTGCCCACCGTCGTCACCAATGACGTGCTCTTCCACGAGCCGGCCCGCCGCATGATGCAGGATGTCGTCACCTGCATTCGGCACAACGTCACTATCGACGACGCCGGCTTCCGTCGTGAACGTCATGCCGATCGCTATCTCAAACCGGGCGATGAGATGGCGCGGCTGTTCAGCCGCTATCCCGAGGCCTGGGCGCGCACGATCGAAATCGCCGACCGCTGCCGCTTCTCAATGGACGAGCTCGCCTACCAATACCCGCTGGAAAAGACGATGCCCGGCCTCACCGCCCAGCAGGCGCTGGAAAAGCTAACCTGGGAAGGTGCCGCCCGCCGTTATCCCGAGGGTCTGCCCGACAAGGTGGTCGGTATTCTGAAGCACGAACTGCGGCTGATCGAGACGCTCGAATACGCGCCGTACTTTCTCACCGTGAACGCGATCGTTCGTTTCGCCCGCAGCCAGGACATCCTGTGCCAGGGCCGCGGCTCGGCCGCCAATTCGGCCGTCTGCTATGTGCTCGGCATCACCTCCATCGATCCCGAACGCAACAACCTCCTGTTTGAGAGGTTCGTTTCGCAGGAACGGCGCGAGCCGCCCGACATTGATGTCGATTTCGAGCATGAACGGCGTGAGATCGTCATGCAGTGGGTCTACGAGACCTACGGCCGCGACCACGCAGCACTTTGCTCGACCGTCATTCGCTATCGCACCAAGGGCGCGGTCCGTGATGTCGGCAAGGCGCTTGGCCTGCCTGAGGACATGACCAAACTTCTGTCCTCACAGGTCTGGGGCCATGGCGAGGCGGTGGATGAGCAGCGCGCCCGCGAGCTCAACCTTAATCTCGGCGATCGCCGGCTGCGGCTGACCCTCGATCTCGCGGCGCAACTTGCCGGCACGCCGCGCCACCTCTCGCAGCATCCGGGTGGCTTTGTCCTGACCCACGACCGACTAGATGATCTCGTGCCGATCGAACCGGCGGCGATGAAGGATCGCCAGGTCGTGGAATGGGACAAGGACGATATCGACGCCCTCAAATTCATGAAGGTGGATGTCCTGGCCCTGGGCATGCTGACCTGCATGAAGAAGTCATTCGATCTCCTGTCCGAGCACAAGGGCATCGCCCTCGACCTGGCGACGTTACCGTCGGAGGATCCGCGCACCTATGCGATGATCCGCAAGGCCGACACACTCGGGGTCTTCCAGATCGAATCCCGCGCGCAGATGTCGATGCTGCCGCGCATGAAGCCGCGCACCTTCTACGACCTGGTCATTGAGGTCGCTATCGTCCGTCCAGGGCCGATCCAAGGCGACATGGTCCATCCCTATCTTCGCCGGCGCGACGGGACGGAAGAGGTGACGTTTCCGACACCGGAGCTCGAGCGCGTGCTGGGCAAGACGCTTGGCGTGCCGCTGTTTCAGGAGCAGGCAATGCAGGTCTCCATGATCTGCGCCGGCTTTTCGGCCGGCGAGGCCGACCAGCTGCGGCGCGCCATGGCCACCTTCAAGCACACCGGCGGCGTCTCGAAGTTCCGCGACAAGCTCATCAACGGCATGATCGCCAACGGCTACACCCAGGAGTTTGCCGAAAAGACCTTCTCCCAACTCGAAGGTTTCGGCAGCTACGGCTTTCCCGAAAGCCACGCCGCCTCCTTCGCTTTGATCGCCTACGCCTCGAGCTGGATGAAATGCTGGCATCCCGATGTCTTCTGTGCGGCGCTCTTGAACTCGCAGCCTATGGGCTTTTATCTGCCGGCCCAGATCGTGCGCGACGCTCGCGATCATGGCGTCGAGGTCCGTCCCGTCTGCGTCAACGCCAGCCGCTGGGATTGCACGCTTGAGCCGACCGATGCCGAAGATCGCTTCGCAGTCCGGCTCGGCCTGCGCATGGTGAAGGGTCTCGCCAATGATGATGCGGCCGCGATCGTTGCGGCGCGAGCCGATGAGCGTTTCCTCTCGGTCGACGATCTCTGGCGCCGCGCTGGCGTGCCGGCGTCGTCGCTGGTCCAGCTCGCCGAGGCAGATGCCTTTCTGCCGGATCTGAACCTTGCCCGCCGCGATGCGCTCTGGGCGATCAAGGCGTTGCGCGACGAGCCTCTGCCCCTGTTTGCGGCCGCTACCTCTCGTGAGCAGAAGACAGTGCCGGAGGTTCACGAGCCTGTCATCACTCTCAGGCCCATGACGGCCGGCCGCGAGGTGGTCGAGGATTATGGCCATGTCGGGCTGACTTTACGCAGCCACCCCGTCTCATTCCTCCGCGCCGATCTTCGCCGGCGTCGCATCGTGACCTGTCAGGAAGCCATGCAGGCGCGAGACAAACGTTGGCTCGAGGCCGCGGGCCTGGTGCTGGTCCGGCAACGGCCGGGCTCGGCCAAAGGCGTGATGTTCCTCACCATGGAAGATGAGACAGGCGCCGCCAACGTCGTCGTCTGGGTCAAGGTCTTTGAGAAATTCCGTCGCGTGCTTCTCTCGTCGGCCATGCTCGGCGTGCGCGGCCGCATCCAGCGGGAAGGGGAGGTGGTGCATCTCGTCGCCCACGAGTTGACCGATCTTTCGGCCGAACTCGCCAGCGTGGGAAACCGCGAGATGCCGTTTCCGTTGCCACACGGCCGCGGTGACGAGGCCCATTATGGCGGATGGGGCATCGATCCGCGCGGCATGCCGAAGGGGCGCGCCATCGTCGATGCCTTATGCCGAGTTCGGCATAAGGGGTCTTATCCCGAGTCGGAGACTATGTCGATCAAGCTGCCTAAGCCACGGGACTTTCGGTAGAAACGCCGCCGCGGCTCGGCATGGTAACGGTGTTCGGCGTCGCGAATATCTCAGTTGGGGTGGCAGCTGTCAGTCAGCTTTGCCACGCTTACGTCGAGAACCCGACATTCTGCAACATTTGCGACGGTTGAGGCAGGCGTTAATCTATTCCATCAGGCGAGGGGTAATCGACCGCAATAACATCAGCGATCATCGCACTGCCGCTATCAACTTGGGCGACCTTTTCCTCCGAGGCATCTTCGCCCTCGGTATTGTTGTGTTGAATTGGGTACCAGCCGCTCAATGAAGCGACGTAGGCGAGGACGTTGGTGTTAGCACCGTTGTGGCTAAATGACGTAATGTCGGCACGGGCATCGATCTGCAGAGCATTTTGAAGATACTGGACGAGGAAGAGAGCAATTTGCTGCGAAACGGCTGAACGGAATTCCTCAGTTTTCTGCGGTCCACCGAAGGACGCGGCCCCAGATGGCAACGCTACGGCGAAGTAGTAATCCGAACAGAGGTAGTAGACAAAATATGGATTACCGGATCGAGTGCCGAAGGAAATTTCAAGTATCTGACCTTCCAAACGGTCCTTTGCATACGTCTTTACGATGTCACCGGTGTAGAGCACCTCTGCGTCACGGGTTATGGAGACAACGTTTACGTCATGGCCCATGACACGCAAACTGCTGAACGGCTGCTTTTCGAAGAATCCGAACACTGAGGCTCCTATGATCTGGGGATCCGCCATCTCAGCCAGCCCGTTTGAAATTGCAAGCTATTGTTTCGCAAAATTTATTACCTGTATTCTTCCTGAAATGCGGATCGCGACGAAGCCAAAGCCAGATCGGCGACTGCGGGGTGTCCTGCTAACCGCCCCCCGGGTTGGACGGATGGGCTCACCACTAGGATGACCCGAGATCCCGGGACAGAACTGTGGCCGCGACAGCGTCTCCGCGAACTTTCATTGCTGTTGCCCGCGATGATTTGGAACATCTCAATATGTTGATGATAGTCAGCTCCTTGGGAGCCTTGATTTATTGGACATATCGAGTGTGGCACTGAGTAAATTGCTATCTGGCCGCGCGCGCGCATACCGGCCTGGTTTCCTTGCGCGGATGTTTCCTTCCGGAAAATGGAAGCTGACCCTGGACCCCAAGCTGTCCGGGCGCATTCGGCTGAGCCAGGGTCGCGATGTTGATCTCAGCTGCCTCGATATCGTGTCGGTTTCGACCAGCAAGGCGCTGCTGTGGCATACCGTCGAGATCCGCGCACGCGGCAGAACGGACAATCTGTCGAGTCTGTCGGGGGACGCGTCCGAGCAACTGGCCGCAGACCTTCATGCGTTCATCAACACCCATCTCTTCGACCTCATCGGCACAGAGACGGATCATTTGCTCGATGTCGATGCCAGGCTTCGGGAGATCACCGAAGACAACAGACAGTATCTCGCGCAGGCCGATCTCGGGCGGGCCATCGCCAGCGTGCCCGGCAGCGCCGCTGCCGCACTTTCTCACCCGCTTCTGGATCCACAATTGATGCCGGCCGGGCTCAAAACGTCCCTGCCGGCTTCGTTCGCCATGCTGACCGACCCGGGCGTCCGCCACGCCTACAATGAAGCGTTCGTTGCCGCGGAGCTGCGCAAATTCGAGCCATTTTTCGACGATCTGGACGGGCGCTCCTTTTCCGATCAGCAACGCGAGGCGTGTATCCGATTGGAGGACAATAATCTGCTCGTCGCCTCGGCCGGGTCCGGCAAATCCGCGACCATGGTCGGCAAGGTGGCCTATGTCCTGGAAAGGCAGCTCTACCGGTCCGATGAGATCCTGCTTCTGGCCTTCAATAAGAGTGCAGCAGATGAACTCAGGACCAGGATCGCACGACAGCTACAGGTCGAGGAAAGCGCCCTGGAGTGTCGCGTCACGACGTTTCACGCGCTTGGACGGGGCATCATTAAGGAGGTCGAAGGACGTCCGCCCCAGCTTGCCAACTGGGTGGATCATCCCGCCGGCGAAGCCAGGGTCATCGAAGAGATCATCCAGAGCCTTGTCGAGACCGATCCGGAATTCGCGCGATTGTGGTGCGACCTGCTCGTGGTGCATCCCAAGGCGGACATCCCGGCCGAGGTTTTCGACACCGAGGCTGACTACCGTCGCTATGTCTCGGATCGGCTCAGAAAGGGCGAAGCCACGATCGGCTCGCTTGCCGGAGTGATCGTCAAATCGCTGCAGGAGCAGAAGATCGTCAACTGGCTGTGGCTGCATTCCGTCGCATTCGAATACGAGCGGCAGCTTGCGGTTGAGGAGGATGACGGCACGGTTCGCCATCTGCATCCCGATTTCTACTATCCGATGACTGACACGGTGCATGAGCATTTCGCGCTCAACGCCGATGGGACCTCACCGTTTGCGGATTATGTCCAGCACGCCGAGAGCAAACGTCAGGCCTATCGCCGCAAAGAGATCGATTTCTTCGAGACGACTTCAGCCCAGGCCAGCGACGAGACCCTGCTCAGCACACTCGAGGCAGAACTGGCGCGGCGCGCGGT
The DNA here is from genome assembly GCF_040321855.1 of Mesorhizobium sp. M0227. NCBI lineage: Bacteria > Pseudomonadati > Pseudomonadota > Alphaproteobacteria > Hyphomicrobiales > Phyllobacteriaceae > Mesorhizobium > Mesorhizobium sp. M0227. The sequence goes on along the minus strand of NZ_JAMYSJ010000018.1, from coordinate 72,453 downwards.
TCCGTTCGAGCGCAAGAGCTATGCCGAGATCACCGAGGCGATCGAGCCTGTGGTCATCAAGCACTATCACAAGCTCATATCCACCTGCATCAAGCATATTCGCGCCAGCCATCTGACGCTCGATATGCTGCTCGAGCGCGCCAAGACCCTGCACGACAAGCAGCGCGCGAAGCTCTATGCGCGGGTCGTGTGGATGATCACGAAGGGCTATTCGCAAAAACTCGTAGAATCCCGGCGGATCGACTTCGATTCAATGATCGCCGACGCGGTCCGGCTGGTCGAGACCGGGCAATATCAGAGTCCCTATTCCCTGATCCTCGTCGACGAGTTTCAGGACATTTCCGAGCCGCGCGCCAACCTCATCAAGGCGCTTAAGCAGCAGAAGGCGTTCAGCAAAGTGTTCGCAGTCGGAGACGACTGGCAGTCGATCTATCGCTTTGCCGGATCGGACATCACGATCTTCACGCAGTTCGAGGCCAATTTCGGGGCAAGCTGGCAGGGACGCCTGGAACAGACCTATCGCTGCAATCAGCTCATTGCGGAGACGGCCGCGACATTTGTCCAGCGTAATCCCGAACAGATCACGAAATCGGTTCGTTCGACACGGCCTGCCATTCCGCGGTCGATTCGGGTTATTCCCATTGATGACGAACGCGGCAGGCCCGAATTCGCCCAGGCTTGCCATCGTCTTCTCGAACGGCTCGACATCGCCCTGGGGAGCATCGCCGAGCAGTGGCGCAGCGAACCAGACGCCAAACTCAAAGTGCTGGTTCTATGGCGGTACAATCTGCTAGATCCGTTCGGCGGGATCCCACCCTCCTTCGCCAATATCGAGGTTTCGGGCCAATCCTTTCACCGGGCCAAAGGGCTTGAGGCGGACTACACGGTTCTGCTTGATGTGAGTGAAGGCGATTATGGCGTGCCGAGCCGCATCGAGGACGATGAACTGCTCAACCTGGTTATTCCCCAGCCTGAAACCTTCGTCTATGCTGAAGAACGACGCCTGTTCTACGTCGCGCTCACGCGCGCCAGCCGGGGCGTATACCTCATCACCAACAGCCGCCAGCCGTCCCGCTATATCCGGGAACTTTGCGAGATAGCCGGGGATGAGGTGCGCTACGAGACGATCGAAGGCGCTGCCTTGCGTCAATGCCCCGTTTGTCTGGTGGGCCAAATGGTCGAGAAGCGCAACAGGAACGGGACGGTGTTTCACGGATGCAATCAGTTCCCTGATTGCAGGCACAGCGAAGGTGTTCCGGCGCAATCGACGGCGCACCCTGCATAGACGCGCCTAACGCCAGGAGCACCGCTCGCGCAGTTGCAGCGGCGTCCGGGCGATGCTGCCGCGCGGACGCCGTTTCGATTCGCACGACGCCGCGCCGCGCGGTTTGTCCCGATCAATCCACAAGATCAGCGCTCGACGCGCCGTTGTCCATTTACGCGAGAAAGGTCGCAACATTCCCGACGTTCTATACCGTCATCATGTGGTAGTCTGGCCCGCAGGGCGACGCTTTATCTCAATTGGCGCGGAAGACGGTGAATCCCACAAAGCCGAATAAAACGCATCCGCCGAAATGGATCGAGCCTCAGCTGACGCGCCTGGTCGACGAAGCGCCCGACGGCCCCGATTGGCTTCACGAAATCAAGTACGACGGATACCGCATGCACGCGCGGATCGACGGCAGCGACATCCGCTTGCTCACCCGCACCGGCCTCGATTGGTCGCATCGCTATCGAGCGACGATAGCGGCCCTCTGCGCGCTCCCGGTGAAAGAGGCATATGTCGACGGGGAGCTGTGCGCCGTTCGGGCAGACGGCGTCACCTCATTCAGCCGCCTGCAGGCCGCTATGGACGAGGGCCGCACGGGCGATCTTGTCTTCTTTGCTTTCGATCTTCTGTTCCTGAACGGAGAAAGCATTGCGAAGCTGCCGCTCATCGACCGCAAGGCGCGACTGGAAGGCCTGTTTTCGACCGACATGCCCGGCCTGCGCTTCAGCGATCACGTGATCGGGGACGGGCCTGCGTTCCGCAAGCACGCCTGCCGGCTTTCCCTCGAGGGCGCGATTTCCAAGCGGATCGACAGCGCCTACACATCCGGCAATCGCGGCCTATGGGTCAAGTCAAAGTGTCTCAACAGGGAGGAGTTCATCGTCGTCGGCTGGACCGATCCGACTGGAAGCCGCCCGCATATCGGCTCGCTGCTTCTCGGCTACTACACCGATGATGGTCGTCTGATGTACGCGGGCCGCGCCGGCACGGGCATCACGGTTGCAGAGCTCAAGCGATTGGCTCGCCGGCTTGGGCCACTTCAGGCAGCTCGAATGCCCCTCGACGTTCCGCCGCCACGCGAGAGCCGGTTCGGCTCGCCGCTTGAGCTGTCGCGCGTGCATTGGGTCAGGCCTGAAGTGGTGGTCGAGGTCACCTATCTCACCTGGACGGAAGACAATCTCCTGCGCCAGGTCTCGTACCAAGGCGAGCGTCAGGACAAGCCAGCCCGGCAGGTGGTGCGCTCCCCGCCCCATCCCTGATCGACATCGGGCGCCGTTTCGTTTCAAGTCACCCGACTTGCTCTACCTGCAGTGTGCTGGGTGGAAGTGCCTTGATCAGCGACTTCGCCGACACCGAAGGGTCGAGCCAATCCGCCCACGCGCTGCGATCGAGGATAACAATCTGCCTGTCATGATAGGGCGCGATATCGAGCCCAGGCTCCATCGTCAGCATGGTGAACGCTTCGCCGACCTCCGGCGTGTCACGCCAGATTCCAGCAATGCAGAAGATCGGCTCGTCCGTCTTTGTGAAGAGCCACTTGTCTTTTCGCTTCTTCTTGAGGTCTATCGGATCGGTGAACTCGTAGAAGCCGTCCGCGACGATGAGGCACCGGTTCGACGAGAACTCCCGGCCCTCTGAACGGAAATTGTAGACGGGCCGCTTGTTCGGTCCGGGCCAGCTCCAGCGCCGTTGCACCATGTCGCCTTCGCCTCGGACGCCCTCGATAGTCCTGATGATCGGCGCCACGTCCGTGATCTTGATGTCCTCGCGCGCCTCGATGTTCGGCGCACCTTCTCCGAAGCGGATCTTGATCTTCAGGTCGGCGAAATCCTCCCCGATCGAAGCGACATCCACCGTCAATCGATAATCATTGCACATCGGTCCTCCGTCCGATCGCATTGCACCGCGATCGTGTTCCTGTTATGTTCGCGTGACCATGAGCGCGAAGGTTTTCGATTCCGACGCATCGCTCGACGAACGCCGCGTCATCATAAGGCGCTACGGCGGCGATGTTGAGATGGCAGAGCTGCCTTGGGGCCTTCAGCCCAGCGAAGTTGGAGGCAGACCCTTCACCGTTGTGCGCGCTGAGGGCAGGACGTTTCCCAGTCACCGTTGCCTCGTTCCGGCATCCGAGTTCCGGCACCGGAGCAGGGGCAAGGCCTATAGCTTCTCGCTCGCCGACGGTGACTGGTTCTATTTCGCTGGAGTCTGGCGCCCGGCGACACGGGACTGGCCTGAGGCTTATGCCATCCTGACGATCGAGGCGAACGACGACGTGGCGCCCTTCCACGACCGGCAGATGGCGGTGCTGCGGCGCGATCAGCGGATGGCTTGGCTCGACCGGACCTGCTTGGAAGAAGAGCTGCTTCGGCCATTGCCTGCCGGCACGTTCGTGGTTTCGCAGCCGCGCAAAGCATCTGCACAGGCGGCGCTCGCATTTTGAACCAAAAACCCGAACTTCGTGATTGGCGTCGCCCTGCGGGCCGGGCTGTTGGCGGAGCTGAAGCCCCAAAGGGGTCTTCACCCGTTCGGGCAGCCATCCCTGACGCGCACTGGGGCCGTCGTGCGAAGAGGGAGGGGTCCATGTTTACCGCGATCCGGCGATGTGTCGAACACAGACGGGCGATCCGGCGGCGTTGGCAAGCCGATGCCCGTAGGCTCATCTTGGCCGAAGAGGTCAACGCAATTACGAGGCATAGCGCCGCGCGACCCGAGCGCGCCTGCAAGGTGACGCGGGCGAGTTCTATCACTGGGCCAAGTTCGCCGCCGAGGTCGGCCGGATCGCGCTGCAGGCGGCGATGGATATTGACGCGGTGCGCGCGATCGTGGCCGAGGAAGAGCGCTGCAGTACCTGATGAGTAGGTGGTGTTGCCGCTTGCGCGCTGCGGCCGGCAAGGGAAGCTGCGCCGCAGCCTGCAGTTCGTTCAACCCGACACTATCGCCGGGTTGCCGGCCGCGCCCTTGCCCGCCTTGCTCTTCGCGGCATCCGGTTCATGCCCCATAAGCTTGGGGCGGGAATCGGATAGGAAGGAGCGCGTCACGGCACGTGCAGGCGAACATGGAAAAAGCAGAACTGGAAGAGCTGAAAGAAAAAGTGCCCTGCGGCGCTGTACTCGAGCATTGCGGGTTTGCGCTCGATCTAAAGGAGAGCACGCGCAGGGCGATGAAATATCGCCGCGGGGACGCGATCATCATCGTCATCCATGGCGGCAAGGGCTGGTTCGATCCGCTTTCGGACGCCAAGGGCGATGTCTATTCGCTGGTCCAGCATCTGGACGGCTGCGATTTCCTGGAAGCATTCGTTCAGGTCGCGTCCTTGGTCGGCTTCGTGCCCTCGGAGCCCGCTTGGACGCGGCAGCCCCGGGAACGCGAACCGGATCTTTCCATTCCCGAACGCTGGCGAGCCCGTCGCAAGCCATGGCGCGGATCGGCGACCTGGCGCTACCTGCGCGACGAACGGTATATTCCTGAACCGGTGATCCGCACCGCGATCACTCGGAACGACCTGCGCGAAGGCCCGCATGGCAGCATGTGGGCGGCACATACCGATGCGGCCGGCATCGTCACCGGTTGGGAGGAACGCGGCCCGGAATGGCGCGGCTTTGCGACGGGCGGCAGCAAGGTGCTGTTCCGGCTCGGCCCGGCAGACGCCGGCCGCGTCTGCGTGACCGAAGCCGCCATCGACGCCATGAGCCTCGCTGCGATCGAGGCAAGCAGACCAGACACGCTTTATGTCAGCACCGGCGGCGGCTGGTCGCCAGCGACTGACGTGGCCATTCGCCTGGTGGCAGAGCGGCCGGAGGCACGGCTTGTCGCGGCCACCGATGCCAATCCTCAGGGCGAGGTCTTCGTCGCTCGCCTGCGCGAGCTTGCCTTCGAGCTCTCTTGCGAGTTCGAGCGGTTGAAGCCGGCGGCCGAGGACTGGAACGCGATGCTGAAACCAGGAACCGCGCAGCAATGCTGACAACCACTTCCGGGGAGCATTCCTGGGGTTCAACATCGGTTTTGCCGTCGTCATGTGGACCCGCAGCGGAGCGCCCAGCCGGGACTCGGCATGCTGCCGCAGTGCCTCGACGTCCGTGCCTCGGCTCCCGGAATGTAGATATCCAGTACGATCTCGCCCGTGCGTTCATCCGCATAGGTCCCCTGTAGCCCAGGGAACCTGCCGCGGAACCATTCGAGGTTGTCCGCGTGAAGCTTTTGAAGCTCCTCGCTTGTGTGCATCTGGCCGGCAATAAACGCGACCGTCAGCGGCTCGCCGCAGATCGAGAGCTTGCGCGTTTCGACAGGATCGTCGCGGGTCAAGCGCAGGACCAGCCTGCTGTCGGCGCCTTCCTGCTGATCCCAGAACAGGCCGGCGAGTCGGGACGCATAGGTTTGGCGCAACTCTCTGACGAGAGCGTCGCCCCTGTACTGAACCCGGAGCAGTTTTGCTCTTTCCGGCGTGTCCGCATCGAGCACGGGCGTCGAGCAGTCAAAGAGTGGATCGACCCTGTCGGGAGAATCCAGCTCGACGGCCATGGCCGTGGTTGTGCCAAGCAACATGAGTGCAATGACGGCTGTTGGTCGCGTCCGTGCATGAGAGCCGCTGCGTGCGACCAATTGGGGAGCGAAATGAAGAGGCGAGAAGAAAATCAATTCCGGCTGCCGCATGCCCGCCGGTCGCCTCAAGGGCGAAGCTTCGCCCGGCTGACGCCGGCCCTTGACCCGCCCGGACGGAGAGGCGGCCGCGGGGAGGGGTCCGCAAGGGCTGAAGATGATGGTGACGTCAAGAGGATGAACCGCGCTCCAGCCCCGCAACTGGCCAAGGAGCCGCTATGAACCCCGTCTCTCCCTCCCGCAAGATCTACCAGGGCGTCGCCGATCGCCGGCAGATGTTCCGCCTGTTTGACCGTCATGCCCAGCGCCCCGATCGCTGGCAGAGCGACGACAGCGCGTTGTTCGTCGGCGAGTGGTTCGAGATCGCCCGAGCCGACCACGACTACATGCTCGAAATCCTGCCGCCGCTCTGGATGCGGGGTGAGATGTTCGCCATGCGTGAGTTCCTCACCGACTCGATCACCAGCATCTTCTATACGTTACGCATCGACGGCCGGATCCGGTACTTCCATGCCTATTGCGACCTGAATGTCGCTCGCTCTCCTGTCGAGATGCGCGACGCTATCGTCGAGCGCGAGTCCTGGCCGGTGAAGGCGATGACGCAGGAGGAGCGCCTGGAGCATATCTGGAGCGCCACCCATGACGAATATCGCGGCTATGCCGGCGAACGCTTCTTAGCCCAGCACCGCGGCAACCGCACCGTTCTCGTCTATGGCCAGGGACGGACCGAGCTCAAGCTGCTCGATGATCTGACCGACGAGGAGATCGCGGCCAAGCTGCCAGTGCATCTGCGGCACCTTCCCGTCAAAGCGGCGGCTTGAGGTGGGGGCAATGTTCACCTTTCCCATTCCTGCGGTGCGCAAAGTCGTCGACCGCGGGATTTCCGATGCCGCCTTCAATGGCGGGTTCCGCAATCCCTATTACGGCACCCGGCCCGGCGAGGGCGAGAAGCCCGGAATCTGGTTCGTCGGCGACGAGGGCGTCTACATCATGTCCAACGGAAAACTCGCCGAGGGCGAACGTCCGCTCGTCATCTATTCCGAGCAATGCCATCCAGCCGGCAATCCCGACTGGTGGGACTACAAGCGCCGCCACTTCGGCGGCGATGACGGCATCGAGTTTATCGAAGCCGAGCGGTTGATCCCGCTCTTCGACCGCAACATGCGATCGACGCACCTCAACGTTGAGCTCACCGAGACCGAAATCGCGCTCTCGCTGATCACCCGCTGACCTTTCCCGAACCCCACGCCGCAGATCCCCGGCCGACCTGCTCGGCCGGCGTTCGTGCGCGCCATCCCTCCAGGAGACATCACAATGTCCAACGACGATCCCTTCACGCTCGACCTGTTCAACAACACCGCCCTTTCGTCCGGCCTCGGTCTCGGGGTCACTGCCTTCGGCAGCGACTTCGACATCAACGACCTCGAAGACGACCGGCCGCCCTCCGCGCCGGAGGCGCGGAAATCGCCGCTCAGCCCGCAGCCGGCTCCTCGACCCGACCTCGCGGGCGAGCCAGTCGCGCGAGGCGAGAACTTCATTCTCGAAGGCGATCGCGATCTTGCCAAAGGCTGGAAGCAGCGCGCAAGCGACAACCTGGCGGCTATCCGGCTCGCCGCCGAAATCGAGGCCGAGGATCGTCCGGCGACTGCCGACGAACAGGCGCGGCTCATGCGGTTCACTGGCTTCGGGGCCTCGGAGCTCGCCAATGGCGTGTTCCGGCGTCCCGGCGAGGACGGTTTCCGGGCCGGTTGGGATGAGATCGGTGCCGCACTCGAGGAGGCGGTCTCGGACCAGGACTACGCGTCGCTGGCGCGCTGCACGCAGTATGCGCATTTCACGCCCGAGTTCATCGTCCGGGCGATCTGGGCCGGGCTGCAGCGTCTCGGCTGGCGCGGGGGCAAGGTGCTCGAACCCGGCATCGGCAGCGGGCTGTTCCCGGCGCTGATGCCGGCGGGACTTCGCGACCAGGTGCATCTCACCGGTGTCGAGCTGGATCCGGTCACCGCCCGCATTTTCCGGCTGCTGCAGCCGCGGGGGCGCATCGTCAATGCCGACTTTGCCCGTGCCGATCTGCCGGCAGTATTCGACCTCGCCATCGGCAATCCACCCTTTTCCAATCGCACCGTCCGCTCGGACCGCGCCTATCGATCCATGGGGCTGCGCCTGCATGACTATTTCATCGCGCGGTCCGTCGATCTCCTGAAGCCGGGCGGATTTGGGGCATTCGTCACGAGCGCGGGGACAATGGACAAGGCCGACAGCTCGGCCCGCGAGCACATCGCAAAATCGGCCGATCTCGTCGCGGCAATCCGCCTTCCAGAAGGCAGCTTCCGCGCCGAAGCCGGCACCGACGTGGTGGTCGATATCCTCTTCTTCCGAAAGCGCCAGCCGGGAGAGGCCGAGGGCGACGTCACCTGGCTCGATCTCGAACAGGTCCGTCCCGCCGATGATGATGTGGGTGCAATCCGGGTGAACCGCTGGTTCGCCCGCCATCCCGATTTCGTGCTCGGCACGCATGCCACGGCCTCCGGACCTTTCGGCGAGGGCTACACGTGCCTGCCGGTCGACGGCGTCGATCTCGACCAAGCGCTTGCCGATGCGATCTGTCTTCTCCCGGAAGCCATCTACGACGGTACGCCCGAGGTCATCGATCCCAGCGCCGGAGACGATGGGGAAGGGGAGACGCTTCCCGACGCTTCGTCGATCCGCGAGGGTAGCTATTTCATCGCGCCGAACACGGCGCTGATGCAGATGGTCCACGGCGCGCCCGTGACCATCACGGTGCGAAAGCGACGCGGCGCTGAAGGCGTGCCCGACAACCACGCCCGCATCATCCGCAAGCTCATCCCCATCCGCGATGCGGTGCGCGAAGTCCTCAAGGCCCAGGAGCTCGACCGGCCCTGGAAGCCGGCGCAGGTCAAGCTGCGCATTGCCTGGTCGAACTTCGTCCGGGCCTTCGGTCCGGTCAACACCACGGTCGTCTCCACCACGGAAGACCCGGAGACCGGGGAGGTGCGTGAGACGCATCGCCGGCCGAACCTGCAGCCGTTCCTTGACGATCCCGACTGCTGGCTGGTTGCCTCGATCGAGGACTACGACCTCGAGACCGATACGGCGCGGCCGGGCCCGATCTTCACCGAGCGAGTGATCGCGCCGCCGTCGGCGCCGATCATCAATTCGCCGGCCGATGCCCTCGTCGTCGTGCTCAACGAGCGTGGCCATGTTGACATCGATCACATTGCAGAATTGCTGCATGTCGATGCCGAGACGGTGATCGCGGACCTGGGCGACTCCATTTTCCGCGATCCGGAAAGCGGGTCATGGCAGACGGATGACGCCTATCTCTCCGGCAAGGTCCGCGACAAGCTCAAAGCCGCCGAAGCGGCCGCCGCGCTCGATCCGGCCTTCGATCGCAATGTCCGGGCAATGGTCACGGTCCAGCTGGCCGACCTCGGTCCATCTGACATCACCGCGCGTCTCGGCGCGCCATGGATTCCGGCCGCCGACGTTGTCGTCTTCGTCAAGAATACAATGGGTGCCGAGATCCGCATCCACCACATGCCCGAACTGGCCTCATGGACTGTCGACGCCCGGCAGCTCGGCTGGATGGCCGCCGGCACTTCCGAGTGGGGCACCGAGCGCCGTCATGCCGGCGAGCTCATCGCCGATGCGCTCAACAGCCGCGTGCCGCAGATCTTCGACATCATCAAGGAGGGCCAAGCTGAGAAGCGCGTGCTTAATGTCGTCGACACGGAGGCGGCCAAGGAGAAGCTGACCAAGATCAAGACGGCATTCCAGAGCTGGATCTGGTCCGATCCCGACCGGACCGACCGGCTGGCGCGGGTCTATAATGACCGCTTCAACAATATCGCGCCGCGAAGTTTCAACGGCGACCATCTCCAACTCCCAGGCGCCTCTGGCGCCTTTTCTCTTTATGGGCACCAGAAGCGCGGCATCTGGCGCATCATCTCTGCCGGCGCGACCTACCTCGCCCATGCCGTGGGCGCCGGCAAAACCATGACCATGGCGGCCGCCATCATGGAGCAGCGCCGCCTCGGGCTCATCGCCAAGGCCATGCTGGTCGTGCCGGGCCACTGTCTCGCTCAGGCGGCCCGCGAGTTCCTCGCCCTCTATCCGACCGCACGCATCCTGGTCGCAGACGAGACCAATTTCACCAAGGACAAGCGGCACCGCTTCCTGTCGCGGGCGGCGACCGCGACCTGGGACGCGATCATCATCACCCATTCGGCGTTCCGCTTCATCGGCGTGCCGTCCGCGTTCGAGCAGCAGATGATTCAGGACGAGCTCGAGCTCTACGAGACGCTGCTGACCAGGGTCGAAAGCGGCGATCGCGTGTCGCGCAAGCGTCTCGAGCGCCTGAAGGAGGGCCTCAAGGAGCGGCTGGAGGCGCTCGCCACCCGCAAGGACGACCTGCTGACCATCTCCGAAATCGGCATCGACCAGATCATCGTCGATGAAGCGCAGGAGTTCAGGAAGCTCAGCTTCGCCACCAACATGTCGACACTCAAGGGTGTCGACCCGAACGGCTCGCAGCGCGCCTGGGACCTCTATGTGAAGTCGCGCTTTGTCGAGACGAAGAACCCCGGACGGGCGCTTGTACTCGCGTCGGGCACGCCGATTACCAATACGCTGGGCGAGATGTTCTCGGTGCAGCGCTATCTCGGCTATGCCGCGTTGTTCGAGCGCGGGCTGCACGAATTCGACGCCTGGGCGTCGACCTTCGGCGACGTGACCACCGAGCTCGAATTGCAGCCCAACGGCAAATACAAGCCGGTGACTCGTTTCGCCACCTTCGTCAACGTCCCCGAGCTCATCGCCATGTTCCGCTCCTTCGCGGATGTGGTGATGCCGGCGGACCTGCGCGAATATGTGAAGGTGCCGGCGCTCTCGACCGGCTCACGGCAGATCAGGACCTCCAAGCCCTCGTCGGCCTTCAAGCGCTACCAACTCCTGCTCGATGCTCGCATCAAGGCGATCGAGCAACGCGACCGGCCGCCCGAACCCGGCGACGATATCCTGCTCTCGGTCATCACCGACGGGCGCCATGCCGCGATCGACCTGCGCCTGGTCGATGCCGACAATGACAATGAGCTCGACAACAAGCTCAACGACCTCGTCGGCAATGCCTTTCGCATCTGGCAGGAGACGGCGGACGTTGCCTATGTCCGTCCGGACGGCAAGCCGTTCGAGCAGACCGGCGCCGCCCAGATGATCTTCTCCGATCTCGGCACGCTCAGCGTCGAGAAGACCCGGGGCTTCTCGGCCTATCGCTGGATTCGGGATGAGCTCGTGCGTCTCGGCGTCCCAGCCTCCGAGATCGCCTTAATGCAGGATTTCAAGAAGTCGGAGGCCAAGCAGCGGCTGTTCGGCGATGTCCGCGCCGGCAAGGTCCGCTTCCTCATCGGCTCCTCCGATACGATGGGCACCGGCGTCAATGCGCAGCTGCGCCTCAAGGCTCTTCACCATCTCGACGTGCCGTGGCTGCCCTCGCAGATCGAGCAGCGCGAGGGCCGTATCCTGCGACAGGGCAACCAGCACGACGTCGTCGACATCTTCGCCTATGCCACGGAAGGGTCGATGGATGCGCAGATGTGGCAGAACAATGAGCGCAAGGCCCGCTTCATCGCGGCAGCCCTTTCGGGCGATACCTCCATCCGCCGGCTCGAGGATCTCGGTGAGGGGCAGGCGAACCAGTTCGCTATGGCCAAGGCCATTGCATCGGGCGATCCGCGCCTCATGCAGAAAGCCGGCCTCGAAGCCGACATCGCCCGGCTCGAAAGACTGCGCTCGGCCCATCAGGACGATCAGTTCGCCATCCGCCGACAGATCCGCGACGCCGAACGCGACATCGAATATTCGACACTTCGCATCGGCGAGATCGCCGAGGATCTTGAGCGTCTGGTTCGGACCGCGGGCGAGGCCTTCCGGATGGTGGTCGGCGACGCGACCTTCGCCGAACGCAAGCTCGCCGGTCGGGCGTTGATGAAGGAGATCCTGACGCTGGTCCAGCTCCAGTACGCCGGCGATGTCGTGATCGCGACGGTCGGTGGGTTCGAGCTCGAATACTCCGGCGAGTGCTTCGGCCAGGATGGCTATCGGTACGCCACCGTGCTGATGCGCACCGGGGCCGAGACGGAAATCGAGCTGCCCGTGACCACGCCACCCCTCGGTGCGATCGCCCGCCTGGAGCACGTCCTCGCCAGCCTCGAGGACGAGCAGGAGCGTTATCGAGATCGCCTCGCCGAGGCCGAGCGACGTCTGGCAGCCTATCGCTCGCGCGAGGGCGGCAGCTTCGCATTCTCGGGTGAGCTGGCCGAAAAACGCCGACAGCTTGGCGACATCGAGAAATCACTCGCCCAGGACGTCGAGGGAAATAGGAAGGACGAGGCCCGCGCAGCGTGAGGCGGCGTGCGTTGGCGCCGTCGCTTCCATTGAGTGTCAGTCCAGGGGAGACGAAAGACCGGGGAGCGGAGGGAGGAAGAGAGGGCTCCTCGCAGATCGCGCGTTCCGCCGACGCTGACGCTCAATCGCCCCCGTCGCAGTCCCGGCCCGTCACCCTGCGCAGGGCTGGAAGCCCCGCTTGGCCGGCCGGGCAGGAATGCTCGGGCGCAATTGCACCGGCCCGCCCGCCCCGCGGGCCGGGGGATGTCTTCGGAAAGAAGACGAGAAAGGACCGGCGATGGGCCGCGTCCGCAACCCTCCAAGGAGCATTCCCATGGAACTGAAATTCGTTGATCCGCGCTCGCTCAAGGACAATCCCGACAAGGCGCGCCGTTCCAAGTCCAGCCCGCAGGCCGACGCCCTGCTGCTGGCGACGATCAAGGCTGTTGGCATCGTGCAGCCGCCCATCGTCGCCGCCGAAACGGATGGCGCCAACGGCTTCGTCATCGACGAGGGCCACCGTCGCGTCAAGCAGGCGATTGCCGCCGGCCTCGAGGAAGTCGCCGTTCTGGTGGTTCCTCGGGCCGAGGATGGCGGCGCCATGCGCTCGCTGGTCACCACGATCGCGCATGAGCAGCTCAACCCCGTCGACCAGTGGCGGGCCATCGAGCGTCTCGTGGCGCTCGGCTGGACCGAGGAGGCGATTGGCATCGCGCTCGCGCAGTCGGTGCGCCAGATCAAGAAGCTGAGGCTGCTCGCCAATGTGCTGCCGGCGATGCTCGACCACATGGCCAAGGGCGACATGCCCGACGAGCGTCAGCTCCGTACCATCGCGGCCGCCTCGCTCGAAGAGCAGAAGGAGGTCTGGAAGGCGCACAAGCCAAGCAAGGGCGATCCGCAGGTCTCGTGGTGGGCCGTTGCCAACGGCCTCGCCAAGACCCGCATGTATGCGCGCGACGCCAGCTTCGGCGACGATCTGGCGCAGGCCTACGGCATCGCCTGGGTTGAGGATCTGTTTGCGCCCGCCGACCAAGACAGCCGTTACACGGCGGATGTAGATGCCTTCCTCGGGGCCCAGCAGGAGTGGATGACCCAGAATCTGCCCAAGAAGGGCGTCATCACCGAAGCGAACACTTATGGCGAGGTGAAGCTGCCGCCCAAGGCCGAGCGCGTCTATGGCACGCCCAAGAAGTCGGACCACACCGCGATGTATCTCGACCGCGAGGGCAAGGTGAAGACGGTCCACTTCCGCATGCCCGAGGCCAGGAAGATCAAGGGCAAGGGCGTGGAAGACGCCGCCGGCGATGAAGAGGCGATCGTCGTCTCCAAGCCGCGACCCGCGGTTACCCGCAAGGGTATCGAGATGATTGGTGACCTTCGCACCGATGCCCTGCATGAAGCACTGTCTCGGGCGCCGATCGAGGACGACACGCTGCTCGCGCTGCTTGTCCTCGCCTTCGCCGGCCAGAACGTGCGCGTCGACTCCGGTTCCGGTGGTGATCATGGGTTCGGCCGGCGTTTCCCTCGCCATGCTGCGACCCTGTTCGACGCCGAAGGCAAGTTCGCCTTCGACACCGACACGCTGCGCATCGCGGCGCGCGGCGTGCTGATCGACGCGCTCTCTTGCCGCGAAGGCATGAGCAAGTCGGGTGTAGTGGCGCTCGTCGCCGGCGGTGCGATCGGCGCCGACGGGTTCCTAGCCAACATGGGCACCGAGGACTTCCTCTCCTGCCTGTCGCGGCCGGCACTCGAGGCATCGTGCGCCGATACGCCGGTGCTCCCGCGCGCCAGGGTGAAGGACACCCGCGCCGCCCTCGTCGAGCACTTCAGGGAGGGCCACTTCGTCCATCCCGCTGCCCTGTTCGCGGCGGACGGGGCCGCCCTCACCGAATGGCTGGCCAAGAGCGCCGTCAGCGAAGTCGAGGATGACGATGTCACCGACGTCGAGGACATCGGCGGCGACGACCATGTGGTCGACGGCGACGCCGGCGACGAATTCGAGGAGGGCTACCGCGACGCTGCCGAGTAGTGCCTTCGCCTCTCATTCTCTTTCGATCGCTCTTCCGCCGCCGGTGTTCACCCGGCGGCGGTTTTGTTTCCACCTTCCCGAACAGGAGGACAGCATGTCCGCACACACGATCTTTGAACACGCACCCATCGGCGCCATTGTCGCCTGGTCCGACGGCACGCCGCGGCCTCCGGAGCGGCACCGCAGAAAGCTCGACGCCTGGAAGACCAGCAACAGCCAGGGGCGTCTCATCCGCAAACAGGGTGGCCGCGACATCGGCACGCTCGATCCGTATGCGAGTTTCACCCTGCACGAAGCCGACTACGGCGCCTGCGGTGTCATTGCTATCCGTGTCCACCGGACGTTTTCGCCGGGCTCCAGCCTGCGCTTCACCATCATCGAGCGTCCGCCGGTCGGCGCTGTGCGTGTGTTCGACCGCCCCGGTGACCATTCCGAACTGGTTTACCTGGCCCCGCATCGCAGCGGCGCCGAGCAGTGGTTGTCGGAACACGGCTATCCCGCCGCCGTGCTCGAGGAGGTTACGGCCGACGAGGCCGCCGCCGCCGTCGAAGGGAGGGCAGCGGTATGAGCCAGATTCTGCAAACCTCGCCTTCGTCGGAAGCTCCGGATGCGCGCGGGGTTTCGTTCGGCCGTAGCGCCGACGGGATGCTGGTCGCCCTCGTCGGCCCGAACGCCTATGCCATGGCGCCTGGCCGGGATGGTAGTCACTATTTGGTCAGCGGCTGGCGCATCGCCCGGCCGATGGCGGAATGGAACCGCTCGGACTTCTTCGGCCATGGTGGTGATCTGGCCGACAAGGCCGGGTTTCGGGCGAAAATCCTCGATCAGGCCCAGCACTACCAGGAGAAGCGTGCGCTTGGCCGCCGTGACACTCCCGGTGGCGCGCACACGCCTTGGGTCCTTCGCAGGGCGGCACGGTTTATGCCGAAGGCGTCACCTCGCACTCGACTGCTGGTCACGGTGGCTTCAAGCTCTCGGCCGAACGAAACCGCCAGGTCCATCCGATGCTCCGCGCGGCCGGCGGGTGGTATGAAGAGGATGAGTGCTGGGCAATCGTTGCCATCACCTTCCCGCACCATTTCACGGCGCTCGAGCGCCACTACGCCGAGCAGACCATCAAGGACTCATGGCCGGATGCGTGGGAAGCCATCTTCGGCACCATCCTCGCGCCGGGCGAATCCCGCAGGAAGGACCAGCGGGCCTTCGAGGCGGAGCACGCCGCAGACTGGATCGTCGTTTCAGCGATCACCTCGGAGGAGCAGAAAGGGTTCGTCGAGTGCGTCGCCACGCCCGGCGGTAAACGCGGCACCGGCACCGAGGAGCGCCGCTTTCTCGTCCCTGCCGACGAGTACGATATCGGCCGCTTCGGCTTCGTCATCGATCCGGACCGGCATGCCGTCTATGCCGGACCGTCTAGTTTCGTCGGCTGGCGGGGGAGGGGGTCGCCATGACCCACGCGCCCGAGCTGCGCCGCCAGCTCTCCCGCATGGAGGAGGCGCGCCGACAAACGCAGCGTCAACTGGACATGGTCGACCGGCAGATCACACACCGCATGACCGCGCTGATCCCCGGCCTGCTTCCACGCCGGACACACTATCGTCGGGGCAAGGCGTCCGATCCCGGCGCGTTCCTCGAGCGCTATCGGTCCCAGCTCGCAGCTCTAACCGCTGGGCGCCAGCCGGAACTCGACGCCCTGTCGCGCAAGCTCGCGCGGCAGGAGCAGGCGATCGCCAGGTTCCTCGACCGGCACGCCGAAGCCGCCGACACGAGCGAGCAGGTCTAGCCGTGCCGCTGTTCGGCCGACATGGCCAACGCTGCCGATGATGCCGGATGCGACAAGCACGCGAGCGACCATCGTGGCAATGGTGGTCGCGGCAGCAATCCTGCAGGATCGAACCGTGAATTGGCAGATGGTCATGACCGCCTGTCCTTCGGCTCCCATGTCGAAATCGAGGCCCCGTGCCGGTCCTCCCTCGGGCTGTAGGCGGTCCTGAACCGGCGGCCGGTCGCTTCAAGGCCGCGTTCCGCGCCGCGGGGGCGGCCGGATCGAACCGGTCTCGACATGGCAGGCCCGCGTCCCGCGCGAGGGCTGAAGAAGCCCTGCTGGGCCGCAAACCTTCCATGCTCGCCTCGGTCCGCCCGGACCCTGAAACGCCCGTCATTCCGCCGGTTCTTGTCAGACCGCGCCCGAGGGAGGGCCGGCATGGGGCCGGTCCGAGCTTCGGGAACCTGAAGAAAGGACATGCCATGACCAAGAAAACTGCCACTTCCCGCCCGAGCGCCCGCGTCGTTCCGCTCCGCAAAGGCACCACCCTGCAGATGGTCCGGCTCGCGTGCCCCGACGCCGCACAATGCTCCCTCATCGCCGAGAGCTTCGGCCTCCCGGTCCTCGACAGCGACGGCATCCGCGACCTGCACGAAAAGCTCATCGTCGACACAGCCGCGGCACTCGACGAGGGACTTGGCGAACGCGCCATGCAGATCCACCTGCAGCGCATCGTCGGGGCGTTTGTGGGTTCCGCCCACGGCGCCGGCCAGTTCTACAGCCGGGCAGTGACCGAGGCCCGTGACGCGACGGCCAAGGCCGCCTGCGACGACCGGGACGAGGATGTCGGTGGTCCGGTCGGCTTCGACAGCGCCGCTCAGCGCAAGCGCGAGTTCGCGGCCGACATGGCCCTCCAGGCCCACGCACTTCGCATGGCCGCCGAGGGCGCCGTCACCGCCTACGAGCACGTTGTCGGCGAGGCCTGGAAGCCCTTCGAGCGTCCCGTGGAGATTCCGGGCCAGTCCATCGACCGCAAGGCCGCCGAGCTGCAGATGGCGGCCTTAGGATAAAGCCTTGGGCGGAGCCGCGGCTCCGCCCGCTTCTTCATACCCAAAGAGACCATAAAATCGGAACGGGTCCACAATGTGCGAAGGGCGGCTTCGCGCCTCAAGTCGGTCGTTCAAGATACTCTTGGTAGTTCTCCGAAGCAGCCGAACGGAGGGTTCAATCGAAAGGCTGATCAGGCAACTGTAGCATCCTCCACCGCACTCCCCTGCGTAGTGGCCCGCCTCGGGTGCATCGCACGGCAGCCACTACTAGCGGACGCAGACATCGATCGGAAGCAGCAAAGGAAGGAGATCAATGGCAACCAATCTTTTAACTCGATAGTGTTCCGCCAAGAGTATATGTTGGGCTGTCACATGTGAGGGGGATACGATGAGACGCATTTCCGCAATTGCATGCTCATTCGCCTTTCTGTTTGGCGCGGCATCAGCACGAGGAGAAGAACCGCGTCATTTCTCGAATCTTCTAGTTCCGGAGGCTGAATTCGGAGAGTATGGTTCCGATAGAGCTCAGTTGAATACTCCGCTTTCTGTGGACATAGGTTCCGAAAGAACGATTTACATTGCAGACCACAAGAACCACCGAATTCAGGTCCGGAATCAATTCGGACGGCTTCTTCGTAACATCGGTCGGCAGGGAACGGCCGACGGCGAGCTCCAGTTTCCTTCATCTGTTGTTGTCATCAATGATAAGATTTTCGTTGCCGACAAAGGAAACAGTCGCATCGCCGTCTTCAAGGTAGATGGTACGTTTCTACGCAACATTGATATTCGGGCGAAGAACGGTGAAACTGTATCACCCTACTATATGGATGCCAGTGACACTCGTATTGCTTTGATACCTTACGACGATCCGACCCTCTTTGTCATAGATGAGGACGGCCAAGTTACAGAGCGGGTGTTGCCGAGAGAGATTGGAGGGCTACCATTCGACCCTGGTGGCATTGCATTGGTTGGGGAGGAATTGATCCTAACAGATGCTGCCAGTGGAAGATTGGTGGTGTTTGACCGGCACGGAAACGTACTCCGATCCGCGGCAGAATGGGGTACGCACCCCGGGTTGCTTGCCACACCTGGCGGTCTTTCACGCACGGCAATGCATATTTTTGTTGCCGATCAGGTCAATCACCGAATCCAAGTTTTCCGGCGAGCGGATCTGAAGTTTGATTTCCAGTGGGGCCGGCATCCGGTCACCGGTCATGAAGGAGGCGGTCGTCTACACTACCCAGGAACTGTCGCCGTAACCGATCAAGAGGATTTCGGGGTTGTCTGCGAGCCTATCGAACATCGATGTCAAACGTTCGACTTGGCAAGCCTCAGCAAGACGCCTGTCACGGCAGTGAGTGAGACGGCATGGTGGGAGAAACGCGGACGATTTCACTATGGGGCTCGAACAAAAGCCTTGGCTGGCCTCTTGCTCGTGACTGAACAAGACACGCACGCGGTACTCGCGTTCGACATTTCGGGAGAGTCACCGACGCTGATCCGAAAGTTCGGGGGTTTTGGCACTGAGTTTGGCAAATTTGTTATGCCGAGCGGCCCGAATTTCGACCCTGCGAAACGACTTGTTTCGATTAGTGACCGTGGGAACAATAGAATCCAGCAATATGCTCTCCTGCGAACGGATGGTTTGGAAAAAGCTGCAGCCCTCGAAGAAAGCACGGTTATCGATCTCAAGACGGTGCTTGCAAACTCGCAGGATATCCCGGCCGGCTACGATCCCACCCGCGTTGATCCGGGGCCTCAGATCAACCTGAACGACGGCAGTATGTTAGTTGTCGACGTTGCACAGGGCGCATTTCTGCGGGTCGATAGCAAGTTTCGTCTCTTAGCGCCCCCAATCTTGTTGGAGAAGGGGCCATCCGGATTCCATCGGAAACCCGTGTCGGCGGAAGTCACTGCGGACGGGAAGTTCGTGTACTTCGTCGATCCGTGGAGCTACCAAGTCGTGAAAGCCAGCTTGGACGGAAAACAGATACTGAGCTGGGGGAAGTCCGGTCCGAGAGACGATGAATTTCTGTTTCCCTTCGGCATCACGATCGACGACGAAGGAAACGTGTTCGTGAGCGATACCGGAAAGCACTCGATTAAGAAGTTCGACAAAGATGGCAAATTTATCCTCGAATTTGGCTCGTACGGAGTCCAGGAGGGGCAGTTCTATAAGCCAAAGGGAATAAGCTTCGATACGGAACGGAAGCGGCTCTATGTAATGGATTTTGGTAATCACCGGGCCCAAGTCTTCGATAAGGACGGGACCTTCATTTTGGCTTTCGGGATCGGCGAGCAATATGTGCCAGCAGCTAACGAACTTGTGCTAAAGCAGCCTCTTATAAGCTTGGCCACAAAGCTGTCGACGCCAACAACCAACCTGCAGTCCGGATTTGCGGTCCCTGACGCACATTCGCGTGATCTTTTCTCGACCACGCAACCTATAATAGCAACGATTAGTACTGTGGATTCCGCATTCTCAATCCAAGTGAAAATAGCTTCTGCAAATTTTGTTGCAGGCACACCATCAGATCCGGTTATTTCGGTAATTGAGGATGGACGTGACGTGACGTCTGACGTCGAGATACGAGTCAATGCGTCGATGCCGGCCCATGGACACGGACTCGGCGAGGAATTGCAAATCGAACGGTCTGCCGGTCAAGCGACGCTGAGAAATTTGAATTTCACGATGCCGGGAGACTGGCAGATGGAGATTTACGTCGGGCGAGGAGGCGTGTGGCATCGCGCTTTCGCTGATATTGCTGTCACTGAAAACTAATGCGCTGGCAGCACAGTCGTAGCACCTGGTTGGTCGCTGGTGTGATATTGATTGCGCTGACTTCGACATGGGTCCGAGGAGAAGAGGCGCCCGATCCTGGAAGTTGCATCGCGAAAGAAATAAAAGCGGATCTCGAAGAGGCGGGCCCATATTGGGGCCTTGGAGCATACGCGTTCTTCGACAAGAATCTATCGAGAGATCGTTCGGTCGCATGCGCTGATTGTCACGACCCGAGGTACTCATATACCAATCCAACACCATTGCGGGATGTCGAATCCGGTCTGGCTAAACGACGTGCTCCTAGCCTCTTGAACTTACGCGATCAACGATGGCTCTTTTGGGACGGCAGGGCGTCGTCATTGGAAACGGCGGTTCTTCACCCGTTGTACGGCCAGAACGAACTCAACCTCGACCGGGAGACTATGGTCGAGAGGGCACGGGAAGACGAGAAGTATCGGCTGCTGCTCGATGCGGGCGAGCGAGACAAGTGGTTCGGCAAGCCTGAGCGGACGGACGATCCTGATCAAGTGATTGAAAGAGCGCTGGCGAAAAGCTTGGCATCGTATCTGAAAACACTGGTATCTTGTGGGACGAGCCGGGAGAATATCTACTTTGCCAAGGACTTATCAGCGGGAAGGGAATTGTTTCGGGGGAAGGCCGGTTGTTCCAATTGCCATTTTGGACGTAACTTTACCGACGGGCAGTTCCATAATATTCGCGTGCGACCCATAAGAAATTTTGAAGAGCCGGACTCTGGTCGATACGCCATCGTAAAAGAATTAAATTCGAACGGAGCGAAATTGAAGCTCACTCAAGAGATGTGGGGTTCCTTTAAGACGCCGTCCCTAAGGAATGTGGGACGACGTCCGCCTTACATGCATCAAGGCCAATTTGACACCCTTGGAAAAGTGGTAAAGTTCTATTCGGATTTCGAAAACGCTCTTCCCGAAGACCATCATTATGCTGGACTGCTGAAGCCTTTGCAGCTTTCTCCAACGGAGATCAGTCAGTTAGTTGCGTACCTAACTTCGCTCAATGATACTTTCTATACTTGTGTCACTAACACTGAGGGCGGAATGCTGCTGCCCAGTAGCTGCAAGTTTGAGGATAATTGATGATCAACCCGGTGTGCCGAGTAATAATCTTCGTAGAGGATATGCCTCTGATGGCCAACTTTTACTCCAACCTCATCAATGGTCGCGACCTGACAACAGAAGAAATCAATGAGCATTGGACAGAGATAGCGAACCCGGGACTGAGCATCGCATTGCATAGCGGCGGAAAGAAAACGTCCGAGGCGAAATTGCAAGATATCAAGCTCTGCTTCCATGCCCCCAATTCGACTGGGCTTGACGAGACTATGAGGAGGATCGGTGCGTCTGTCGTCTCCGAACGTTTGCCAGTCGACGGCGTCTTGGTAAAGGATTTCCTGGACCCCGAAGGGAATGAATTCTCAATCGAAGTATACTGACGACTGTGGCTTGCCTATGAGTTGGTGGCCGAACTCGGCGAATGCCGATACGAGAGCCGCAGCTCGACGGCGTCGTGAATCTGTGTGGCGAGATGGCGAGATGGCGTTTCCCCTGTTCGCCACGGTTGCGACGCATCAGCAATCCCGAGCCGCGTGCGAGAAGCCGATTAGCATCGCCAGGGTTGTTCGTGCGGCTGGTCGACCATCCACGCCTGAGGTCACTCACTCCAACGCCGTTCCCGTGACCAATGTCCGCTTACGCTCCTCCGTCGCCCTAGACTTACCGGTCTGGTAACGGCCCCCGTATTTGCCATTGCCTACGGGCTACGACCCTTTGTGGCGCAAATCACCTCATCACGCGCGCAGCGGCATCGCTTCCACCCTGATCACCTCGGACAAATCCCCTTCACCGCGGTGACGGCACCTCAAGCGAATCGGAACGCCGACTTAGGCTCCGGGGACTTAGCGCACCCAATCCCGCTCTCGTAATGGCTTTCCTGGTGCGGCGGCGGATCTTCCACGATCAACCCGCAAGGGGTCCGCTAGCAAGCTGCGGCCGCTTGGCTGAAGCCTGCGCGGTGATCGCGACCGCCGCCGCACACTGACGGAGCCATCGAGCGGGAATTGGCCCGCTCCAAGATGGAGCCCTCAGATGTCGCACGATCTCACTCTCGCCCAGAAGGTCGCCTGGCACCTCGCCCGCACCCTCATGGCCCCGGTGGTCCTCTTCCAGGTCGACGACGAATACGGCGTGCTGCCCGCCGACGAGCTCGACGACGCCGACGTCGAAATCCTGTTCGAATACGATCCCTACAGCGGCGGCCGGTCGGTTCATTGAACCGACCTTTCTCGGGACCGCATCGAGGCGGCGCCCAGCGCCCGCCTCGCTTCTTTTCTGCGCCTGCTCCCGCCCCCGTCCTGCCCCGCGGTCCTGGCGGAGCCGGTCGGTCAGCGCAACGGCTTCGCCGTCCTCCGCTCCGCTCCGGCCTTGCAGGTGCGCGGCCCGCCATCCTGCTCCGCCCAAGCGGACCCCATGACGGGGCCGCGATCAGCGCGGCCTCCAGAACTGGAGGTTCATGAAAATGAGCAGGAAAGAGAAAGCGCCGCGCATCGACATCTATGCGCGCATCACCGATCATATCGTCGCGGAGTTGGAGAAGGGCGTCCGCCCCTGGATGCAGCCGTGGCATTCCACCAACGCCATCGGCCGCGTTACGCGGCCGCTACGCCATAACGGCCTGCCCTACAGCGGCATGAACGTGCTGCTGCTGTGGTCCGAGACCATCGCGCGTGGCTACGCCATCCCGATCTGGATGACGTTCAAGCAGGCCCTCGAGCTCGGCGGCGCGGTTCGCAAGGGCGAGACCGGCTCGATGGTTGTCTTCGCCAGCCGCTTCACCAGGACGGAGACCGACGCTGCTGGTGAGGAATTCGATCGCGAGATTCCGTTCCTCAAGGCCTACTCCGTTTTCAACATCGCGCAGATCGATGGCCTGCCGGACCATTACTACGGGCAGAAGGCAGAACCCGTGCGCGATCCGATCGCGCGCATCGAGCATGCCGACCGGTTCTTCGCCAATACCGGTGCGGTGATCCGGCATGGCGGCGACCGCGCCTACTTCTCGCCGGCGACCGACCACATCCAGATGCCGCCGTTCCAGACCTTCCGCGACGCTGCGTCATATGTGGCGACCCTGAGTCATGAAGCCACGCATTGGACGTCGGCACCGCATCGCGTAGACCGCGATCTCAGCCGCCACGCCAAGGATCGCAGCGAGCGTGCGCGCGAGGAGCTGATCGCCGAACTTGGAAGCTGTTTCCTTTGCGCCGATCTCGGCATCGCACCGGAGCTCGAGCCCCGGCCCGATCATGCGAGGTACCTGGATTCGTGGCTCAAGGTGCTCGCCGAAGACAAGCGAGCGATCTTCTCGGCCGCTGCCCAGGCGCAGCGCGCCGTCGCTTTCCTGCACGGCCTTCAGCCGGCGGCCTCCGAAGCACGCGAGGCCGCATGATGTTCCACGCACCGATCGTCGGCGGGGAGGGTCACGGACCTTCCCCGATTATCTGCATCGCTCGGCCGTGCCGCTCGATCAGGCAGATCTGTCAACGCTGGCAGATCACGGTCAGCTCGATCGGATGAACGAATGCGAGGGCATGTGCGGCGTCTGACACATGCTTCTGTTCGAACTGAGCCAGCATTTCCTTTCGGAAGCGTCCTCTTCTGCTTGATGGTCCGTGACCGGCTCTGGTCTTGGAATGCGTGGCATCAGGAGATGCGAGGGAACCTTGCCGCCATATCGTGGAGACCGGCATGCGAGGCGCGTGGACAATCAAGGGCGCCAGGTCGACAACAGTGTTCGGCGACGCGATCTCGCGGTACTCCCGGACCTGGCCGATCACTGCCACGGTCATCGGTGATAGAGCTACCCGACCTTCATCGAGGGAGCCCGTCACCCGCAACGGCCCATGCCGACACCGGTTACGCGGCATGCTTTCGCACCAGCGATACCATCAATGCCGAACTCCGACACGTGGGCCAGTCGGTCCTTCAGCAACCTTGCACCTGGCCAACCCCTCTGCGGCTCGATGAGGCATGTCTGACCGGAAACCGGCTACGCCTCGATCGTTCTCCCGCAACGGCCATCCGCAACTTTCTTCCCCTGCCGGCTTCGCCGCCTTTCCTCGCGGACCAAGAAAGCCGCTTCCGGCCGCCCTCCATTGCATTCCGGCCCTGGCGGGTGCGGTCCGATCGTCTCCGGTCTGTCGACTGCCATCGAGGCCGCGAAGGGCGCGGCCCGAAACACAAGGAAAGGAACATCACCATGGCCACCATCGGCACCTTCACCACCTCCGCCAACGGCTTCACCGGCACAATCAAGACCCTCAACCTCAACGTCAAGGCGCGCATCGAGCGGGTCGACAATCCCTCCGACAAGGGCCCGCACTTCCGCATCTACTCGGGCGCCGTGGAACTGGGCGCCGCCTGGCAGAAGACCGCCAAGGAAACCGAGCGCGATTACCTTTCGGTAAAGCTGGACGATCCGAGCTTCCCGGCCCCGATCTACGCCACCCTGATCGAGGTGGACGGACAGGAAGGCCTCCAGCTCATCTGGTCCCGCCCGAACCGTGACTGATCGGCTCCGCAGCGGCCCCGTCAACCAGACGGGGCCGCTTCTGCGTGTCGAGCGGCAATCCTCGGCCGATAGCCGCGCTGCCGCTTGGTGCGCAGCAATTGCAGGAATAGGCCGACTGCCTCACCCTCGCTGTCGAAGGAGTGCTGGACCATCCGTCCGCGCGTCCCGATCCGTCCCCAACGGCGGATCAGGCATGTCTGACCGAACAGCGTCTCATCGAGCGACATGGCGTAGAACCGGGCCATGTTCCGGCTCGCGTCCATGCGTTCGATATAGAGGCGATAGCGTTGCGCAACCATGCCAACAGCATCGCGCAGGCGGAGTCCGCTGTCCAATGACAGCTTTGAATCGCTGGACCCGGATCGATTCATTCTCGTGATGGGTCGTTGGACCGGCACACGCCCCGAGGCGCCGAGGTTGACAATATCGGCTTCCTGCCAATCGGTGCAGTTCGCGAACCGGGGCAGAGCGGTCAGCCGTTCAACGCATCCTTCACCGCCTTCGCCGGCGCGAAGGTGAGCTTTCTCGAGGCGGCGATTTTGATCGTGGCGCCGGTCGACGGGTTGCGCCCCTCACGCGCCGGCGTGTCCTTGACCTTGAACTTGCCGAAGCCCGGTATGCTGGTTTCCGCCCCCGATCGGGCGGCGTCCGAGATCTCCTTAAATACGCTTTCCACGATAGCCTTGGCCTGCGCCTTGCTCAGGCTCTGCTCCGCGGCAATCTTGTCGGCGATTTCGGTTGTCGTCGTCATGATCTGCATATCCTCTGCTGCATCATCCTCGCCTACCTATGGCAATCACAACATGCCAATGGAACTCACGGAGCGTAGGGTTTCGTCGGCAATCCACTGGAAATAGCCGCGGATACCAATTTCAGGATCTTCCATGCTCTGACAAGAGGCGGATGCACGCCAGCAGCTTCCGAAATCTCCAGGCGGCATCTCTTCTCACCGCGCGCTTGCGCCACGTCAGCGCCTGGAGCTTCTGCCCTCCAGTTCGTCATATCCCCCCGCAGCCCCATAGGGGTCGCTAGCCAGCGTCACGATGATCGAAGCACACGCCGTTGGTCGACCAGTTAAGGTCTCGACGATGTAGCCGACGAACTCCTGGAGTTGGCGAAATCGTCGCAAACGGCGCGTCAAGCGCGAAGCGGGTTTATCAACCGCGTGGTAGGTTCCGTCCGCATCGGCGGGCAGAATGCCCCGTCGATGTTCCCAAGCACCCGTGACCGTGGCTTGAGCGCTGTCAAGGTCGCGAGGATCTGCGCCGCAGATCAGCGCGCCGCGAAGCGGTTGCCTTGACAGCGCGAAACGCGGTCACAGTTTTGGCAGGCGGTCGGCGTGCTTTTCAAGAAAATCGTTGATTGCTTCAACATAGTAATCGTTGACACGTCTACCCTCCGAAGCAGCGAGCAGGCGCAGGCGCCGCTTGTCTTTGGCGGCGATATAGACGGTCGTCGGTTCCTTCTTGTCCTCCCGGAGCGATTTTCCGGCGACAGGATCGCGTTTTTCGCCCTCTTCCTTCACCTTGCGGATATCCGTGCCGCTCAGCTCCAGTTTCGGGCGATTGAGCTTGGGAAGTACAGCCCGAGCCGGCTGCATCACGCTCAACAGAGCGTCCTTCTTGGCGTTGTCGTCCATCACGTCACTCCGCTGCGGCCGACCGATTGGCGGCCTCAATCACGTACTGGACAATCTCGGCAAATATTGCCTCGGATTCGACAATGGCTTTCGGGTCCACCCGGCCGCCCGCGTAGAGCGTCGCGCCGGTCTGCATGTCCTTGTAAGCAATACGGTAGGGCATTTCCTCACTGGCAATTCGTGTGCCGTCTTGCTGGATGATCTCGCGCAAGTCGGCAAGCGCCCTTGCCCGCTTGTCGATGACGGTGTTGTTCGTGAAGACATACATCACCGGCAGGGCAAAGCCGCGATTCTCGGCGACCAGGGGAATGTGCCCGTTCACAAGCTGATGAGCCGCGGTAATGTCGTCCATGGCAAGATGCACCGGTACCACGGCGATATCGGCAGCAAAAAGCGCTGCGGTCAGTTCGTCGTTGGTCTTGCCTTCGGTGTCGATGATGACCAGCTTGCCCTTCCTGTCCTGTTCCTGGCCGAGCGCGAGGATGTCGGTCGGCGTGGTGACTGCCACGATCTCCAGATTTTCGGGCTTGTTGCCGAAGCGGTCGAGCAGCATGGACCAGCGATCGATGTTCTTGCGCTCGTCAGCGTCAATAACAAAAACACTGTGGCCATGGTGCGCGGCGACACTTGCCAGGGCACGCACCAGCGTCGACTTTCCAACGCCGCCTTTTGCCACGGCAACAGTGATGATCATCCCGTACGTCCTTCGCTGACAGCGATATAGCGTTCTGAATTATAACGTTGCGGCGCTGCAATTTTCAAGCGAGTTGATACTCTAATTTATGGCGCTGCAGAGCCGTAGCGGCATGACGTTATGCCGCTGTTAATTGCAGCGTTGTGCCGTCGTGACGCTGTGCCATTGTGATGGTGTGTTGATATGCTGCTACAATGGCATAGAGTAATACCACTATAGAGCTAAAGCATCGTGCCATTATAAACGATGTATACGCAGCAGCGCGTAGGAGGAAAATGAATGCACCCGAAAGCGGCGCATGTGTTTCTCTTGTTTTTCCCCCATGTTTAAGGTATTTCTTCTTTGGCAGGATAGCGAGATTTGTGGAACAAATCCCTTTTGCGCGCCCGCTTTGCGGGCTTAGGTCGGAAAACATGGGGAAAAATAAGACCGTGCCACGCCAGGGCGTCAGCTACGGAGAAGTCGTCAGGTTCCGCGTCAGTGCCGACGAAAAGGCGGCCCTCGCCGCCGTCAGCGAGCGCGAAGGCGTGCCGGAATCGGAGGTCATCCGCCGTCTTCTGCGCACGGAAGCGGGGCTGTTTCTGCCGGTGGCCGATGTCGATCGACCAGCTATTGAAGGGCTGCAAGAACAGTTGCGCAAGATCGGCGGCAACCTCAATCAGGCAGTTCGCGCCATGAATGCCGGCCGCGTCGGCTATGAACCAGCGCTCGCCAAAAGCCTCACGGCACTTCTCGGAATGATGCAACCGATGAACAAGCGGCTTGTGGAAATGGCGCGGCCAGCCCGGGCACGACGGAGCCCGGATCAATGAGCGGGTATTTCACCGAGCTGGCGCTCAGCATCGACGAGATGCTTGGCGACAACGCGCTGGCCGTCGAGGCAGGGATATCAGACGAGCTGTCGGAGGCAGAGGAGATCCGGCGACGGGCCTATGCCGCTACTATGGCCGCCTGGGGCTCGCCGCCGGCGGAACTTGGCGCCGGCAATGCTCCGGCGACGCGATCGGCCGGGCGTGCTGCGGGGGCAGGCAAAGGCAGCGCTAAAGTTTCGTCGAGGCAGCGGCCAGCCGCGGCGGCGGACATCCTGTCGAAAGCGAGAGTCGCCGCGCCGGCGGCCGTGAAATTCGCTGCCACCGGAATTTCGACGCCAAACGCGCCTGCAGCGCCGCTCACGGTGCCGGCAGCAGTTGCCGGCCCGAACGACTCGGCAACCATCACCGCCGCTCTACGGCCGTTTACAGGGCAAAATGACCCGATCGCGGTTTTCACCAAAGTCGCAGCACTTGCGGTCGCCAATGACGAGGATGAAAGACGGCGACGAGGAGGGGGTGGCAGTGGCGGTGGCAGTGGTGGCCGACCGGTTCCGACCGCCGTCGCAAAGACCACGCGCGGGTCTAGCCATGCGCAGGCCATCGCGGCGCGCGCGGGAATCGCGGCCGGCGCACAGCCAGCCGTGTTCAAGGTCATTTCGACGGCCGGGACGAAGGGAGCTGCCGGCGCCTTGCTCGAATATCTCGGCACCAGGCCCGATGAAGACGGCAAGAAACACGATATCGAGGTTTTCACGAACTCAGGACTCAGTGTCGAGTCCCGCGAGCAACGGCGGTCGCTTCTGGAAGAGTGGCAGGAAGACTTTCGCGAGTCATTCCAGAACACGAATTTCGTCGAGGTCGACGTCGAGCTCTCCGGCGATCCCGGCCGGGATGAACTGCACGATGCGTTGAATGCCGCATTCGGCAGCAAGCCCTTCGTCTATGCGCGCGCCGGCAGCACCGTAAAAGTCTATGCCTACACGGGCATGAAGGCAGCCGCGCTGGCGAAGGCGCTGCAGAAAGTCGACCACGAAAACGGCAGGGGAGGTGTCCTGCAGCGGGCGGATGACGGGATCACGGCCCGGTTGAACGACGCGGGCGTCGTCGGCAAGGCCGAGATCAAAGCCGCCGTGTCGACCGAAAGAGGCGGGCAATATTTTCTGCAAAAATTCATTCGCGCCAATGCCGGCGTGATCAAGTCCGATGGCGAAGAACTGTCCGCTGGCCAGCGTGCGGACAAGGCCGCGCAAGCGCTTTATGCGTCGTGGAAGGCGGATTTCAAGACGGTGGAGCCGCGCAACGTTTTTCACGTCGTCTTTTCGGCCAGGGCCGGCACAGGCGCGCGTGCGTTGCTGAGGGCGGCCGAAGATGTGCTCGCCGAAAAGATTCCGGACCACAAATGGGCTATCGCCCATCATCCGGAGACCGGGCACGTCCATGTGCACGCGATGATCCTTGCGCGCTCGGAAAGCGGCCGGCAGCTCAATTTCAGCAAAGCGGACCTTTACGACTGGCGCGCAGCCTACGCCGAAAAAGCCCGCGAGGAGGGGATTGCCATGGTGGCGACCCGCCGCATGGACTTCGCCGCGTCGCGGCCCTTCAACCTGCGCCAGGCCGGTGTGTACGAACGATCGAAGCGGGATACGCGTTACTCTGTTTCGCCGACCATCGCGCAGCGCGTCGAGGCGAAGCGGCAGGCCGTTTTCGAGGCAAAGACCATCGCCGCCTATGGAGCCGGGATTGCGCGTGGCTGGCGGCTGACCGCCACCGTGATGCGCGGGGCTATGCCCGGGTCGCAAGCGGACGCAGGCGCTGCAGCATTTTCGGCTGCGATCGCCGAGGTGGCGGCCGTTCAGAGGTCAGAGCTTCCAACGACGCCGACGCCAAGCGGGGAGGGGACACCGCTATCGTCGTCGGCCGAAAAATTTGATACTCTAATTGATCTGACCAACCGTATACAGGAGATCATGAGCATGGAATTGTCGCCGTTGGAACTTCGCCGAAAGATCGCGGACGTGAACAAGGCCTTTGATCGGATCGACGGCTCCTTGTCGAAGAGGGAGGACAAGCAGGAACTCGCGGGCATACGCGAGGAAATGAACGGCCTCTTGAACGAACGGCTGAATGACGTGCGCGTGCAGGCGGCTACCGGCGGGACCGGGGCCAGCGACACGGTGCGCGACGAAGGCCGCTCTCTTCGCGAAAAAGAGCAGCAGGCCAAGACACAGGACCCCGCGAACGAGCAAAACCCACGGCAGCCCGACAAACGCGCCACGCCGGGCTCCGCGCCGGGAAAGAAGGCCGAGCAGCAGGCGGACCGTGTCGAACGGCAAAACCGCGACACGCAGCGCTCTTTGGACGATGACCGGGAGCGTTGAATAGCGGGGTGGCAGGCTTCCAAACGACGGGAGTCGATCCCATTACGGACAATCCCTGATGGGAGGTCAAAGCAGATCTCGGGCCATGAAGGACGAGCGGAGCCTGTTGCGTCAGCCGTTCCCACGCCAAAGAGGCGCAAACAGGTTCGCTAGGGCCACATCATCGAAGGTGTCGCCGCTCCCGCGATCGACGTTGCGCCCTGACGGCGAGGGAGCAACTCTAGTTTGTTCTTCGATTTCCCATTTCCGTTCCTGCGCAACTTCACGGGCATTGCGGAGGACGGCCTCCGGTATCGAGGCACGCTTCGCAAGGCGCTCCAGCGTCTCAACATGCTCGTCGATCGTCGACTCGGAGTCTATCTGCTTCACCACCTCGCGAACATCGCGGAACTCGCGACCTATTGCATCGGTTAGGGCGTTCTGGATCCGCGGTCCGAGCCCATCCCGCCACTCCTCTTCAGCCTCAACAAGCCGCTCAAGATCTTCGGAATTGAGGGAGAAGTCCTCGATCAGCTCGACGGCGCCGTCCTCGATGATCTGTGCTATCGAGGCCGCCTCGTGCAGCATGCCATAATAGTCCGTGTCGCGAAGTTTGGTGATTATGGCGAGCAGATCGCCGCCGTCGCGCCAGCTGTCCCATCCCTGCACCGGGAATGACGCAAGTGCCTGGATCAGTTCGACGTATCGCGCATCACCGCAAGCGAACCACCAGTCGATTAAGAGCTCGATGCGATCTGTGTTTGAAAGACCGTCCGCACTGAAAGACATGCTGTATTTAGTCTCGACGCGCTTTTGCACTGGTAGGCTCAAGAACGCTTCAGCTACTCCGCGGAAGCTGGCTGCTAGCGCGGCCAGATCGACGGAGCCCGGCTGCTCATGAATGCCAAGACGTCGACTGTGCTGCCAAACTTGGCGGGCCCATTCCGTTCGCTTGGCGGCGCGTGCGGCAAGCTTGAGCAGTGTCAGATCATCCAGGTAGGCGGACAGGTAGTCCCTAACGGAAGGATTCACGAAGGAAACCGCGCTGCCGCGGATGCTGATGAAACCGCCTTCTAGGATTCTCAGCGAGTCCTCGAAATCTTTCGGGTCCTGGGATGCGCCGTAGTTCCGGGAAAGCTCGGCATGATAGGCATCGTAGGCCTCCCGCAGAACGTCGATTGTCTCCCCAAACTGGTCGCAGAAAAACAGCGTCATCAGCATATGTCGGCACGTGGTCGGGATATGCTTCCGAAATGGCAAGTCCCAGAGCTGGGTGGGGTTGTCCAGGGCAGCAAGGAACGTTGCCGGATAGCTAGTCGCGTCTTCATCGGCGATCCGGCTGCCCTCAGTCATGAGGGCGATCAGGCGCGGATTGTAGTTCTTATGATCGATGATCCGGGGCAGCTTGCCGCTTTCGATTAACGCATCGATATGAGTCTGTGGCGTGCCGGTAACCAACAGGTGGTTGTAGAGAATGCGCGCCTTGATCCGTCGCGTGTACACGCCGACATCAAGTAGATAGCGGCTGATATCCAGTTGCTTGTCCGCCAGATGTTCTGAATGGCGTTTAGCTTCCTCGAAAATCGGTGCCCGCGTGGTTAATATGAACCGCCCGTTCGGTGACTTCCGCACGCGCTTGATGAACCGCGCCAAGTCAGAGTCCATTCTTGAAAGGGCGCTCTTGTCGAGCGCTACGCGACCCAGGAAGTCATCAAAATAAAAGACCTGCTTGCGGGTGTCGTCGATGCCAACGAGACCGTCGTCGAGGCCGCGAATCGCCACCAAATCCCAACCTTCTGCCATATGGGCATAGACGAGCATCTCCGCCAGCGTGGTCTTCCCGACACCGGGTGGACCGCAGATGATCAGAACATGGTGCTGGTCGAGTTTGACTCGAGCGTCGTCGAAGCTGGGATTGGGTGCATAAACGCGGACCTTCTCCTCGATTTCCTCACGTGTCATCGCGTTGAAGCGATGTGAGGCCGCACGCAGGATACACTCCAGTACGGCGGTTCCGGACAACCATAGCTTCAGGTGGGATTTCTCAATATCCGGATATGCCCGGAGCAGGCCATTGAGGTCATGCGGACCGAATACGTCCGCCTCGCCAAGCAATGCAGGACCGATTATTCTCGCCAGTTCGGCCTTCGTCGTTGGCGTCAGCTTGCAAGATGTTGTCAGCACGTACCGTTGCGGTGCCAGCCGGTCAATGGAAGTGCGCTCGCGCGCCATCGTTCGTTTCAGGTCTGCAACTCGCGAGCCGGCATAGTGCTTCGCCTGCAGAATAATCTTTACCGGTCCAGAGGCGTGCCGGCCGTCGATGCCGCCATCAGGCCCTTGTGTGAACGCCTCGAAGCGCACCTGAAGCTCCCGGCCGATAAGATCCCGCGAAAGATCTTCGAAGTCAGCGCCGGAAAGTGCCGAAAAATCGTATGCCATTACGTCTACGCAACCCTCCTGTCGATAACCGGAAGAATTGACCCGATGCAGACATCGGCTCACTGGGCCGTTGATGCCCTCTTTGGCCGCGCTGCCCGC
Source organism: Mesorhizobium sp. M0227 (assembly GCF_040321855.1). Classification (NCBI taxonomy): domain Bacteria; kingdom Pseudomonadati; phylum Pseudomonadota; class Alphaproteobacteria; order Hyphomicrobiales; family Phyllobacteriaceae; genus Mesorhizobium; species Mesorhizobium sp. M0227. Next base: position 39,912 of record NZ_JAMYSJ010000018.1, on the reverse strand, counting down.
TAGGCCGCAATGGCGCGATCTTCCTCGTAGCTCAAAGCCTGCGGTGTAGCGACGGCATCGCCATCGAAATTGCGCGTGATCTCTATCGATATCAGACTGTCGCCCGGGAACGCTGGGCTTAATTCTAGGGTGAGATAGTCGAATAAAGCCCGCTCATGGACGGCGACGACCAATTGCCGGCCCATACCTTTGGAGAAGGTGCGTAGCAGCGCCGCAAATTGCGCAATGTGGACGTCGTCCATCGACTGGACCGGATCATCGAGGACCAGCCAAGGCATCCTCGATGGCACCGAAAGGTGGAGAGCGAGAAAAAGGGTGAGCGCTGCCGTGTTCAAATTGCCTTGACTCAACATCGCACCTGGCGAACCCGACGCCTTGCCGGAACGATGCAACGTCTCGAGCACGGCCTCGACCTTGCCGCTATCGCTTGCCGGCAATTTGAAAGTCGGCACAAACTGCTCGAACGGCGCAAGGCGCACGAACAGGTCACGCCAGACCGCGTTCAAAGAAGTGTTGAAAACCGCCTTGACGATGTCAGACCGCACCTTGTCGGCTGAATCGGCAAACTTCTTCGCATGGGCGCGGAAATCACCAATCTCAACGTCGGCCTTTTCGACGACGGTCAGGCGCGCAGCGATGAGGGCGTTCGCCGCTTTGAGGTCGGCGATTTGGTTGAGATCCTTGGCGTATAGTTCGAGCTCCGACAGCGCCCGGATCCGCAACGTAGTGACGCCTTCGGCAGCCACTATCTGTTGGGCGAGTACACGCTCTGCTTCCGCCAGCGCTGTCGTCACGCCGTCGAAGCTGTTTACCTGCCGCGCTGTAGTCCGCGCAACCACCGTATCGATCTCGGGAAGGATCGACGTCGATAACTCGTCGCGCCGACGCGCCAATGAGACGGCGTCTCTCGCCGCGGCGGCGTTTGCGATGAGTATAGTGCCTTGAGCGGCATCGTCCGCCATGGCCTTCAGTTGCTGAACGGCGCTCGCCATTTGTGCACTCCGCACCGTCAAATCGGCCTGATCTTCGGCGCCCAATTGGCCGCCCTTGGCGCTCAACAAATCACGCTGCGCGACTGACAAGCGACTGCTTTCCTCGGCTCGTTCATTAGCGAGAGATTGCAGCCGGCCGGCCTCACTGGTCAGCGACGCGATCTTAGCGGCGATGTGAGCCGACAAGGGCCCCTGATCCAGTTCGCCAAAATTGCGATCGCACACCGGGCAGGTCTCGCCGGCGACGTGGGGGGCGATGCCCGCCAATGCGTTGGCAAGGGACTTCGCGTCTTCCACTCCCGCGGAGAGCGCCCGGTTGAGTTCCTCGATGCGCGCCGTCGCGCGCTGAATGATGGTCTCGAGGGCATTTCGCCGGTCGGTGGCGGTCTTGGCACTCGCGAGAAGGGTGGTGCATCGAGTCACCTCCGCCTCGGCGCGCCTTAGCGCCGCCGAGCGCGCCTCTTCCGGTCCATCATCGATGGAAAGCAGGTCGGCGAAGCTGGCCCCAAGCTCGGTCAGGACCGCTTCTAGGGCATGGCCTTTCCCCACGCGCCAAGTGGAGAGCGCTTCGGCCGCAGACTGCTCGGCGCGTTCCTTGCCGGCACGGTCGTGCGACGCGTCTTCGGCGGGCAAGTTGCGCCACTGCTCGGTCAGGGCTTTCAACTCGGAGCGAACGCGGCTGAGATCTACCAACATCCGATCCTCGTCGCGCGCGGTCTCGAGCACCCTGCGCAGGGCTTCAAGCTTAATAGCGCCAGTGACGACCAGCGGGGCCGTGGCAGGAATCTGGGCCAATGTCGCATTTAGCGTAGCAAGCCGCCTTGCCGATGCGTCCGTGACACTGGTGATCGACTGTACGTTCGCGCGGGTTTCATTTTGCAGAGACGCCCGCAATGTCTCGAGCTGGCGATACGCCGGTACAAGATTGCGGACCCGCGCGACGTTGAAGGCAGGATAGAGACCGTCGACCAGGGCATCGAGTGGATGGAGTCCGAGCAGCTCCTTCACAAACAAAGTAAGCGGTGATGTCGTGCCGGTCTTCTGGTCGTCGTAAATCTCGAGCAAGCGCCCAAGCGTTGCTTGGGGCAAGTAGCAGCGTTCCGAAAAAAACCGCGCGTCCGCCGCGTCGAGCAGCGCCGTCGGCTCGAATTTGATGTCGCTAAAATCCAATGACCCGCCAACATTGCCGCCGGGCTTATAGGCGCCCGTCGTAGTGAGCTCGATCGAACCGCCATCTGTTTCGAGCGTCGTCAGATAGCTCTGATAGCCATCGCCGTCAGAGGCGAGATGGGCGATCTTGCCGGTGAGCGCGAGCTCGAGGGCCGACAACACGCTCGTCTTGCCCATGCCGTTCGAACCATGGACGAGCACAACCTGAGCATCGAGCGGAATGACGACCTTGCCCCTCAGGCTGCGGAAATTCTCGATCACTAGTGTTTTAAGCCGCGGGACCGTCATTGCTCATCCTGATCGTCTTCGAGGACGGATTCGACCGGAGCCTGGATTGCCGAAGCGAGCATCTGCTCCACGGCCATCTTGCCAGCTGGCGCGGCTCTCAGCAGCTCCTCTAAGAATGGTCCCGCTGCGCTCGCAGGGATGCTGCTACGCAGATCACCTTCCCAGTCGACAAGGGTTTTGACGGGTGGAGGCTGGGCAAGTGGAAGCAGGACCGACAGCCAGTCGCGCACCGCGTCGACGGCTTTCGGACCGAAAGGCGCGCCGACCGGCAAGACGCGGCAGACGCGGCTGATCGAGTGGATCGTTTCGGGTGAGGCCTGGCCGGATGTGAGCACCGCCGTGACCGAACGCTTAGATTGGAGAACATCGAGAGCGCGGGTGAGCGACAACACCTTCCTGATGACGATATCGTCGGGCGTATCGCCTTTCAGCTCGATGACGATGACGAGATCGTTAGCCTTGTCCCCGGCGACCAGGGCGTGCGCGAAGTCGAAGGACAGTGAACCAACCTTCAGCGGCCGCGGCAGTTCCCGATATCCGCCTTCGCCAACCAGGATTTGAACGACGCTCTCGCTAGTTGTCATATCGCGACTTCCGAGCGAAAATTAGCCTGCAACTCGGCCAGGCTCCCCGCATCCATCAGCATCGACCCGAAAGCCAAGTAGCGCGGACCGATTTTTCCATCCCGCAAGTTGGCCTTGGGGCTGCGCTGCTGACGATTGCTCACCTTTCGAGAGCAGATCAGCACCACGTCCGCATCGTCCTCATCGAAGGCGCCGCAATCCATGAGGTTCGTGATGTTCTCGTCATTGGCAGCGAAAAAGACTCGCGCTGTCCCATTCGGAGATGTCAGCCGAAGCGCGCCCGAACGTGGATCGGTTGGATCGTCCACCGCCGCCGTCCATTCGGCCGCCTGGTCGCCAAGACCGATCAGCCCAAGCGCCGCCGCCGCCTCGCGCTGGCCCGTTGCCACAGTCCGCGGCATACCCTTCATTTGATGGGGCGGCTCATTGTCGATCGGAAAATACATGGGCGTGCCGTCTGGGCTGGTGCCATTCTGCATTTGATGGCGACCGCGCGCGAGCCCAGCGGCAATGCCGTTCGCCAAGCTTAGCCGGTCGGCATTACCCGCCTCCGCGACACGATCACGCAGCCGCTTGATTCCTGAAGCGACCGCGTCATGGGCCGCGGCATCCAGCGCTGGCGCGTGCACGTCGCTCGCCAAAGTCTGAAGCTTGGCGGCGAGCACCGTGAGCAACAAGCCGAGTAACAGCGGCTTTCCATAGGCCTGTACACAGGCAGCCTCGCAGATCGCCGCGCGGTTCTGCTCATATACGTCATTGCCATAGGCAATATTGAGTACATCTTTCTGGTCGGTTCCTAACTCCTGCGCCGAAAAGACGATCGGCGTTGGCTGGTCGGTCCATTTCCATCCCTGCTGCGCGCCGACCTGGCCAAAGAGATGCTGAATATTCTTGTCTTGGGCAGACATTCCGATCATCAACGTCCGCGACCGCTGCGCAAGCGCCTGAAGCTGGTCACGAACGATCTTGAAGGTCCCGTTGCTCATCCACCCGGTAATTTGCGCCGCCCTGGCCACGAGCAGCGGCCGATAATCGTCCTCCTGCGCGATCGCGCGCAACGCGCAGCCATGAAACTTGTAAAGCACGGCTGCCGCCGCCGGTCCGCGCAGATCCTCGCCAGTGACGGTGATCCGAAAAAAGGTCTCGGGATAGCCCAGTTTGCGCATCGCGGCTTCGAGCAGCCCGTCCCAGTTGGCCGTGGCAAGTTCGGTGACGACGCCCTCGAGCGCAAGCATGCCAATAGCGAGATGCTCAGCATCCGCGTCCTGGCTCGCAAAGGTGTTCACAAAATCGAGGCCGACCCACAGCAGATAATCGAACTTCTCGGTGCCTACCTCGACCGATAGGACATCGGCATATTGCTTCCAGAGTCGGCTAAGCACGCTCGGCAGGCACGGCCAGTTGATGGCAGGCTGGCTGAAATCGATCGCGGCCTTTTCCTCCGCGGATGGCGCTGCCATGCCGAGGACCTTTTCCAAGGCCTTGCGATAGGCACAATCCACGTCCGCCGTTGCATTGCCGCGCAGGAACTCGATCAGCTTGGCGAGCACGCCATCCAGACCGACCACGCGATCGCGGGAGATACCGGAACCGAGCCAGAGCGCGTATCCGCCCTCAACGACGCCCTGGCTCAGACCAATGAACGTCCCGTCGAGCAGGTCAAGCGTTTCCTTCACTGATATCGTCGCAGCCGTCGGCAATGATCCCCCTCCGCTCCGCACCCCGAGGAGCGGCCCTTCGCCATGATCCAGCTGATCGAAAGCCCTCCCCTCCGACCGCCTCCTTTTGCGGCACCATGCCAGAACAATGCTGGAACATAAACCCACAAAAGGCATAGTTACAGAGGTAACCCGGTCGTTTGCCAAATGTGACTGCTACCGTGACGATTATCAGCAGGAGGTCGCCAATGGCAGGCTCAGGCTACGTCCGCCTTCGTGCCGCGGTCTAATGACGGCTCATGGCGCTCCTTGCTCGTTCCGATGGACGGGACGAACCGTACTTTCCAGCCCCTTCTGCGACCTTCCCGCGCGATGGATCGCTTGGGTCGCCAAATCTCATTTCGCGCTACACTTCACTTGTGAATTTGACAAACGGACCGATGATGTACCAAGGGGAATGCGATATAGGCAGGTGCGCGATCGCTGGCATAGCGGGGCGGTCGCGACGACGATAAGGAGCAGTCGCTATGCCGATAAAGCCGCCGCTTGATCCTGATGTCGCGGACGAGGCGCCCAAATCCCCGATGCTCACGGGCTATGACGAAGAACACTTTGTGACCTATCTGCGCTTGCTCGACGCAGCGGCGGAGGATGCCGATTGGCGCGAAGTGACGCGTGTCGTACTGCATATAGATCCTGACCGCGAACCGGACCGGGCACACAGAGCTTGGGAAACCCATCTGGCGCGGGCGCGCTGGATGACGACGACCGGATATCGGTATCTTTTTCAAGGCGGCGCGCCGCACTGACTTTGCAGGTCTTGACTAATCAACGCCCTGCAAGGCCATCTCAAGATCGCGCAAGCCGGCGGCGGCTTCCGATTTATTGGCCGCCTGCGCGGTGACCTTCGCGACCCGGCTGAGTGCCTCCGCAAGCCTTTCCTGTGCTTCTGTGGATACTGCGTCGTTTCGCCCGGCGGCGCGTGTAACTGCAGCCAAGTCAGGCGTGTTCCGAGGTAGGGGCGGGCGACTGGTTGATGGTTTAGGGCTCGCTGCAACGTAGGTCGTCACGCTGATCTGACGCGCCGGCGGGGGAGGGCGTCTGCCGGCCTTGGCCGCGAAAACGGCGCCTCGCGGCCGCGTCGATGCCGGCGCCGCTTCACTCGCCCGCGCAAACCGCGGCGGAACCAACATGTCGCCAAAACCAGCACTCGGTTTTGGTGCTGCTTTCCGGCCGGCATCCGGTTCTGTGTCCACCTTGGCGGCCGCCGCCTTGAAGACCGGAATCGGCATCCAGGCACGTTTCGACAGCTCAGTATCGGCAAAGTAGAAATTGCGCGTGCCAAAAATCGCATGCGAGCCGCGAGGAAGGATGATGCATTTGTTGCGGCTCATGGTGCGGATCTCGTCAGGGCGCATCAACGGTCGACGAACCTCCTTCACGTGAACAGTGCGCGCGTGATGCATGTCGAACATCGTCGCTTGCGTCTTGCTGACATCCTTCTGGACTTCCATGCGCTCGCCCAGGGTGTCGGAAATGTATTTCAGGTCTTCGGCGTCTTGCGCGCCGAAAAACACCTGGACACGTGCGGAGTTGACCAGCGTCTTACGGCCTTCCTCGCGATAGATGGTGTCCACCGACTTGAGCGACTGTACAAAGAACCAGGTCGGCACGCCATAGCCGCCGAGGATGGTAGCCGCTTCCATGACGTTTTCGAGTTTCCCGAGGTTCTGGAACTCGTCGAGCAGGATCAGGACGCGGTGCTCACCCCGCCCAGGCAGCTCTTTGGCCATAAAGTTCATCAGCTGCGTAATCAGGACGTTGAACAATGGCCCGATGGATCGGATTTGCTCGATGCGAAAGTCCAGATAGAGCGAGACCTTGTCCCGCTTGAGATTGCGGATGTCGAACGTGCTCTTGTCGGTGGCGCGCAAAAGCCGCTCGTTCATGAACGGGTTTAGGCCGGTTCTCACGCTGCCGAACAGGCCGGAAAACTGCTTGTCCGACATGTCGGCATAGCTGGCGAGCATCTGCAGCGTGTAGTCGGAAATTTCCCGCGCTTCCTCGTCGCGGAGTGCCTGAATCCATTCCAGGAACGGCCGATCGGCGCCATTCATGATGCGAAGCGCCTGGCGCAGCGTTCGCTGGCTGTCCTCGAGGCGGGGCGTTTCCATGACGTAGGAGATCACCCCGGCAAAAAGCATGCGACCGTCGTCGATCCAATAGGTTTCGCCTGCCGTCGGGCGGGGAAAGAGCGCGGCGGCGATGTTGCGGATGTCGATGTCGCGCTGGTCGGTGTCGAGGCTAATGAAATCGAGCGGATTATAACATTCCGTCTCGCCTTTTTCGTCGGCCGGCGAGAACCGAATGACCTTGGAAAAGGTCGAGCGATAACCCGCTGTCGCCTGATAGGTCTCGCCGCGCATGTCCAGCACGACAAGCGAATCCGGCCAGAGCAGGGCGTTTGGGATAATCAGCGCGGCGCCCTTGCCCGATCGCGGCGGCCCAACCACGAAGCCACCGACGTCGTCGCCATCAACCCATAGCTTTTTTCCGCCTACGAGCTTCGGCTTGGTCAAGTGCCTCTTGTTGGAACCGCGCTGGGTGAACGCGCCGATGACGTTCACGAGGCTGCCGCCAGCTCGGCCGATGAAGACGCCGCCGCGTTTCGTCAAACCGGCTCGATTGACTTCCGCCAAGCTAAGAAACCTGGCGTCATTCGATGCCTTGCGCGTCATCAGCACGGTCATGACAGCCAGCACCATCACGCCAATGAGCGCCAGGCCGGCCGCATAAAGCGCTTGCTGATAAAGGCCGAGAACGGCGACATTGGCGTAGGCGCGGCGCAGCGTGGCAAAAGGATCCCGGTCGAGATCCTGGATCAGGGCGAAGGAGCCCGTCTCGTACCAATGGACGCCTGCATAGGCGATGGCGAAAAAAACGACGCCCACGGCCAAGACCATGAGCGTCACGACTAATCCCTTGATGACCTGCACCATTACGCCCTCATTTGTCGCCTTCCAGGATCAGCCGAGGCGCTCGGCTTTTGTGAATTTGACCTCGCTCACCACCCGCCGTCCGGCATCGCGACGCGAGAGCTGGACGACGATCGGGATCACCTCTTTCAGGTAATCCATGATCTCTTCGCGAGAGAGCTTCACGCCGCCCTGCATGACCATTAGCGCCAGACGTTCATAGGCCGCGCGCGCCGAATTGGCGTGCACCGTGGTCAACGATCCGGGGTGTCCGGTGTTGATCGCTTGCAGAAAGGAAAACGCTTCCGCGCCGCGCAATTCGCCGAGCAGCAGTCGGTCCGGTCGCATACGCAACGACGCCTCGAGGAGGCTTTGCGCGTCGACCTTCGCCAGGCCTTGGTCGCCTTTGGAGGAGAGCAGGGCGACCGTATTCGGCGTGACGGGCTTCAGCTCGCGCGTATCCTCGATCGTGATGATCCGTTCGCTCGAAGGAATTAACTTTAGCAAGGCGTTCAAGAAGGTCGTCTTGCCGGTCGAAGTGCCGCCCGAAACAACGATCGACACGCGATTCTTGACCGCATGCTCCAGGAATTTCATCGGATCAGAGCCGCCGATCAGCTCAACCAGTTCCGTTTCCTCTTCCGACAAGCCGAGCTCATTGCCCATGCGCGTTTCTTCGAAGGCGCCGCGCTTGGCGTAGTCGTCGACGGTCATATCCATGATGACCTGCTTGCGGATCGAAATCGCGCCGCCGTCCGGTGCCGCCGGCGGCAGCACGAATTGAATGCGCTCGCCGCTGGGGAGTGCCGCCGACAGGATCGGCTTTTCTTCATTCACCTGTTGATTGGTCGAGCTGGCGACGAGTGTTGCGAGGTTGCGAATCCATTTCTCGGTCAGCCTGGCGTCAGCGATCCGCTCCATTTCCTTGGCGCCAAGCCGCTCGACAAAGATTTCGCCCGGCCTGTTGACGGAAAGCTCGGAAACATCGTCCTGCCGTAGCAGTTCGTGAAGCGGTTCCAGTTCCATTTCCAGAATGGGGAACTTGGCATAGGGGCTCGACGATGCGGCCGGCGAAGCGACGGCCGGGTGTTTGATCATGTTCATTTGGTCACCGGGGGTGCTGCCGGAAACCAATTGTCCTTCGGCGTCATGTAGAGGGGAACAGGGTCGATCGCGACACGCGGCTTGCCGCCGCGTTTCAGCCTCGCCAGCTCTTGCTGGACCGGATCGGCGTAGAGCTCCGAAAAATCGAGATCGCGCCGCACAAAAACGATCACTGACGTACCTTGGTCGACATAGATCGTCGGCGGGATGTTGCGCGAATCCTCGAAAGCCTCCTTGGCCAGTTCGGTCATTGTGCTTGCGGAGCGTTCGATCGCGATCTGTCGGGCTTCCTCTTCCGTCCTCTCCGGATCGATCGTGATCGTTGTCACCTCGCCGGTGATAGGATCGACACGGGTAATGGTCTCTTGGCGCCGGCCGCCGCTAGGGTCGGCGAGCGCCGAAAGGTATTCCGCCGCACCGCCAACGATCGACAGCACGATCGCCGAGCCGAAGCGCTCCAGCCAGTGCCGATCGACACGACCGGCCATGCCACCACGGCCAAGGCTGTCAGCGCCAGGCGAACCGATGTTGACCGACACGCCGTCGGACCGGATCATCCGGTTCCAGACGATAAAAACGCGCGTTTGGCCGCGAGCAATGCCGGACTTGTATTCGCCTGTCAGCCGCGACCCCTTCGGGATCAACACGCGGCGGCCGTCAAGCGAATAGACATCCTCGCGAACGATGGCCCGTACCATGCCGGGCAGGTCAGTGTTGATCGCCGTTTCAAGAAAACCGCGGATCATGGTGCCCTCGGCAATCAGGGCGTCCGTACGGTTGTTCTTTCTCGCCGTCGCCTTGGCGTTCCGACTGACCTCGGCCTGGGCGAGGAACGCCTTGTTGGGGTCCAGGTCTGCCCCGGGAACAGGAACGAGCTGCCCGTCGCCGGCGATCGCCGCGCCCGCTTCGCCCGCCGGGGCGTCCTGTTCGCCGTCGGTGACGATCTGGTTCGAACGAAGACGCTCCCACAGCGCCTTTTCTTCTTGCTCCTTGCGCTTGCGTGCCTCCTCCGCCAACCGGGCTTCTTCCTCCCGGCGACGGGCCTCTTCTTCGGCTAGCCGGCGGGCCTCGGCTTCGCGCATTTGCTGTTCAAGCAAACGGCGCTGCTCCTCGAGATCGACGCCTGGCGCGACCGTCTGGTCGACGTCGGCCGACTGTTGTGGCGGCGGTGTCTGAGGAGGCGGAATGACAATCTGGTCTTGCGGTGGCAATGCCGTCGCGGGCGTCGCCGGCTCGCGCGGCTGAAAAGTCGAGGTCTCGAAAGCTTCGTCCTCGTTCGATGTCGCGTTCCGGTCGGACGGCCCGCTCGGCCAATTGATATACAACAGGCCACCGGCCAGAAGCAGCCCGATGCCGGCTATGCCGAGTTTCGTGCCCAAACCTGCACTTCGCCGGGCAACGGGGCTACCACCGTCGAGCTCATGATAATCTATGTCCGACATCAGCGGCTCCTCTGATCGAACCGCCCGCGCTCGCTCTTGTTGTCGAGTTTCGACGGGCCATAAATGTCTCCAATCGGATCCGGCAAGCGCTGCGATGGGGATTGACGGTTGTACAGGCACAACGTCTTGTCGCCGGCCCGCAGGGTAAATTGCTGTGCAACCTTGTCGACGATCGTGTATTCGCCTTCGGTGCGCAGATTCACCAGGGACTCACTGCCTTTAGCCTCGACAACGAAGATCGCCGGCACGTCGCCCGTGAATTGCAGGAACATTTTCGTTCCGTCATCGAACACGACGCGCGGCTTGAGCGAGTCATCACCGCGATAGGCATAGTCGTAATTCAGCATCGACGGGTCGATGTTCTTTAGCGATGGATTGCGGACGCTTTCTTCGGCCTGGGCGAGGAGCCGCGCGTTCACGTCCTCGTCAGGGTATTTGAAGCGAACATGGAACGATGCCCGCAGGGACGGTTCGCGCGAGCCGACCAGGAGCAGAGAATAGACCCGCTTGTTGGTGACGATATTGACGTTAGTCTCGGCCTTTTCGACCAGCGGCTTGACGAACAGGATGCCCGATCCCTTCTTCGGGACGATCGACCAACCGATCGTGTCGCCGGCCGAAATCGTTTCGATTGCTTCCGTCGGGCTCAGCTGGATCATCGTCGAGACGCCGATCGCCGCCTGGACCGTCACGACATTGTCGTTGTTGAAGGTGACGTAGCGAATTCGGTTGTCGCGCGACAGCGCCGGGCCTGACAACGCAACGCAAAGTGCGGCCGACAACGCGACCGTTCTCAGCCGCCACCTCATTGGACCGTCCTGTCGGCCGGTGCGGCCTCGGGCAGCGATTCCTGGTCACGCCGGTATTCCGTGATCTGGAAGCCCAATGGATTGTCGAACCGATACTCGTTCTTGAGCGGCGTGCTGGTGTAGCGGAATTTGACGACCGCCACCCAGTGCTCACGCCGCGTCGTGTTCTGCCGTTTCTCTTCGGTCGAAAGGCGGACCGTTGCCGTCGTGCGATTCAGGAACGACACCGACTTCACCGTGACGCTGATGGTCGTGTCGGTCCCGAAGCGCTTGTCTTTGGAGTTCGGATTTGAGGGCGTGAATTCCCGCACGAGATCTTCGGCGGCTGCTCCGGTCGAATAGAGCTGCGCCAGATCGAAATTCGATTTGATCATGCGCGGGTCATAGGTCTCGCGCGCCCTGATATAGCGCACGATGTTCGCCGCCGTGACCGCTTCATCCTGGGCCAAGTCACCCGGTTTCAGGGCTCGCGCAATTTCGAGGTAGCCGGTCGTCTTGTCGACAGCGACCATATAGGGCTCGTATTGCTTGAGCGGAAAAAGCAGGACGAGCGCTACCAGTGAGAGAAGCGCCATGACGCCGAAGACCCCGGCCAGCAGCCAAGCGAATGTTCGGGACCGCCGTAAACGGCGATGGGTGTCGTCTTCCCACGATTTGCCTTGCTGGTAATAACGCTGGTCGACCAAGCCAGTTTCAGTCGGTTCGTTTGACACTTTAATTTAGCCTTGCTTTCAAACTCGCTTCTCGCCGCCGTCAGATCGCAAGCGATGACGAATTCGGCGCTTTCTCTGCCGTCTACCCGTGAACCCTATAGCGAGGACGCGTTCTTAGCCGTCTCGCGCTGAATACTCGCCTTCCCCACATCAGCCGCAAATCGGGGGCGTCCTTCGGCTGATCTCCTAAGGAGCGAACTGCCAGCCCGCGTCGCGGTCCGCGTAACTGCGTTGTCCACTGTTCCCCTTGCCGAGCGCCGAATGCCGTGAATGGCTCCGGCGGTACCTATCGGTCCACTCCCGGTCAAAATGCCCGCGATGATGGGTATTTGTAACAGAACATAGAACCCGACCAGCGTGACCAGCAGGAGTGGCATCACGTGAGAAAGCTTGCCGGTTATGTCGGTCCCGGCGCCGCCCTCCATCGCGGAAACGGAGAGCTGAACCATGTAGTAGTAGAAACCCAGGAAGCCGTAGATCAGCAACTGCTGCACCACCAAATTCGCAGTGACGGAGAAAAAGCCTTCGGTGAATTTGAAGGAATAATTGAAAAGGGCCATGATGATCCACACCGGCCCAAGAGCCAGGATGATGAAAAGAAGGACTTTTGCAGCGATAATCGCCGCTACGGCGACGCCGATGAATAGCAGGGTAAAAATGATGATGATGATCGCCAGAAGGGCGCCGAAGAAATCGGTCAACACTGACGTGTAGAGTTCCGGCACCACCCGCAACGTCGCTTCGTAGAGGGCGTCGAACATTGCCGGCACAGCATCGACCGATGAGACCTGAGTGCCGGTCGTCGACGAAATCGTTTGGACGATGCGGTTGGCCAGAACTTCCGGGATCGACTGGACGAGCGTATAGATCGTCTCGGAGAACGGAGCCCAGTTCGTGACCATCCAGTAGATGAACATCGCGCGGCCGAGGCGCCACGCGGCCTCCAGCGGCGAGGCCGTCGAGCGGCCGAAAATCTGCATGTAACCCCAAATGACCACGTAGAGGAGCAGCATCGCGAAGAACAGGTTTTCGCTATAAAGGCCGATGCGCTTGTACAGGACCTCTACAAAGCGAGCCCCGGCCTGATCGACACCGCTCAGAAGGTCGCTGATGATGGTCGAAACGGGGCTCATGTCTTATTCCGACATCACCTTGTCGAATGCCGAGTTTGCCGGCTTCAACTCGCCGCACTCGTCGTTCGCCGCATACGAGGAAATCGGGCCGCAGGGCGCCTTGAGCTCACGGCCAGGTCTTGCGCAGGCAGTTGCCAGCGCGGCGATCATCAGCGCCAAAAACACCCTAGAATTCATGAGCTTTCCCGCCGTGAGAGTCTCGATCGGCGGCACCGTTCCCCGGACCGATGCCGGCGAACTCGCCCCCGCAAGGCATTCGCCTACTGCGAACCACCGGCATCCTTGAACGGGTTCACATCTTTGAATTGCAGCAATTTTTGTACCTGAGATTGTTGCGTCAGCCGGAATTTCAGGTCTTCGTTGAGGGCTGATACCGCGCCGTTCTGGACGCCGATCAGCTCATTGATCGAGCGCGCGGTTTCCAGCTGCATGCGCGTGTTTTCGTCCACCGAACCCTTGACGTTCTCCGCCTGACCGATTTGGCCGGTCGCGGACTGCAACGATTGTTCCCGGGTCGTCACGCCTTGGGACGCTTGCTGCGTCAGTGCGGCCAGCAGTGCCGAGGTGTTGACGCTGCCGCTGTAAAGGCTGTTCACGGTGCCTGGGTCCTCACCCTCGATGACGGCTTTCAGCTGCTTGACCAACTGCAGGCCGTTGATCACGGCGCCGGCGATCTGTTGTGCCTGACCTCCAAGCCCGCCAAAGGAAAGCGTTCCGCCATTGAGAACCGATCCGAACGATGGCGCCGACGCGATCGACATTCCCCCGCCGAGACCCTGTTGACCGATGCCGAGCGATCCGTTTCGCGTCCCGGAAAGTGCCTGCAGGATCTCCTTCGACTTCTCGAGGATGTCGTCATTGCTCTTCATGATCGAGTTGGTGTTCTCGGCGTTTTCTCGCGCGACATCCAGATTGGCGCCGTCGATGACCGCGATTTGCGCATTCCCGAGCGCAGTCGACGCGACCAGGAATAACGATGCTGCAACAGTCCGTTTCATAAGGGAGGGCTCCTTTCAGTCTATTGCGCGTTGCGTTGCATGATTTCCAAAGCACCCGCCGCCGCGTTGGCATTTGGAACCAGTGTGTTTTCTTCAGCGCCGCCCGGTCCCACGACGCGTTTGGCGCAGCCGGGCCACAAATGGTCCGGCACTTCCAGCTTGCCCAGGATGACGGGATCGCAGGTGAAGGGGTTTTCCGTGCCCTCACTGGTGCCGAATTTAGACACCTGAGAAAGCTTGGTGTTGCGCTGCAGAAGACGGGCGTTCAACAGGTCGTTCACCGCTGCGGAGCCCTGGACTAGCTGGTTGAGCAGGTCGGCATTCAAACCGCGCGCCGTGGAGTTTTCGTCCCAAGCGTCCATGTATTCTTCCTTGGTCCCGACACCCGCCGCCAACGTCTCGATTAGGCTGGAATAATGCGATCGTTGCGCGCCGCTTGTTTCGAGCCCGGCAGCCGTCTTGTTGACGGCATTGACACCGCCCGCCTGTGCAGCACCGGCAGCGCCGGTGCCGCTAACCTCGATGCTGAAGGGCGGCGGGGCGGCAGCTGGCGCTTTACCCGACCCCGCATACTCATTGAAGTAACCATGCCAGCGCCCGACGCCGGCCGACCAATTGGCCTGTTCAGCCGCCGTCGAACCGTTGTAGTAGGAGGCGAGGCATGCGTAGTTCGTTCCGCCGCATTTCTTGACCGCCTGGCTCAGCAGCTTCACCCCGCCCTCGACATTCTGCTCGTTGATGTCGCGATCGAAGCCGAGGCCGCGGCCCGTCCTCTTGGTGAGCTGCATCGCGCCTTTCACGCCAGTATGGCTGCCGGCGCAGGTGTCGAAGCGCGCTTCCTGGTAGGACACGGACAGCGCCAATCCTTCCGAAATACCATACTTCTTTGCGTAGTGCCGGATGAGCGACGCATTGCCGGCATCACGCGCGAGCGCCTGTTGCGGGGAGCGGCGGAACATTTCGTTCCGGTATTTGTTCGAATAGGTGCAGACGACGGCCTTGCGCTGACCAGTTTCAGACTTCTTGTCCTCATTGGAACTGTCGTTCTGGAACTCATCTTTTTTCCGCTCGACGAGGTTGGGATCGTCTTCAACAGCGATCTGTGCCAGACCAATGCTCGGGGCGATGAGCATCGGCGCCGTCACGGCCGTTGCGAACAATACGGCCGTCGGGCCGGCTCTACGCTGCCTGCTCATCCGCTTCCGTCTCCCATCCACAAAAATAGGGGAGCCACGCGGTCGGCTCTTCGCCATAGCGCTTGCGCAGCTCCTCACACTCGCGAACTGTCTTTTCGTTGCCCGACAGGACCTTCACCAGGTCCGGCATCGTCGAAAGGTCGAGTTTGGCGACGATCGAATCCGACGCATGCTTCACAAGAAACGCCCGGCTTTCCTTCGCCGTCTCCCTGACAAACCGAAACTCCTTGGCGGTTAAGGTGAACCGTCTGCGGTAGGATTCCTGATCGGCCTTGGGGTTCGGGAAGAAAATGTTGGTGGAGGTTTGCTCAATCAACGTGTTCGAGATTGCCGACTTTGCAACATCGTCCGCGGATTGGGTGCCGAAGCCGACCACGCCGTTGCGCTTTCGGATCGTCTTCAACAGGTCCTTGATGAACTCGACGAAAACGTCGTCATCCAGAAGCTTCCAGCCTTCATCGAGGAATACCAGGAACGGATCGCCGTTTATCTCCTGGTCGATGCGGAAAAACATATAGAGCAGCGCCGCCGTGCGGATTTTCGGCTCGTTCAGGATTTTGGTCATGTCGAAGCCGATCACCGCCGACGAGAAGTCGAGTTGGTCGGTCGCATTGTTGAAGAGCCAGCCTCTGCTCTTCGTGTCGAGCCACGGCTCGAGCCGTTGTGTCAGGTCGTTCATCCCCGGTTGCAAACGACCGCGCAGAACCTCCGGCAGCATCGAAAAGACGCGCCGCTCTTTTGGAATCCTGAAAATCTGGTCGACCGCATCGCCGATCACGCGGATCTCGGCGGGCTCCAATGTGCCGTTGTCAGGCTTCAGCAGATATTGGAGCAACGTATCGACAAATGACCGGTTTTCCGGCGTGTCATCCAGCTGCAGGGGCGCGAACCCGGTTTGAACACCGGGCTGCAGAACTTCATAGCGGCCGCCGAGCGCCCGTACGAAGATTTCCGCGCCGCGATCCTTGTCAAAATATACGCAGCGCGGCCGAGGCTCGACCCTCATGCTTTGAGCAAGCAGGAAGGACATCGCCACGGTCTTGCCCCAGCCGGTCGGGCCAAAAACCGTGAAATTTCCCACGTCGTCGACATGAAAATTGAAATAGTAGGCCGTTTGGCTTGTCGTCTCGAGCAGGGCGATCGGACGTTTCCAATGCAGCCGGTCCTTCTGGCCGGACGGGAAATTATGCCCCGAAAACAGTCCCGCGAAATTCATCGACGAGATCAATGCCTTGCGCGCGATGTAGCTGAAATTCCCGGGCAGTTGCGCCCAAAAAGCAGGCTCCATATTCATGCGCTCTCGTACCGGAATGATCGCCAGACGCGACATTTCCGACTGCACGTCGGAAATTGCCTTGTTGAGCTCCGGAACTGACCGAGCGACCACGCAAACGGTCAGATGATGGTCGCCGAACACGACTTCGCCTTGCGCCAGCTTGTCCATGCCGTCGTGAACGGATTGCTCGACTGAGGTGCCCCCTTCATCAGAGCCGACAACCTGTCGACCGATCTTGCGGATTTGGCCCATTGCGGCAACGCGGTCCTCCAGGGCGAAGGATTGTGTAATGATGATCTCATGAGGCAGGCGAAGAAGCCCGTCGAGGCCGCCCGGCGTTGTGTAGGGGGGATACTCCTTCATGGAGATCATCGCGGCCAATTTCGAACTAGAGGGCTCTGCTCCCTTGATTTCGATCGCCTCGCGCCCGAACAGCAGTTGCCGCATCGGAATTGCCTCAGCCAAACTCATTCGGGGAAGCGGAACTTCCACCTCATCGGCGCCGGCCAGGATCTTGGCTAGAAATTCTGCAGGCTCCGAAAATACGCTGCCGTTGCGCTCGACCACCCCGAGCTTGCGTGCCCCATAGGCGCCGAAATCCTGCACGATGCTGTCGGTCACATCGTGCAGTTCCTTGAGTGCTTCGGCGCGGGTTTCCTCGCCGGCCGATTGTAAACGAAACTGATCAAAGATCTTGTCCACCCAGCCGATCTTGCCGGCCATCGGCCGGCGTATGACCGTCATGTAAACTTCGTTGACGAACAGGTTTTTGGAGGACAGCGCCTCCATGTAACGCGCGTCCAGCTCAGCGACAAACGGGTTGTCGAAGCTACCTTCGATGTCCGGCGTAATGTGACGACGAATGATCGTCGCATAGACGGCAAAGCGCGACGACGAGAGATTGCGGAATGTGGTGTTGCGGTTCAGGACACGGGCGTTGAGCTCTGATTGGTCCATCGTCTGGAACGGCAGACCGCCCATGCGGATGATGCAAGCCAGAAAGCCCGCCTTGGTCACCAATACATTATCATCCACATGACGCAAAAAAGGGACGTGTTCACTCACGCCCTGCTCTTTTTTGCGCTGCTTGCCGTATTTCAGATCAGCGTTGATGCTCATGGAGAATAGCTCCTGGCTCCCCAAAACGAGGTGTTTCCCATCGCCCGCTTGGTCAGAAAAAGGCGCTCGAAAATATGAAACATGTGAATGTCGCGCTGACACAGATAGGCCGACACCCCGTGGCCGATCACGGCCACGAGGGGCGGAAGCAGAATGTTGCTGGTGGCGATGAAAAACACGACGCCGATCAAGCCGTTCAGCCAAAAAACCTCGTAACGCACGCCCAACACCATCAAGGGGCGCGTTAAGGCGAGGCTCACAGGCTCGGCCGTCGGCAGGTCGTCTTCGTTGTCGTTCATGCCCTAGCTCGAAGCGGTCTCACGGATTGCATCGACCAGTGTCGATGCGCCAAACACGAAAGCGATGCCGACGACGATTGAGAACGCCAGCGGCCAGGCCAGGCGGCCGGTCATTGCCATAAACCCGAGGAAACAGACCGCGATGATCGCAATAGAGCGCGCGATGTTGCCCTGCAGGACGCCGACCAGCCAATCGAAGACACCTTCGATGGGTGCGGCGTCCTGGGCGAAGGCGGCGACCGGCTGCAAAATCGTGCCGATTGCAACGGCAGCCGCGAACTGCAGCGTGAATTTACTCCACTTCAATGACATGTCCGTCCTTCCACGCATTTTCGATTTTCCCTTCTCCTTTGACCTCAGACACGTTCGCCGGCTGCGACGAGCCGACCACGGCTGACAGCTTCCAGCGGTTGAGAACCTTGATGATGTAGCCGGCTGTCTCCGGAAACTCCGGAATGCCCCGGCTATGACGAACGTTTGCAGGCCCGGCGTTGTATGCGGCGAGCATCAACAGTGGGTCGCCGAACTCACCGTAGAGCTGCTTCAGATATTTGATGCCGCCGCGAACGTTCGCCTCGACATCACACCTGTCACGAACGCCAAGATCGCCCGCCGTTCCCGGCATCAGCTGCATGATCCCCACGGCGCCCGCCGACGATTGCTTGCGCGCCGCGCCATGCCGGCTTTCGACCCAAGCCACCGCATCGGCCAGGTCAGCATCGACGCCCTCCTCCGCCGCCACCGCGCGCACGAGGTCGCTTACGGCCTTGCTGTCGACTGCCGGACACTCGGTTGCCGCTGGCGACTGCGTCTCAGGCGACTGATGACTCAACGTCACGGTGTGCGCGGCAGGCTTCTCGTTCCGAAACGCCGCTGCCATGCGGGCTGCTACATTTACCGGTTGCAGAGCCTGCCGAGGGACGGCATCCTGCGCATGGCCCTGTGTTGCTAGCGCAACCCCCGCCACAAGAATTCCGACGAACGAAACTCTGGCCATTGCGTCGCTCCGGTTATTACTTTAACTTACGTCATAACCGCGCCAATCCTGCTCGTCAACAAGCGACTACAACTATGGCTTTCTTTCTCGTCGGTAATTCGCCCCTTTTTGCTGCTGACCATAGCGCGGGCGACCTCAGCGCGTCCAAGCCGCCCGTGTTGCGCCTTCGGCGCTGCCCGCGCCAGCCGCTTGACGCGTTCGGTCAGCCGCGCACAGATGCAGCCATAAAACGGAGAATACCGTCATGAAAATGTTCGTTTCCGCCTTGGTTGCCGCCGCTGCATCGATGAGCGCGGCATCCGCCCAGGACGAGTCGTCACCATTCGCCGAACCGAGTGTTGAATATCTCAGCCAGTTCGCCGAACCCCACAAGAAGGTCTTCGTTCTTGAACGCTACGATGCATCCGGCAAGCTGTTCGCTCGCGACGTCGACGAGATCTCTTCTCCCGTCGAAATCATTGACGCGACCCATCGCAAGATCAACGGCGTCGAATATGTCTTGCGCGGCCTTACGTCCTGCCCGTCCAAGAAGGTCATCTACAATCGGGTGCAGACGTGGGATTGCAAAGACGCCGCGAAAGATGACGCCGGCACGATCTACAACAAGCGTGCCAGCGTAATCCTTTGCAAGACGCTGGTCCTGCAATCGACGCCCGGAACGCCCGATCCTGTGTCCTGCTTCGCCCGCGTTGGCCAAGGGTCGAACAACGATCCGTTCCTCGTCGCCAACGACGACGACTCGATGGTCTTCCAGGGCTTTGCTCAGATCGCTGTTGACAAGAAGGGCAAGCCGCTTCGCCCCGACCTCCTCGAGTCGGCCGTCATAGGAAAGGAAATGGGCCTTGGCGATACGAGCCAGTGACATTCTTTTGACGGCTACGACAATCGCCGCAACCTTGCTTCCAGCCTATGGCCAGCAGGTGGCATCGAGCTTCGCCGTTCCTAAGAATATCACGCTGCAGACCGGCGACACCTGGGAGTCCGATGGTCAGGTCTATCGCCTGTATGGCGTCCAGTCCTGTATACGCGGCAGCATAGCTACGGACGCTGCCGGTAACAAACACGACTGCGGAAGTCTTTCGCTGGCCCAGCTCGGAGGCTTGTTTCAGACGGCGGCAGTGACTTGCCAACCGATCGGGCGAGCGCGGGACGACGCGATTTTCGCAGTTTGCGCCGCCGAGATCGAGGGTTCGACAATCGATGTTGGCACAGCCATGATTTCTTCTGGCTTCGCCTTTGCGGCAACCTATCCCGATGGCAACGCCGTCAACATGGGCTATGTTGTTGCGGAACTGACGGCAAAAGGCGCGAGTGAGGGCTTGTGGGCCTATAAATTCCCACATCCCGTCCAGGCGCTTCTGCAGACCTCGCAGCCCACGGCTACGAAAGGAGCTGGCCAGTGACCATGCCAGAATCTCAGCCTATGACGATCGTGCATGCGGAGGGGCTGGAAGCGCAAAAGCAAGCTGAACGCGATCTCGCCGATCTCCACAGCGGTAACGGTTGGGCTGCTGTAGCCGCCATCATTTTCCTTTTGGCGCTCACGTGGCTTTGCAATCAATTTCCCTCTCTAGGCGATTTGCTGCTTAGTTTTTGGCACTCATGAACGGCATCGCATCCTGCGCCATCGCTCTCGTGATCGGCATCGCCATAGGAGTTGGCGGGACCTATGCACTGACATCGTCGGCGCCTCGAGACTCCCAATTGGAAATTCCCACTGAAGAAGAAGCTCGCGTCTCGGTTCAAGCCGCCAAGCCCAATGATTGGCCGAATCTACAATTGTCATTGGGGCAATGCGACAAAGACACCTTGGGACCTGGTGTACGATGCGCTGTTGATGTTACCTATGATGGACTCGGCGGCCAAAGAAAAAGACAATCCATCGTCGGCTTTGCTAAAACCCCGAGCGGCTGGATGGCCTCTCTTTATCAATAACCGTCACGATCTGAAAACGACTGCAAAAGCGTCTCCCAGTCTTTCTCGTCCATGCCGCTCGCCCCGTCGCCTAGCAGCGTCCGTACATAGGCCGCCTTGGCGGCAACATCGACCATTGTCGAAGCTCTGATTAAGGCACGGACGTCCAAGTTCCGCGACGCGGAAGCCAGTCCCCTATCCTTTCCACATCGTCGAACGGAGAAGAGCCTGCATGTGCACTGCCAAGTCGAGCTCGCCGCGGCCCTCGATCCTCAAAAGATATCTGGCCTTGGCCCGGCGATCACCTTCCCTGACCGCAGGATAGGCACAGACAGCCAGCAGTGCCCTTTCCTCGGCCCGGCTGGCTCTGTCGTGTTCGCGATTACTGCCGTCCCTTTCTTGGATTGCCTTGCCGAACGTCGCGTACGTTGCCTTGTGCGCCTTTATCAGCGCCCGCAGGTCGCGGGACGGTTCTCGGTCCTGGCGTCGAGGCTCTCCGGCGTGAGCCGTTGCCGCAATCGTCGAGCCGATGACGGCGCTGCCGGAGCTGAGAAGCAAGACGCGGCGGTTGATCCCGGACATGGTGAACTCTCCTCTTCACTGCATGGCAGGCTGGCAGATCGGTATCGTAAACACCGGCCGACCGCTCTCATCGTAGCACGACAGTTGGCGCATTCCTGTCAGGATGGGTCGCACTGTCGTCCGCGTTACAGCCAGGGCATGCCAGTGCGACCGCCTGGATCGGGCTTGTCGCGGACCTGTTCGATCGATCAATTCCCCTCGGACGTCGAACGCGAAAGAACGACCCATGGCCGCCGTCGATGACACGCACGATGGATGACCGGATTGAACCCGAAACGGACAGGCTGGCCCGGCTCGGCGCCCCGTGATACGAGACGCCCGTGCAACAGGCGGCAGGTATCCATTCCTGTTGGATCTCCGGTGACGGGCGCGAGGGAGCTTTGGGTGATGCCTCCCTGCTTTTCCCGTATTGGAGCTTCACGAAGACGGTCATTGCCATCTGTGCCCTGAAGCTGTTCGAGATCGGCGGGATCGATCTCGACAGCCGTATTCCGGGCGAGTCCTACACGCTCCGGCAGTTGCTGAACCATACCTCCGGATTGCCAGATTACGGCGTCTTGAAGGAATACCAGCACGCGGTTCGCGCCGGCGAAGAGCCTTGGTCCCGCGAAAGGCTTCTGAGCGCGGCCTTGGCGCAAGGGCTTCTTTTTCCTCCCGGTCGCGGCTGGTCCTATTCGAATATCGGCTACATGCTGGCGCGCGAGCATATCGAGGCGGCATCGGGCCGAAGTTTTGCCTGTCTTTTCGAGGAAATGATCCGCGATCCGCTCGGGCTCAAAAGCGTGGAACTCGCGACCACGCGCCGGCAATTTTCGCGCCTCTGCTGGCGCGCAGCCGATCGGTATCACCCCGGCTGGGTCTATCACGGATGCTTGGTGGGAAGCGCCAGAGATGCCGCCCTTCTCCTGCATGCGCTTTTCTCGGGTGAGGTGCTGAACGCGGCCACGCTCGGGCAGATGTTGCTTCGCTATCCCCTGGGCGGCGCTGTCTCGGGCCGGCCCTGGACGGATTGCGGCTACGGCCTCGGCCTCATGAGCGGCAGCATGGGCGAGGCGGGACGGGCGATCGGACATTCCGGAGGCGGGGCGTTCTGCGTAAATGCCGTTTACTACTTCCCGGATCGGGATTGCCCGGTTACCGTGGCGAGCTTCACCGACGGAAGCGACGAGGGGATAACGGAGTTCGAAGCGGCCCGGCTCGCCCTGACCGAATGACCGAAAGGGTCACATGACCGCCGCTCAGCCTATACCTCACGGACTTCCGGCTTCCACCCTTTCGCGACGGCGAAGATGGCGCCTTCTGAAAAATCTTCGTTTTCTGGCAGGCACCTTTGGCGTCCGCACGCAAGCTTAGGAGAAAGCGCCGGCGGCCACCGGGGTACTATTCACAAACGACTGCAATAGCAGATTCCAATCGGCGTCTTCCAATCCGCTGTCGCCCTCGTTGAGCAACCACCGAAGGTGCTCGGCCTTGGCAGCGCAATCCTCGATGCTTTCGACCGCAAATCGAAGCATCTCGTCCCGTGCATGCTCTTCCTGGGCAAAGAGCTCGTTCAGTCGCATCTCGAGCCGCGCTGAAAACCGACTTTCCGTCTCGCGCTCGACGAAACGCCGACACAGACGCTCCACCTGCTCTCTCAACTGACGATGCCGTCGAAGTATCGTTGTGAGCGGCCTCTCAGTGATAGGATCCTCAAGGCGTTCACCATTAAACGTTATTACAGCCAGAGCCATATCGCGCATCCTCCTTGCGGGGTGAGAAGCTACGTTGGGCGTCCCTCGCCCGCTCCAAGGAAATGATTCGGCCATGTTCCTTCCCAAAATCAATCAGTTGTACGCTTCATCCGGGGGCGCATGTCCAAAGCTTGGAAGCGCGCTACGTAGTTGCATCGAGTTGATAAATACGTTGATTGAGGACGAAGGCACGATAGGATACGAAGCCTAGCGAAACGGAACGAAACCAGAGCCTGTAAGTCATTGTTTAAGAACGGAAAGTTATTTCTCCCTCCGCCGAGAGACGGGAGTGATTTCAAAGAATTATTCAAACGACTGGCGGCGGCGGGTGCGGGTCGGCCGTTGGGCAAAGACGGGTTTCCTGCAGGCCCATGGACGCCCGAGCTTCTTGCAGAGGCGATTTCACAGATTGATTCCAACCGGGTTGGGGTCGATCTGCGAACGGTGCAGCTTTGGTATCAAGAGAACGAGAAGGGAATTAGCACTGCCAACATTCGTTGGCTGGCGAGGATTTTTGGATGCGATGATCCGCTCGCAACTAGCGAATGGCAGATGGAGCTTAGTGCGGCGCAATCGCGGTTATCGGCCAAGAGACGAGAATGGAAGAGAGCCGGAAGCAGCTTTGCACAGGAGATTCCAGATACGGCACTGACTGCGACCTTCGATGACGAGACAGACTCCCCGGCAGAGCTGATACGGGATACTGACGCCAAGGGGCCGAGGCGGCGTTTTAGTTTGGCGAGGAAATCGGAGGCGTTTTTTAGTCACGGATCTCCCCTGAATTTACCCGCGTCGGTGTTTGCCGGCATGACCGCACTCGGCTTTTTGTCGTACATCATTGGTATCCACAACGTCACCTACGAGCGAGCGGACGGGCTCGTTAAGCAGGTTGGATTCCTTTGGGCCGCAAATTGGACACTCGACTTTATGGTGTTCTTACCGCTGTTTTTCTTCTTCGTTATAGAGTTGCTGGTCTTCTGGAAAAGTGAGGGGCGCAGAAAGCTCGCAGCGCAGGGCGATCAGGTGGAAAGCGACGACGCCTGGTTGGGCAACGTTGACGCTTCCTCGTACACATATTGGTCGGTTTTTTTGATTTGCTTGCTGTTCGCGGGTCTTTTTCAATGGATCGGCGTGTCCTTGATCCCGTTGATGAAGGGCGGTGGCAACTATGCCATGGATTGGGGAAAAATAGCTCTTGTGCGTCCTGAGGTCATATCTGTCCCCGAAACAGTCGTTTTTACGGGGCTCGCTTACCTATACATGTGCCTGGTATTTTATCTTTTCTTCGCAGGTCTCATTTTGCTCTATACGGTTGTTCATGATCTTTGGAGAATTGGAGACGGATTGAAGAAGCTGCCGCATGTTGATCATCAGCAAAAGCTCAATGAAGCCGGCCTCACAGTGATGCGTGGGGTTTTTCGGTGTACGGTTTTGGGGGTTCTGGTCGCCATATGGATGAAGGTCCAAAGCTCTTATCTGGCATCCAGTGGTGAGAATATTGTGGCGTGGTTGGTCGGCGATATGTCTTCGATGTTCCAAGGTCGCGATGATGTGAGCACCGGGTTCCGCTATCGTATGCCGACGCATTACAGCAGCCTTCTTATCGTTATTTCGACCTGTTTTGTATTTCTGTATGGCTCCATCCGATTAGGTGTCGGAGGTCGATTTCACGCGCCTTTGTGGAAGATGTCGGCGGTCGTGGCGTTACTTGTTGTCAGCTACTTGTTGATCGACGCGTTTGCCGGCTTTTCGACCCTTCTGGCCATGTCAGTGCTAGTCGCACTATACGGCCTGTTCGATCCAGGATTAGGCCGCTGGCGAGCGAGCGAGTTAGGAAACAATCAGAGTGTTTCATAGTTGGCTCGATCGTTGGGACGAACGCCGGGCCCTTCGCGGTGAGGAAGGGAAGAAACCAACGGATTTCATCCTTGACGCGGAACGCGCCTTTCCAGGTGCGAAGAAGATAACAAGTATCGAGGAATTCTGTGCCCTTGCGGACCAAGCCGTGGCTGATCCAGCCTTTTTCGATGAGCCGAGTGTGAGTGATCAGGGTTTTGAAAGGCTAGATGGGTGGCTCAAATTTCCATCGGACATTTCTACTGATATCGAACAAAACAATGTCGTCTCGGCGAAAATCACAGAAAGCGGGTCGTTCGATCAGGCGATGGTGATTTTTCACCATTGGAATGCAAGCGCCCGGAATCGTCAGATTGCCAACTTTTTCTCGCAGCGTGGCATCACGGTTGTCGAGATTGCTATGCCTTATCACTTCGAACGCAGCCGTCCCGGCTCCGTGCACGCCGACTATATGCTTAGCCCTAATCTCGGTCGAACGATCCAATCTGTAAGGCAGGCAGTGTTGGATGGGCGAAAACTCATACGTTGGCTGAAAAGCGAAGGCTATCGAGAGATTTCGGTTCTCGGAATGAGCTTAGGTTCCTGGGTTGCGGCCATAGTCGCGGCACACGACTTGGCTGTGTCAAAAGCCTCGTTGTTTCTGACGGCGGGGAGTCTAGCGGATATGGTTTGGACGGGCCGCGCGACACGATCGATACGCGATAGCCTTGAGCCTGAGATTGAGCTGACCGATCTCAGAAGGGCCTGGGGTCCCCTTAACTTGGAGAATTACGCGCATAGTTTGGCACGGCCTGATCTCGATCTCCATGTTGTGTTGGCTAAGAGAGACAAAGTGGTGTTGCCAGAGCTATCGGAGAGGTTCATGCAGAGGCTGAAGGACGCCGGGGCTAGGCCAAATATTTTGGAATTAAACTGTGGCCACTATTCGCTCGCCAGGCCGCCTTACATTTTGTTGGCCGGCTTGAGCTTGAAGCGGTTACTAAGGCGCGGCCGTTGAGCGGTTTCTGTCGTCTGCTGACAAATTGGCCCGGCGATCCTGACCTGTGTAAACGATTATCTGTATGGGCTGGCCGCGCGCACCTGCCTGTTTCTCGGTCCAGCGGCGTTTGTGCGTATGGCGGAACGGCTGGGTTGGAAGTACAGGATGCTGGAATTCCTAGGACCACCGTAAGCATCCGCCGGGCACCGCGGAATTTCCTCCGCGCTCAAGCGCCCCGGCCACCAGTATCAAGGTCTGTTTGCCAAAAAATCTCTTGAGGCGGCGTGAAGCATGTCGCAAAAAGGGGCTGGTCCTCGATCGCCGGGACCTGAAAAATCTGCATTCGACACCTCGCTGCCGATTCCGACGAAGCCGCCATTTGCGGCCGCGGATTCGGACATGATGTCGCCCCCTGCTACCGTTGATTGTCGTACTTTAATTGAGGTTTGTGTCAAGCTTTTCGCTGCTGCTTTTTCAACGATGGATGAGCCAGCCCCGGGGAACTGTCTTTTCCGGGCATCACATGACGCGCTACGTTTTGCAAATCCCCCGCCTAGCTCCGCAATGCCTTGCCGGACGGGGACCGGCGCAGTCTTGCTCGCCGTCCCTCATGTGAATCCGGGGATGCTGTGGGGAGCGACAACGTCGCAGAGGTGAACAATTTCGCTGTTTTTTTCCGGTCCGAACGCGCCGATTGGCTGGTTTGGATTGGACGGGAACAGTTCCCCTAGCGGCGAAAAAATTTCATGCCGGCGCAGCGGCGGCAAGGCTCAGCTGCGTATCCCACACCGTTCTTGATCACGGCAGCGTCGCGATCGTTTTCGAGCTCCTGCAGCCCAACACCGTGACACGATACGCAAGGCACGGCGCCTTGCTGATGCTTGCCAAGTTCAGCGGCCCACCATCGGAGTTCCCGACGCTGCCTTCGGGTCAAACTGTCCGGTGTCATCCCTTTGGCATTCCCGCAGATTCTGGAAGGCAAAAAACGCCTTGCGTGATCGAAAGCACGACCCCTCCTTTCGGTTCGACAATGGCTCCCGTCCAGGCTTGCGAGTAAGTGCGGCTCGCATCGACCGCCGTCAACCACAGAACGCGGTTGTCCGCCAGCTCGACTTTCACCTCCGCCTGCAGGGGACTGTCATTGACCGTCTGCCGGTAGTGTCGCTTGATCTTCACCGTCCCGTCGGGAAACAGCGCACGGCTGTTTTCAAACTCGATCTCGAACTTCACACCGCCTGCATCGCCGATTTGGCAAGTCCCGTCTCGCTCACAGATCGTGCGGGCCGTCGCTTCGCACGTCCAATTATACCCTGACTGCCACATCGGATTGCCTGCCTGCGCAAACGTGAATCCGGGCACCAGTAGAGTGATGATCGCTGCGGGGGCGATCGCACGCATTGGAAAGAGTGACACGCTGTCATTGTTCATGGTTCTTGCGGCCCGTTTACCTCAGTCGTCGGCGTGACCAGCAACGGCCCTTGTCGCCGATGAAATCCAGTGCTGGCGCTGTTCTGATAGAACGCCAGCGTCATCGCTGCCACATGCAATGCAGCGTCAATCCCCTCGCGCTCTGCGCGTTCGCGCAGTTCCTCAAAATACATGTCCGCGATCTGCTGGGAGTCGCTCATGCAGCGATGTTAAAGTATCAATTCCATAGTCGCTAGAGGGAAAGATGGCTCTCCCCAACAACGCGAAAACCGGCATCCCCCATTCTTCCTCCGCGGCTTCGCCGGCTCCGTGCAGGACCGGCTGCGGATCCGCATGCGAGAATCGTGCGCCGGCCCTTCGGGTGAGTGGTCCCCCTACCGGCTTTCGCCTTGCCGTCACGATCCTGAGCGGCACGCGCGCCGACTGGATCAAGAACAACGTGAACGTTGGCGACAGCGTTTACGTGGAAGGCCGGGTTGGCGAACTCGTCCAACGAAAAAGACGGCAAAACAGTCCACACGACAGATGTGATTGCGGCCATCTTCACCCGCGTCCATCCCCGCTGCGAAGCTAAGGAAGACACCGACGACAACGAAGAATAACCAGCAACAGGGGCGGCGTAAGCCGCCCTGCTCCTTTGGAGCGAGCCCGATCCGAGCCGAGAACGAGCGCGCTGACGGCGCAAGGCCGAATTGGGCCAGGCGGCGCACGGAAAGCCGAGGGTTGTCGGCGATCAGGTTTTTACTTTAACTTATGCACTCAGCCGCTTACGGTGGCAAATCATCGAATCGTGGAGAACGGATACAGGCAAAAAGAAAACCCGGCGCGAAGGCCGGATTTCCAAGAGGTTGTAGCTAGAACGGAACGCCAATTCCGTCGATTGCCACCAAAAGAAGATGGCAAAATCTAGCTGCTTCCTCTGACAGTCGCAACAGGAAAATGCGCTTTCGCGCCACGGATTTTCTTTGCCGCAAGCAAGGGAAAGACGTGGTGACCATACACACCGAAATGGCCCAGTGGCTTGCCGACATCACGACGGCCAAGCAGATCGATCACTATCTGGTGCTGGTCTGGCGAGGGCTGGCCGAGGGCGCCTTGAGGGACCAGGAGGCGCAAGAACTAAGCGAGGCCGCCTGTTCGCGGCGCTCCTTGCTGCAAGTGGCGCGCGAAGCCCGGTTGCCGCCGGCGCGCACCTACTTTCCGCAGCGCCCGAAATCCAAGCAGTCGCGCCATCAAGCGGCGAGCGGGTCGCGCTGCCCCGTCCGATGGGCGAGGAAACGACGCTTGGGCGATATGGCCGCCCTACCCCCAAATGTGCGGGATCGCTTCACGGAGGGTGAACGGGCCGTGCTTTATATTGTTGCCTCGGACTGCCGTCAGCACGGCTCTTGCGGATCGAGCGTCAAAGAGATCGGCGACCGCGCCGGCGTCGGCGCCACCACCGTCCGCAACGCGCTGCGCCGGGCCCGCCATCTTGGCCTGCTCGACATCACAGACCGCCCGCAATGGCGCGCCAGGCATCTGCCAAACCTGGTAAAGATCCAGTGCCGGCGCTGGCTCGCATGGCTCAAAAAATTTCGGCCGAACCTCGGCCTTAAATTTTGTCCGACTGGGTTCAAAAAAGCGGCGTCCTCAGGAACCTTCGGCAATAAACAGAAAGGCGGACAGCCATCTTACAGCCGGACCGGTGGCCCTTCGGGCCGCCTTCAGCGGTTTGCCGGACGCAAACCACCGTCCGGCTGACGGCTGGGAAGCCTAGCCCCACCATTCCGCACCCAGTCGAACCGTCGCAAGGGGCTTTTGAACAAGCCTGCCGGAGCCGCTTGCGTCCGGCAAGGCAAAAATCAGCGCTTAGGGACGCGGCCGAGAAGCAGAGCGGCCGTCGGCACGCCAAGCCCTTTGGCGATCATGCCGATAATCGCCAGCGTCAGATTCTGTTGCGCTTGCTCGATCTTGTAATACGTGACGGTCGAGATGCCGATCAGGTCGGCAACCTCCCTCTTCATTAAGTTCTTCCGCTTCCGGTAGCCGTTTATCGCGCGCGCGATGTTGTCCTTAATCTGCTGGACGTCGAGCCGCTTCATCGATGGTTCCACGACTGCCGGCGGCAGCAGCAGTTCAGCGACGCTGATTTCAAGCGCCCGCGCGAATAGCGCGACCGTCGCGAGTGTCAGGTTCTGCTCCTGTCGCATCGTCAAATAGTAGGTGCGGTAGGAGAACTCCTTTTCGCTGGCGAAGCTTTTAATCAGCGCCACGAAATCTCGATTCGACAGATTCCGCCGCTGGCGTTCTTCTTCGAGTTTTGCCGCTATTTGCGCCTGCATGACATCGCGCTCTGGGTTGTCCAAAACGTTTCTCGGATCGTATTTTTCCACCGCCGTCCAACCCCATACAAACCTCCTTTCGCGGTCGCAAAAAATCAATTAAAGTATAAACAGCGACGTCCGTGAAAGGAGCTCCCATTGACCAAATCTCTGCTCTTTGCCGCCGCCATTGCAGTCGGCTCCCTTTACGCCAGCAGCGCGCCGGCTTCCGAATGGGGCTGTCAGGTACTGCTGTGCGTTTCCGGGAACTGGCAAGCCACCCCAAGCTGCCACCCGCCCATGTACCGGCTCATCGCCGCGATGAAGCTTCCCGACTTCTCCTGGCCAACATGCCCTGACGCGAACTCCTCTGCCGCGCGGAAAGACGTCTATGACGACTGCCCGGACGGTTGGACCGTCGGCTACAGCGACGTCGGGCACGAGGGCAACCGCTCAAAACCAAACATGTGCGAGAAGCGCGAGAATGGATGCTTCGACCATCGCAACGGCAGGCCCATCTTCAAGACAGTCACCAACCGCCGTGACGGCGACAGTTGCCAGAAGACCATCAGCATGCCGCGGCCGATGCGGTCAAAGCCTTGGTACGTTGAGTATACCGACGCCAACGGCTTGAGGCAGCGGGCCTGGTTCAATCTCAACATCTGACTGCTGCTTCCGTCGATTCTATGATGACACTCTAATTGACGTGCGAACGGAAATCGAGCCACCTAATTATAGAAGGTATCCCAATATGCGCAGCATCAATCGTTTCACCGTTGCCGGGAACGTAGGCAGCGTCACCAGCTTCAATAAGGCGGTCAAGGTCAGCATCGCTGCCGACCGCCATTGGACCAACGACGCCGGGAAAAAGGAAACGAGGACGGATTGGGTCACCGTCACCGTGTTCGATGATCAGGCCGCGTGGATCAAAGACAACGTTTCCAAAGGCCAGCCGGTCATAGCCGAAGGCCGCATCAGCAACTCATCCTACGAAAAGGACGGCGAGACGGTCTACACGACCGATCTGGTCGCAACGACGTTCAACGCCTTCCAGGCCGCCAATGTCAATGCGAACGACTGACAGGATCCGCCCGACGGCTGAGCACTGTTCGTTTGTCCCGGCAACTCTGCAGCGGCCTAGTCGTCGCGGCGGCGCAATCCGGTAAAGGCACCGCTATCGCGGCTGGGTTCGTGCCCCTCCCCTTCGGCCGAGTGGCGCCCTGGCAGCCATCCGGCAACAGGGATGATTGGTCATGGAAGACGACTTACTGGATGTGATCACGGTCGCGACCACTGGCATCGTGTGCTTCTTCATCGCCTTGATCTTCAACTTTTACATCAGCCCCGCCCTTCTGTGCGGGGTCGTAGGCAGTGCTGCGCAAGCAGCTCTCATCAGGGCTGTGTATCCGCGTTAAGCGGGAAGGCCGGTGTTTGAGGCCTCAAGCAGCGTCAGGGCGGCCCCGTCGCGGACCTCGCCGCCGACGATCCGGTCAGGGCGAAACCTCATCGTGCTCTTCAGCAGCCGCGCCATGTCGATCGCGTCGCTGGTATGCAGCGCTACGGCGTTCTCGGCCGCGCACTGCATCTCTGCGGTGTCCTCGAGGATTAGAATGCGATCGTCAGGCGCTGTCTCTTCGATTTCAGCGATCACCGCATTGGCGAGAGTAGGTCTTTCCCGATCCCGAGCCGCCGCAGATGACGACGTTGAGCCGGGAGGCTATGGCGTTGCGGATGACGATCTCGCGGTAGCCATGCGTCATTGACCACTCGATGATCGCCGAGAACAGGGTCAGGGCACGGCATCATGCAGCGCACGCCCTCCCCTGCCCTCGCGGAGCGATGTGTCGACGCAGAAGCGTGAACTCTCGACCATCCCGGCACGGGCTTCGAGCCGGCTGGTCGCCAGCAATTGTGGAAACCTTTCACCAGCATAGTCGGTCCTGTCACCGGTAAGGAGCGGCGCGCAGCCGACGACATCGAAGGCCGAAGAAATCGCCAGAACGTCGGTCGGCCTCAGGAGGTCGAAGGCGTCGACCTCACGGTCGTCGCTGGCTTCAACATTCCACTCCAGACGTCACTTGAAAGACGGAGCGCGAAGACGATGCATCGTTTCGACAGAAGTGCGAAGCCGTCATACGCCGCGGCTGGAATAGCGAGTGCCTGCATCGGTATTGCTCCGGTTCGGAAGCGTTCGGAACCATTGCGCGGCCGTCCGCGGCTAACGAAAACATGAATCCGATTCTCTCCTGCGTCGCGGCTGAGTCGGGTCTACCGCACACGAAGCGCGTCTGGACACCTGACAGGGCGCGCAGAGTGCACTGATAAAAGCATCAGCAGCTCTTAGGCGAATACTGAGCACGGGAATGCCATAGAGGATTGTTTTGTAATGGGAAATCGCCCGTCTAGCGTGGTGTGGAAGAGGTTCCCCCAGGCTGCCGTTAAGGTATTGTTAACCAATAACTTCTTGCAAGCCTAAGGCGAATAGGTATCGTCACGGTTAAATGACGGAACACGTCGATTAACCGTGACGAGAGTTTAGACCGTGAGCAAGGCTGCCGCTATATCTCGGAATGATCGTCCGTCGGTCGATGTGACCATCGGCGAGCATGCCGATCGACTCAGTTCGCAGTTGCAGGCGATGAGCGAGGCTTTGTTTCCGCCGACGTCCCAAAAAAGTCTGCGCAAGTTTACGTCGGGGGAAGCAGCGCGTCTGATGAAGATATCTGATTCCACTCTCAGGAAAATGACGCTTGCTGGTGAAGGACCTCAGCCAGAACTCGCAAGCAATGGGCGACGATTTTACACGTTGGGGCAGATCAACGAAATCCGCGGAATGCTGGCTGGGAGCACGCGTGGCCGCGAGAGCATTGAATTTGTGCCCCATCGTCGTGGAACCGAGCATCTGCAGGTCATCGCAGTAACGAATTTCAAGGGTGGCTCGGGCAAGACGACCACTTCTGCCCACCTAGCTCAGTATCTTGCATTGCAGGGATATAGAGTTCTCGCGGTTGATCTGGATCCCCAGGCAAGTCTCTCCGCGCTGCTAGGGGTGCTTCCGGAGACGGACGTGGCGGCAAACGAAACACTTTATGCCGCGATTCGATACGACGACGCCAAGCGTCCACTTCGGGAGGTAGTTCGTTCGACCTATTTCGACGGATTGGATCTGGTCCCCGGCAATCTTGAGCTGATGGAGTTTGAGCATACCACTCCTAAAGCGCTGACCAGTCGCGCGGGGGCGGACGGGTTGTTTTTTACTCGTGTTGCGCGGGCATTCGACGAAGTTGCCGACGGCTATGACGTCATAGTGATCGATTGTCCTCCCCAACTTGGATTTCTTACGCTAAGCGGTCTGTGCGCTGCAACGTCGATGATCATTACGGTGCACCCGCAGATGCTCGATGTTGCGTCGATGAGCCAATTCCTTCTGATGACCCGAGACCTTCTCGGTGTTGTAAAGGATGCCGGCGGGGATCTTCAGTACGACTTTATTCGGTACCTCCTCACGCGATTTGAGCCACAGGATGCCCCCCAGACAAAGGTGGCGGCCCTGCTTCGAAATATGTTCGACGATCACGTTCTCACCAATCCGATGGTCAAGTCGGCAGCCGTGTCTGACGCCGGACTGACGAAGCAGACGTTGTATGAAATTGGTCGCGAGAACCTCACGCGGTCGACTTACGACCGCGCTATGGAGGCATTGGATTCGGTAAATGCAGAGATTGAGGTACTGCTGAAAAAAGCGTGGGGTCGCGCGTGATGGATAGAAGATCTGACGTGTTGGGAGCTCCCAACACGAAGCTGTTGAAGAGCATTTGCTGGGCTGGTGAACAGACACCCAGATGTCTTCCCTCACCCCGCTGTCGCGCAGCTAAACGGTTGTTGGGAGCTCCCAACGCGCGCGCCGCAGGTGCGGTGCAGGTAGGTCCACTCGCAGATCCGCAAGGAGCCTCGGCATGAGTCGCAAGGATGCTATAGACTCGCTATTTTTGAAAAAGCCCGGCCCCTCGCTGCCGCCAGCTGCTGATAAAATAGCCGCCCGAGTACGCACAGGCGCCATTTCCGCGATGGGTTCGTCCTTGCAGGAGATGGCAGAAGGAGCCAAGGCGGCAGCACGCCTTCAAGAACAGCTAGCATCAGGCGACGCAGTTGTCTCATTAGACCCGTCTAAGATCGAAGGATCAACGATCGCGGATCGTTTGCCGGCAGAAATCGATCGAGGTTTTGATCAGCTGGTTATGAGCATTGCCGAGAACGGCCAACAAGTGCCCATACTTGTGCGGCCTCACCCCGAGACAGCGGGGCGGTATCAGATAGCATACGGCCGTCGTCGATTGAGGGCTGCTGCTAAATTAGGGCGCGAGGTAAGGGCAATTGTCCAGACCCTCAGCGACGACGACCTTGTGATTGCCCAAGGCAGGGAAAACCTCGACCGGGCGGATTTATCTTTCATCGAGAAAGCTCTCTTCGCTAAACATCTCGAGGATGCTGGCTATGAGCGCGCTACAATCATTGCCGCGCTTTCAACGGATAAGGCGGACCTTAGCCGATTCATTTCGATTGCCCGTAGCATTCCTGAAAATCTTGTCTCGAAGATCGGACCCGCACCTAAGGCGGGACGCGCGCGGTGGGCCACGCTCGCTGAGGGATTAGGTCGCCCTAAAGCAATGCAGTTAGTCGAATCTGCGGTCGACACCGCTGAGTTCAGGAAGGCCGACAGCGACGCTCGCTTCGCTCTGGTGTTCAGACTCGTATCCAACACTGCGTCCAAGCCTTCGCCGAAAGTGAAATCGTGGACCACTCCATTAGGCAAGAAGGCGGCCCGCATCGAACATGCGGCGGCAAGGACGGCACTAATATTCGATGAGAAGCAGGCCCCTGCGTTCGGAGCATTTGTCGCTCAGCAGCTGGACCGCCTCTACGATCAGTTTATGGAAACCAGGGAAGGAGGAGGTACCGCTCAAAAGTAAGGCCTTAGGTCCCGACTGAGCTTTCTCGGTGGGGTCGATTGATCACAAACCGCAAAAGAAAAAGGCCCCCGAAACGGCATCCCGGAAGCCCT
Organism: Mesorhizobium sp. M0227; assembly: GCF_040321855.1. Lineage (NCBI taxonomy): Bacteria > Pseudomonadati > Pseudomonadota > Alphaproteobacteria > Hyphomicrobiales > Phyllobacteriaceae > Mesorhizobium > Mesorhizobium sp. M0227. The sequence goes on along the minus strand of NZ_JAMYSJ010000018.1, from coordinate 5,301 downwards.
TCTCTGTAGTCTCGCAACTTAGAGAATCGCACTTCCGAGAATCGCAGTCAAGAGTCCCATAGGGACTAAATCGTCGTTTCGACGAGCAGATTTCTTTTGCCTGAACACAGGTGAAGGAAAATGAGGACGCATATCTCAACGACGCCCTTTGGGCGGCGGCCGATGACGCTTGGCATGATCTCAAGCCAAGTCACTGCAAGGGCGGCGTCGAAGGAGGCGACCGTCCACAAGTGGCATGTCTTCCAGGATATCAAGGACGCCAGGATCGCTCTGGGCGCCACTGATCGCGCTTTGGCTATTCTCGACGCGTTGTTGTCGTTCCATCCGGACACGACGCTTTATGGCGACAGCGAGCTGATCGTCTGGCCATCAAACGAGCAGCTTATTCGCCGCGCCAACGGGATGCCGCCAACGACATTACGGCGGCACCTGGCCGTCTTGGTCGAGTGCGGATTGATTATCCGTCGGGACAGCCCAAACGGCAAGCGCTTCGCCCGGAAAGGGCAGGGGGGCGAGATCGAGCAAGCCTATGGCTTCGACATCTCGCCGATCGTCGCGCGCGCTGAGGAGTTCAAGGATCTTGCGGAAGCGGTCAGATCTGAGAAGAAGGCCTTTCGTCTCGTTAAGGAGCGGCTAACCATATGCCGCCGTGACATCGTCAAGATGATCGACGCGGGGATTGAGGAAGACGTGCCGGCGAACTGGGGCAGGGTCCAGCAGGCCTACCAGGCGATTGTCGGCCAAATACCACGCACCGCGCCCAGGCAAACCTTCGAGGCGATTGCCGAGGAGCTAGAAGGCCTTTGGGCTGAAGTGCGTGAAGCATTGGAATCATTTGTAAAAACACAAAAAGCGGACGCCAATGAGTCCCGAAATGGACGCCACATACAGAATTCAAAACCAGACTCTAAATTTGAATCTGAAATTGGCTTAGGAAATAAAGATGAAGCGGGCGCCAACGTTGCGGACACCGACAACGTACGCAGCCTGCCGAAGCGCGAGCTGCCGTTAGGGATCGTGCTGGATGCCTGCCCGAACATGCTTTGGCTGGCGAAGGGCGGCGGCGGAATTCGCAATTGGCGTGAATTTCTGGCCGCGGCCGAGGTTGCCCGGCCGACCATGGGCATCAGCCCGAGCGCCTGGGAGGAAGCGCGAACGGCAATGGGTGAGCAGCAGGCGGCGATTACCATTGCTGCGATCTACCAGCGACAGGACCAGATCAACAGCGCCGGCGGATATTTGCGCAGCTTGACGGACCGGGCAAAGGCCGGAAAGTTCTCGGTCTGGCCGATGGTGATGGCCTTGTTGCGGGCAAAGCTTGACGCGTCGAAAGCTGCCGGAAACGGAGCTGAAGCCGCTGCCGTCGATTTGGAGACGGCAGGCAAGGTTGTGCGCACCGAATCCCGGCTGGAAATCAGCGATGCGTTGCGCCGCAGCCTCGAGAAGCCGAGGCGCGGATCATAATCAGCCGGCGGGTTTCGATCCACACTATGACATGGACGGTGGCCGCAGCGCTTGTCGGGACGAGCGTCTTATGAGAGCATCGAAGGCATGAAAAACGAACACGACCCGGAACCGACGCCCGATGAAACCGCCGGGATGGTGTGGTGGAATTCGCTTACCGAATCCGATCGTGCGGCTTGGCTGGCGCGGGCCGGCAGCGCTGTTCCAGCTGATGCCTGGGCCGCGTACACGCGGCTCGGGAATGTTGAGCGTCAGCCACGGACCGTAAACTGAGGACTGTTCTGCAGCGGGATGACGGTCAGCTCGCGGGTAGTTCGGCGACGAGTCCAAGCCGGCGGGCTCGATCGAGCAGGTTCTTGACTGAGGAGGCAGACCATTTTGCGCTTCCTCGTGGGGTTCGCTGATGCAGACGCTCGAGCTGGCCAGCGATGTCGCGGAGCGACAGATCTGGGTTAGACTGTGAAATCCCTGCCACAAGAGTCATCAGGCGATCTTCGGGAGGCAGAGGAGACGCCCGCTTTAGCAGTGTGGATTCGGCCAGGTGCTCGGTGACGAGCCACCTCACTGCCCGCCGCAGTCGTTCAGGCGTCCAGTCGAGGCCGCGCTGGTTCAGGACCCGAGCGATATCGTCCCAGTTGTGGTCTGGTCGCATCCGACGGACCGTCGGAAGCCACTGGTTCATCGTTGATTGTAGCCGTCGGCCATAGGCTGCCTTTTGCACCGCTGTCATCTTCGCCAGGGCTTCGGGCCTGCGCTCCCGGATACCAGGATTGCCTGGCAGCCGCCCCTTCGATCGTGCAGCGATGATGCCGGCCTTGGTCCGCTCCGAAATCAGCGCACGCTCGAGCTGGGCAACGGCGCCGAGTACCTGTAGCGAAAACATGCCCTGTGGCGTCGACGTGTCGATTGGATCTCGGAGAGATCGGAAATGCGCGCCCTTCTCAGTCAGATCCTCGATCACCTGAAGAAGATGGCTGACCGAGCGCGCAAGGCGATCGAGACGCACGACGACCAGGACATCGCCGGCGCTGATGTCGCTCATCAATCGCAGTAGGGCAGGGCGAGCTCTCGACGCACCGGATCCATGTTCCTGAATGACGACGTCGCAGCCGGCCGATCGCAGCTCAATCTCCTGCGCTTCCGTCGCTTGTTCGTCCGTCGACACGCGTGCGTAGCCGATTTGCCGGCCCTTTAGTCGTCCGGAGCGTCGATCTTGCGCTTCACGGGCCATTCGCGTCGTCTCTCAGCATAGGAAAGGGGCGTTTTGTACAAACACCGAAGATATCAACAAACGATCGTTTGTAAACGTCTCTAGTCGCCCTTTGCGTAGCTCCTGGGGCTTTGATGAGCCTGAAAATCAACGTTTTCTAGCCTCCTGACCGCCCCAGGGCGCGGTGCTGTACAGTCCCGATATGGGGTCATTATCGATAGTGAGAAGCGCGGTTGAGAAAGTGCCATGCAAGTCAAGCTAACATCCAGATAGCTTGACTATGGCAATTCTGCTATCGTGAAAACAATGACTTACGCGATTCGAGACTTGCCGTTGGAGGCCCTGTTCGGGCCCGTCGCGCGTGCGACCGAAGCTTCGGCCCGCCTCGACGAGCGGCTGGCTCGCTCGCCGGTCCGCGACGGCTTTGTCGAGCGCCAGCATTTTGCCGACGCGGCCGCAGCTCTTTGGCTGGAAGGCGAACTCGTCCACCTCGAGGACCTCGTCCTCCACGACGCCCACATGGACATCCGCACCCCGACCCACGAACTCACCCGGGCCCATGCCGTCTTGCGCGTCCGCCGGCGAATTTTTTCGAACAACCCGGACTGGGCGCTCAGCCGTGACGGTTTTTTGGCGCTGGCCGGCCGCGGCGGCGCGACGCCGGCATCGGGGCCAAAAGGCTCGGAAGGGGAGGGGGCTGGAACTGCCTCTGTTGATCCCGAGGTTCGAGATGACGCTGAGGACGATCTCCTGGCCGAAGAATTTGCCGACATCGATGCGGTCCTGGCGCGCTCGTCGAAGATTCTGAGCGGCGCCGACGTGCCGGCGAAAGCGGCGCGCCCGGACGGTCGGCCGGACCTCATCTACGATCTCGACTGGGACGAAGACGCGCGGCTCGCCGAATGGCAGGACGTTATCGCCAGGACGCGCGATCTGCCGGTCGTCCTGCGCGCGGCGTTGCTTCTCGACGCCTGGCAGGACATCGAGGTGCTGCAGCATGCAGCCTGGCTCGGGCCTCTGCTGATTGCCGCGCTGCTGCGGCAGGAAGGTCTTGCCGCCCACCATCTCGCTTGCATTCATCTCGGCGCGAAAAACATTCCGCGCGAGCGGAGGCGGGCGCGCAATCGCGGCGATCGGCTGCTCGCCTGGCTCGATGCCATTCACGACGCAGCAGTGGCTGGGCTGAAGGAACACGATCGGCTGGTGCTGGCAAAAAGCCAGATGGAGCGGCGGCTCGAACAACGGCGCGCTAGCTCGAAACTGCCCGACCTGGTCGAGCTGGTACTGTCGCGACCGCTGGTCTCGGCGGGCATGATCCAGGAGCGTCTAAAAGTGACAAAACAGGGGGCGCTCAACCTGATCGGTGAGCTTGGCCTGCGCGAGATGACGGGCAGGGGAAGGTTTCGGGCGTGGGGGATCGTGTAGTCCGCAGCCGCCGTAAGGTTCGTCTACCTTACGAAGTTATCCAACTTGACGAAATTGCGCTGTGTAACCATATTGGTGACAGCAAGAGGTTGTCATCATGGCCGCTCCAAAACGCAGCAATCATAGCGGGACCGCATCGCATGCGGGAGTCGCCACCCTGAGCTTCACCACAAAACTTCCGGCGCAGGCAGACTTCAAGAAGGTATTGCTCGAACGCTATCAGGAAGCGATCGCACGCAGCCGCAAGATCGGCCATCGCGTATCGTTCCGGGTAGAGGTCGATCCGGCGGCTGATGTGCAGACGATTACGCCGGTCGAGGAACGGCCGGTCGCTTCGGATGAGTTTCCCGTCGACGACACGGGCATGCCCGATACCGAACTCGAGGCGGCGCTTGCCGGAGCACGCGTGCGTGGCCGCAAGCGCGTCGCCGAAATTGTCGCCGGCGAGGACATGCTGACCGCGGATGCCTTTGCCAAGCTGCTCGGCACGTCGCGGGTGACAGTCAACGCCAGGCGGCAAAGCGGGCAGGTGCTCGGGATCGATGGCGCCAAGCGCGGATTCCGCTTTCCTGTCTGGCAACTCGACAAGGACGGCCGACCGTTCGGGACATTGCCGGCGCTGCACGAGACGCTCGGCAACAGCGCCTGGGCGGTCTATCGGTTTCTGGTGTCGCGCCATGGCGCCCTCGATGGGCGGACGGGCCTTCAAGCCCTTCAGCAAGGCGATGACGCCGCGGTGTTGGCCGCGGCGGAAGGCCTGGCCAGGGGCGATTTCGACTGAATGCCCGGCGTTCCACCTTCACCCGATTTCGGGCGTGCAAAGCTCGAAATCGAGACCATATCGCCGGGACGGACATTCGGCCGGATCTGCTGGAGCATCTATCCCGATCCGCTGGGATACGGGAAGTCGCCGAGCCGATTCAGCGATCCTCGACGCCGCGTTGACGCCAATCGGTTTGGTGTTCTCTATCTCGGTGACTCCCTGAAGGTGTGCTTCCTCGAGACCGTGCTCCGCGACCGCCGCGAAGGAATCCTTGACGATCTTCCGGTGGAGGAGGTGGGGATGTGTTGCAAAGTTTTTGGTAACGAGGCGCATGGCATTGGGCTCCGGTGTTCCCCGGAGAGTTGAGATGTTCAAAGGCCGCCATTTCGACCAATCTGTGAACTTGCTTTGCATTCGCTGGTATCTGGCCTACGGACTC